>JAFSUH010000052.1 GCA_017445365.1 Kiritimatiellia bacterium | reverse complement strand
TCATGGCCCGAAGATCCGGTTCATAAAGCGCAACTGGTCGTCACGGGAGCGCCGCCCATGTCCAATGCCCTTCCCGTTCGCGTTGCCGTGTCGGGACTTGTGGACGATGCCATCACCGTGGACGGCAACCAAGTGTGGTGGGCAAATGGCGCCAAGGTTTTCGAGGATTTCGAGGTCACGGACAGCATCACGAACCTGGCGGGCGGGAGTTTTCGGGTAGATTTGTACGATTGGCCCGATTTGCCGAACGGCGGGGACAACGAGGTGCGCTTGGGACGGGAAGACTATCCCTTCCGCGTCGAATGGACGTGGGCCGTGCCGATGGATTTCCGGCTCGAACACATCACGACGAACGGGGCGCCACTGGTGGTCAATCCGAGCGGGACGGAACCAACCCGGGAAATCACCTGCGTGGCGACGGTGCTTCCCACGAACATTCCCGACTCCGACATTCATTGGGAAGTCTCGGGTGCGGGAATGGACTTCGTTGGCGGCACGAACTGGGGACGGGAGGTGCACCTCGCGGCAACACGGACAGGGGATTGGGTCGCCATCGTGACGGTCTCGAACAGCACCTTGCGCCCTGCCCGCCTGCGCGGGACGGTACTGGAGAAGAAGGATGTCAATGTGTATCTCCACATCGTCCGCGACGACAACGGGAACAACCCCGCCATGACGGTGGAACATTTCGACGAATTGCTCGCCGTGGCGAATCAGATTTGGGAACAAGCCGCCATCAACTTCCAGTTGACGTCCGATGTCTACACCAACAAGACGGATTGGCTTGAGATTTCCGTTACCAACAACTTCGAGGAATACGGGCAGTTGCAATCGTGGTCGAGCAATACAGGCGGGATTGAGGTCTATTGCATCAACCGATTCGATGGTGCGAATTACAACGCACTGACATGGACAGTTTCGGATGCAAAGGCTGGCGTAACGATTACGACCAATGCCACCAGCAGGTCGTTGGCACATGAACTGGGACACGCCTGCGGATTGCCCGACATTTACGAAAGCCGTGCAAGCGGAGGACAGACGGCGTCCTTGTCCAGCAATCTTGTTCAACAATCGTGGCTTCCCCAAGATTGGTGCGCAAACGCCCCCAATGGCGGTTATGGGCAATTGCAGCAACGACAATTGCTGCATCGGCTTTTGATGTATGGATATGCCGAATCCGATGCCGTCGTCATCCCAGCCGGGCCAATCCACGGAATCGACAGGCATGCTGTCGAAACCAATTTGAAGGTTGGGCTCTCCAACATGACGCGAGAGCCTCAAAGTTGGTAATGAAAACGGAGAGAGCAGAATGAAGAAATGGATTCTGGTTGCGGTGGCATTGCACATGGGCGTCGTGCCGGGATTCGGCGAGGAACGGAGGGCCGAGGACATTGCAAGAGATATCCTGTTGTGTTGCAGGTGTCCGGAAGACCCGTTGCCGGATGAAGATTTGGCATCTTTCGCAATGGGGATGGGACTTTCCGACGAGGATGTCTCCGAAATGTTGGTCAGGTTCGTCGAAGGTGGTCTTCATGGCGGAGGGGATGCCTTGGAACGGCAATTGACAGGGGCGTCACTTTGGGCACTTGTACGGTTCGGAGGAGCAGAGGAAAGCCTTTTTGTCCGGCAAATCATGCGGGAAACGGAAGATGACGGACTTCGGCAAACCGCCGTCCGGGTTGGAATGCGCCTAGCCCCGGATCATTGGGAAGAGTGGTTGCGCGAAGCGGTGGCCGACAAACGTTTCGGGAATCGTGACCGGTGGATGGTTTACGAGGATGTTTTCAGAATTGGCCGCGATGCGGACAAAAAGACCCGGCAACGGGTCATCGAAGTTCTGGCCGAAATGCGTGTACGTGATTCCTACAGGGTGAACCAAAACCGTTTGGGCGGGTGGGTTGCCGAGTTGAAAGGGGGAGACGCGTGGGAAGCGTGGCTCCGGGAAGTGCTCACGGGCGAAGGGTTCTACCCCGCCAACCGGGAACATGCCTTCAATTTGGCCGTGCAAGCTGGTCGCAACGGGGACGCCAAGACGCGGCAACGGGTGATCGAAGTTTTCAGGGAACTGTGCGACGACGAGTCCCTCGACGTGGACCGGACCGCCCTGCGGCGGTGGATCGGCGAGTTGGAGGACGAACCATGAAAAAGCGGATGGGGTACCAGGATTTTTGGGCAGGAACGACAGGATTCTGCCGCGGAAGCGCGGAGAGATTTCCGTAATCTCGCACGAAAACCCGGGCTGCGGGGGAAGAGGCGGAGGGGGCGGGATTTCAAGGGTTGGAGGTGCAAATTCCGTAATCTTGCAAGAAAATGAGATGTCGGGAAAAGGGAGGGCCGGGAAGCGGGAGAGAGGGCGGAAAAGGGGTGGAAAGAGCACGATTGGAAATTCAATTTCCGTAATCTCGCAGGAAAACATGAAATCGGGAGGGGAGGGGGAGAAGGCAGGGGTGGCGGAAGCGCGACGGGAGCGGATGCTTGCGGCCCTCCGGCAAGCGGGGATTCGGGCGGAAGGACGGCGTCTCTGGTTGCATTTCCGGCATCTGCTCTCCCGCGCCGCGGGGCATGGCGCGGCTTGTGCCGCGAAGTGACGCATGAAATTCGCCCTTCGGCACGCTTGCGCCGCGGGAGGGAACACGCCCCGGACCGGGGACGCCTTGCCAATCGCCACAAACGCCTGAAGTCCGTCGCAGATTTTTCCACGCGGCAAGATGCCGCATCTCCCAGCACGCGGCAAGATGCCGCATCCCCCACCACGCGGCAAGATGCCGCATCCCCCAGCGGGGCAAAAGGGGATGCGGTTTGAAGGGGGATGAATTTCCGTAATCCCGCACGATATTCCGGCTTCGGGGAGGGCGAGAGGGTAAAAAGAAGTGGGAAATTCCGTAATCTTGCAGGAAAACAAGAGTACGGAGGAAGAGGCGGATGGGGCGGGATTTCAATGGGTGGAAGTGCAAATTCCGTAATCTCGCATGAAAATGAGATGTCGGGAAAAGGGAGGGCCGGGAAGCGGGAGAGAGGGCGGAAAAGGGGTGGAAAGAGCACGATTGGAAATTCAATTTCCGTAATCTCGCAGGAAAACATGAAATC
>JAFSUH010000051.1 GCA_017445365.1 Kiritimatiellia bacterium | reverse complement strand
GTGCGGACGCGCGCGGCATGCGCCGCGCGCTTTTGCATTTTGCCGATGTTTGGCAAAAACGCCCCGAATTTGCCGAACATTGGCAAAACCGTTGGCGGCGCGTCGGCGGGCCGGGCGGACGAAGAAAGCTGTTGCGGCGGGAAGGGCTTCGGCTAGAGTTGTCCGCATGGATGTTGCCAAGCCCCTCGTCACGATCGTCCTTCCGACCTGCAACCGCCGGCATTTCCTCCCGGCGGCCATCCGGTCGATTCTCGACCAGTCCTTCCGCGACTGGCGGCTCCTCGTCGTCAACGACGGCGGGGAGGACGTTTCGGACATCGTTTCGTCCTTCGGCGATTCCCGCATCGAGCTCCACGACCGCCCGCACCTCGGCAAGGCCGCGGCGCTCAATGCCGGCCTTGCCCTCGCCGGGACGAAATACATCGCCTACATGGACGACGACGACATCGTTTATCCCGACCACCTGGCCGAACTCGTCGCCCTCGCGGAAAAGGAAAACGCGGAATTCGTTCATTCCGACACCTGGGCGGTCTATCTCGACTCCGACGGCAGGGAAATCCGCCGCCGGGTGGAGAACGACGCCGACGTTTCCTTCGAGGACATCCGCCTCTTCAACCGCATCAACCACAAGCAGATCCTCCACACCAAGCGCCTCGCCGACGAGGTCGGTCCCTACGACGAGCGGCTCCGCATCCTGATCGATTACGACTACATCCGCCGCCTCGCGAAGGTCTGCCCCCCCGTCCACCTGCGCAAGATCACCGGCGAGCATTTCCTGCGCCAGGCCGCCGGGGGGGAGGGGATGGAGCCCGCCTCCATCACGGGCCTCTGGGCGAGCGACCCGGCGGCGTGCGGCCGCTCCCTCGCCGCGCTCTTCGAAAAGGACCCCGAAGCCATCGCCGCCATCTACCGCGAAGCCATCCGCTTCCGGGCGGAAGCAAGGCGGCACGGAAAAACGCGGGAGGTCCTGGAGAAGACCCGCGAAGCCCTGGGCAAGACCCGCGGGACATTGGAAAAAACGCGCGGGGCGCTGGAAAAAACGCGCGGGGCGCTGGAAAAAACGCGCGCGGCGCTGCAAAAAACGCGCACGGCGCTGGAAAAAACGCGCGAAGCCCTGCGGAAGCGCACGGCGCGCCTCGAGGCCGTCGAAGCCTCGGCGGCCTGCCGCATCGGGCGGCTCGCCACCGCCCCGTTCCGCCCGCTCCGGGCGCTTTTCCGCCGCGTCCGTCGCGCGTTCCCCCGAACCGAAGGGACGAACCGGGGGTAGGCATCTCCCGCGGAGGAAAGGCCATGGTTCTTGCGAGGATGCGGTGACGCCCCTGTCCAGGAAAATCCTGATCGTCCACAATCCCGCCATCGGGACGGACAACCTCGGCGACGAGATCATCATGCGGTATTGCAACCGGGTGCTCGCCCGGTGTTTCCCGTTCTTCCGCTACCGGAGGATCGACGTGCCGACCCACGCCCCCGTAGACAGGCGTTGCGAAGAAGCCATGAAGCGGGCCGATTTGCAGATCGTCTGCGGGACGAACATCCTCTGCCCGCATGTCGGGAAGTACAACCTCTGGAAAATGGAAGGCGGCGTGGACAGATCCGCGTACCGGAACATCGTCCTGCTCGCCTGCGGGTGGAACCGGTACAGCCCCGGGATATCGGAGGAATCCCGGGCGCTCTACCGGAGCATCCTGAGCCGGGACCGCCTCCACTGCGTCCGGGACGCGTACACGGAACGCCGCATGGAAGAGATGGGGTTCCGCAACGTCGTCAACACCAACTGCGTGACGCTCTGGGGCCTTTCCTCCAGGAGGATGGCCCGCATCCCGGCGGGGAAGGCGCCTTCCGCCGTCTTCACCCTGACGGCCCACCGGAAAGACCCGGAAAGGGACGCGTTCCTGATCGAAACGCTCCTCGGCAACTACCGGGAAACCTTCTTCTGGCCGCAGGGGAACCGGGACAAGGATTACTTCGGGGAACTCCTGGCCCTTTCCGGCATCCCGCGGACGAAGATCCGGGTGCTGGAACGTTCCCTGGAAGCCTTCGACGGGCTTCTGGACCGCGGCGGAATCGATTATGTCGGCACCCGGCTGCACGGGGGCTGCCACGCCCTGAACAGGGGGCGGCGGGCGCTGATCGTCGCCCTCGACAACCGCGCAACCGAAATCGCAAGGGACACGAACCTGCCGGTCGTGCCGGCGGAAGACGTCGCCGGGACGCTCCAGGAGAGGATCGACGCGCGGATTCCCGTGTCGTTGCGCATCCAGCGGGACAACATCAAGCAATGGAAGAACCAGTTCTAGACACCCACGGGAGATGGCGGACATGAACGGAGGAACGAAGGGCATCCCGGTCGTCATGGCGGCGGACGAGAACTATGCCTGGCCGTTGCTGGTCGCCGTTTCCTCGCTCCTGCGGAACGCCGACCGCGGCACCCGCTACGACTTGCACCTCCTGCTGCACGGCGATTTCGCGGAAAAAAGCCTGCAACGCATCCGGGAGGTCTGCCTTGCGCGCGGGAACTGCTCCCTCCATCCGATGCGGATGGAAGACGGTTTCGTTCCCGCGGAGAGCCGCATTCCCCACATCTCCGCGCCGACGTTCTACCGGCTCCGGCTTCCCTCCCTGCTGCCGGATGTCGGAAAATGCATCTATCTGGACACGGATGTCGTCGTGTGCGGGGATCTCTCCGGCCTGCACGGAACGGAGCTCGGCGGGTGCTGTCTCGCGGGCGTGCGCGCCATCTCGTTCTACAGCTTCCCGTCCCCGAACGCCGGGGCGTACCACGCCCGGCGGCTCGGCCTGCCGGACATGGAGCACTACGTGAACGCCGGCGTGCTGCTGATGGATCTCGGGAAAATGCGGGAAGGGAACCTGGAGGAACGGTTCGAGGAAGCGCTTGGGAGGGGCTACGACGTCCAGGACCAGGACGTTTTGAACGTCGTTTGCGCCGGGCATGTCGCGAACCTGCCGTTCCGGTACAACGTCATGACCAAATATCCGGTGGACGACGACACCGCATGGTCCCGCTCGGAAGGGTTGCAGCGGGCCCTCCCGGAGGCGGAGTGGGACGAGGGGCGGAAGAATCCGGTCGTCATCCACTTCGCCGACGCCATCAAACCGTGGAACGACGCGTATTCGCCCCTGGCGTTCCGCTGGTGGAAGGAATTGCTGCAAACGGACGGGCGCACGGCCGGCTCCCCCGCGGAGGCGTTCTTGGAGGAAATGCACGGGCGGAATCCGCGCGGGAATCCCGGCAGGACGGCGGTCATCGAGCTGAAGGATGCCCGCGGCACGATCGACGGGATCCAAATCGAATCTCCCGTTCCTTTCCGGAAGAGCGTCCGGAAGGGGGCGTCCGGCCCGGCATACCGTTGCGAGGCCGGGGGCGGCACGCTCGACTTTTCGGTCCGCCGCCCCGGCGGGACGACGCTGGAGGTGCAACTGGGAGGGCTTTCCTGCTCGGCTTGCAACGCGAGGGGCGAGACGCGGCCCCTGTGGATCCATTTCCGGAGTTTCGCGGTCAACGGCGAAGAAATGCTCAAGGAGCCCGTCCTGTGTTCCGGCGCCCATCCCCGTGTCCTCCGCTTCTCCTGCGGGGACGGAGCCAAATGCGCCATCCATGCCGAATGGGAAGAAGGCGACTGGGGAATCCGGGACCTCCGGCGGAAAATCCGTCTCCTCCGGGAGAAATGCGGGAAGGGGAACCGGATCGACATCGGCTGGCCGGTCGTCACGGACGGGAAAAGGATCGATTGCGAATACCGCGTCGCCGGCAAATGGAAGAAGGCTTTCCGGAACGAAAAGTTTTCGGTGGAATACGGCTGCGACATCTCGTCGGTGCCCGCCGGGGTGCTGGTGATTCCGTTTCTCGCCAACATCCTGCCGATCGCCTGGGTCTGCAACGCGGAGATACGGGTTCCCGTCTGCGACAGGGATTTTTACGGGAGCATCGCGCAGTTCAAGCGCGGCTACGAACGAATGCATCCGGGGATGGAATTCGGCGGCAAACTGGTGGCGGAAACGCTTCAGGAGAACCGCCCGGCGGATGCGAAGGGCGCCGTGGCGTTTTTCTCCGGCGGGGTGGATGCGTTCTTCACGCTGATCCGGCACCGGGAGGAAAAACCGGATCTGGTGACGTTGTGGGGGGCGGACGTCAAGCTGGACGACGAAGACAGCTGGCGGAAAGTCCGGGAAAGCAACCTGGAGGTCGGCCGTGCTTTCGGCGTGGAGTGCCGGTTCGTCAAATCCCGGCTGCGCACCTTCCTGGACCGGAACGTCCTGGACCGGCTGGTGCGGAAGAGCGGAGACGCCTGGTGGCATGGGTTCCAGCACGGAATCGGCATCATCGCCCACGCGGCGCCGATCGTCCATGCCCTGGGGAAGAAAAGGGTCTACATCGCCTCCACCTTCACGGCGGCGGACAAGGGGAAATACACCTGCGCGTCCGATCCGTCGATCGACAATGCCGTCCGCTTCTGCGGGGCGGAGGTCGTGCACGACGGATACGAATGCAACCGCGTGGACAAGATCCGGGGCATCGTGCGCTTTTCGGAGGAAACGGGCATCCCCGTTCCCCTGCGCGTGTGCTATTCCTCCCGCGGCGGGGGCAACTGCTGCCACTGCGAAAAATGCTGGCGGACGATTCTCGGCATCTACGCGGTCGGAGGCGACCCGCGGAAATTCGGCTTTTCGTACGGCTCGCTGGAAGAGGTGGGCCGGGAAATCAAAAGGAACCGGCACCTCATCGTGAAAAATTTCCGGTACGGCCCCATCTGGAAGGCTTTGCGGAAGAACCGTTCCCTCTTTTCGGTCGAGCCGTCCCTGCGGTGGTTCTACCTGGGCCGGATGCCCGGGCCGGTGAAGGACCCGTTCTGGAAGCGCGGGGCCCGGAAACTCCGCAAGCTTGCCGGGAAGGCAAGGGCCATGCTGGAAAGTCGCCTGTTTTCCCGCTAGGGAACGGACCGGGGGCGCTTTTCCGTTCCCCTGGAAAAGCGAAGTGGCGGGGAAAGCGGCTTGACGGGACGAAGCACGCAAGGTTGTATCTCCTCCGCCATGCCCGAACCCGTTCCTCCTCCCGCTTCCCGGCCCAAGGTGTCGATCCTTCTCGCCGTCTTCAACGCGGAAACGACCCTCCGCCAATGCCTCGATTCCGCCCTTGCCCAGACGGTGCGGGACATCGAAATCGTCTGCGTGGACGACGGCTCCGCCGACGGATCCCCCGCCATCCTCGCGGAGTACGCCGCGCGCGACCCCCGCGTGAAGGTCGTCCGGCAGGCGAACGCCGGCACCATGGGGGCGCGCAAGACCGGAATCGAACGCGCCCGTGGCGACTGGTGCGCGTTCCTCGACCCCGACGACTGGCTGGAGCCGGACGCCTGCGAACTGCTCCTCGCCCGCGCCGGGGCCGCCGGGGCGGACGTGGCCGGGTGCGGGTGCATCCTCCACCCGGACGCGGATTGCCCGGAGATGCTCGTCCGGCGGAAGGACGATTGGATGAACCGCCCGCCGTGGAGCGGTTCCGCCGAGGAGTTCCTCGTCCGCTCGTACGTCGAGCGCCGGTTGCCCTACAACCTCAGCGCCAAGATCGTCCGCACGGACCTCTGCAAGGCCGCCTATGCGGCAACGAGCGGCGCGCGCGTGACGAAAAGCGAAGACCCCTGCGGGATGTTCCGCATCCTCCTCGGGGCGCGCCGCGTCGCGTACACGGACGAAAAACGCTACCACTACCGCATCGGAAGCGGCAGTTCCTCCCGGACGTCCTTCTCCCTCGCCGAAATCGTTTCTTGCTTCGGCGTCCTCGAAGAAGCGGAATCCGTCCGCCGCGCCGCGGAAGCCGCCGGACCCGGCCCCGCCGCCGTCGGGGAAACGTTCGCCGACACCGTCGCCGGGCGCTGTTGCGGATGGATCATGGATTCCCTCGCCGACAGGAAGGACCGGGCCGCCGCCTGGGCGGCCCTTGCCGCCCACCCCTGCCGCGGACGGACGATCGCGGCTTTCACGGAACGCACCGCGGAAAAACCCCGGGAAACGGTGGCATTGCTTCTCGACACCTGCGTCCGCTTGGAACGCGTGTCGGCCTCCCGCGACGCCGCCGTCGCCCGGCTCCGGAAGACCCGCCGGGAACTCGCCCGCCTCCGCGAAGCGCAACGGCATCCCGTCCGGCACCTTTTCGCCGCCGCCCTCCGGCGCCTGCGCCGTCCGTCCCCGGGCGGGAACCACCCCCAAAAATCCCCCTCCCCATGAAATCCGGCGCCATCTGCTGCAAGGACACGACCGGCACCGGCGACGGCATCCGGACCTTCGCCGCCATGCGGCACCTCCCGCGGGTCGATTGCCTGCCCGGCCGCGAAACTCTCGCGGGCCCCGCGCCCGCCGCCCGGAAAGGAAAACCCGCCCCCGTGCCGCCCGCAACCCCGAACCCCGGACCGACCCCATGGACACGCCTTCGATTTCCGTCCTGATTCCCGCGTACAACGTCGAGCGGCATCTTCCCGAATGCCTCGATTCGATTCTTTCGCAGGGCGGGAGGCGGATCGAAGTCATCGTCGCGGACGACGGCTCCACGGACGGAACGGGACGGATTCTCGCGGAATATGCCCGGAAGGATGCCCGCTTGCGGTTTTTCCGGTTGCCGCATGCGGGGGCCTACGCGGCCCGCAACCGCCTGCTCGACGAGGCGGAAGGCAAATGGGTCTACCTCTGCGACGCCGACGACAAGCTGGCCCCGGGGGCCTTCGCCCGTCTCCTTTCCGTCGCGGAAGCGGAAGAGCCCGACGCCGTGTTTTTCGGGGCGGAGGTGATGTACGATTCCCCGGAACTGGAAGCCCGCTTCCCCGACTTCAAGGGCCGGTATGCCTTTTCGCGCGATTTTTCGGCGCCCCGGACGGGACAGGACTTCTTCTGCGACTGCATGGACGCGAACGAGTGGAAGGCGCTGGTCTGGCTGGTGCTCCTCCGCCGCGAGATGCCCGGAAGGACCGCCCTCCGTTTCGAGGCGGGGCAGGTCCACAAGGACGACATTTTCGTCCTCGACGCCGCCCTTCGCGCCCGGAAGGCGCTCCGCATCCCCGATTGCCTGTATTCCCGCCGGATCCGGGAAGATTCCCTGATGACCACCCGCCATCCGGTGGAGGATTTCGCCTGCTACGTCCAAAACGCCCTCTGGACGGTCGCGCGGGCCGGGGACGGGACTCTCTCCGGGCGGACGCGCGCCGCGCTCGGCACGATCGCGGACCGGATGTTCCGCAAGGCCGGGGAGGCTTTCGCGGAAACGACGGAGGCGGAAAGGAAACGCCTTGCGGCGGAATACCCCGTGGAGGACGCCGTCGCCCGGCTCTTTTCCAAGACGCGCACGGAAGAAGAATTCCGCCGCCAGAAGGACGCCGTCGCCCGTCGCAACCGGAAGATTGCGCTGCTTGAGAAAAAAATCGCGTCCTTGCATGCGCAACTGGAGGCGCAACGGCGGGAGAACCGGCGCATCCGTTCTTCCCGCGCGTTCCGTCTCGGGAATGCCCTCCTCGCCTTTCCGCGTTTCTTGTTCCGTCGCCGGACGAAGACTTGACGGAACGGGACGCAACATGGATTTTTCCCCGCACATGACTCCCCCCTCCGCCATCCACGCCGTTTTCATCACCGACGCCGGCTACGCCCTTCCCACCGCCGTCGCCGTCCGCTCCCTGCGCGACAGCCGCGCGCCGGGGACGGAGGTCGCCGTCCACGTCCTCGCCCGCGGACTCGCCCCGGAGGACCGCGCCCTGCTCGCCGGGCTGGCCGGGGAACGCTTCGCGGTCGATCTGCGCGAAGGGGAAAGCGACCCCGTCCTCGACGGGCTGACCGGCGCCGACGGGCACGTCTCCTCCTCGGCGCTCCAGAAGTTCCATCTGGCCGACATCTTTCCCGAACTCGACCGCATCCTCTACCTCGACGGCGACATCCTGGTGGAAAAGGACCTTTCCGCCCTCTGGAAGACGGATTTGGAAGGCGCACCCCTCGCGGCCGTCCCGGACTTCAAGATGATGCGCAAGGGCATGCCCCGGCGGTTGGGCCTTCCCCGCGACACGTATTTCAACAGCGGCGTCATGCTCCTCGACCTCGCCCGCTGGCGGGCGGACGGCATCGCGGAAAAGCTCGTCGATTGGAAGCTCCACGGCACAAACTTCCTGATGGACCAGGACGCCTTCAACGCCGTCCTGGGCGACCGGGCCAAGTGGTTGCCCGTCTCCGCCAATTTCGGGACGTTCCTGCTCGACCGCAGCTGCCTTCCGGAACTTCGCGCATTTTACGGGGACGCAACCCTCACGCTGGAAGGCCTCGTTTCGGGCATCGAAATCCTCCATTGCCCCGGCTGGTGCAAGCCGTGGCTCTGCTACAACGCCCCCGGTTCCGCCCGTTGGGCGTCCGTGTACGGAGAGCTGTTCCCCGGCCGCCCCCTGCACCGCCGGATGATGCCCCTGGAGGAACGGCATGCGCGCTTTCCCGACATCGCCCTTTTGGGCGAACCGGTCCCGCCGCATCCCCGGGTCGTGGTTTCGCTCACCTCCCACCCGGCGCGCGTCGGCTTCGTGGCGGCGACCGTTCGCTCCGTGTTGGACGGCACCGTCCCGCCCGATGCAATCGAAGTGTGGCTGGGGAAGGAGAAGTTCCCGGGCGGCGAAGCGGACCTGCCGGAAGATTTGCTCGCGCTGGTTGCCTCTTCGGAAGGGCGGGTGGCCGTCCGCTGGGCCGAAAAAGACCTGGGCCCGGCGACCAAGCTCCTCTACGCGCGCCAGGCGCATCCCGGCGAGGCGGTCGTCACCGTCGACGACGACCAGATCTATCCCGCGACGATGCTCGAAACCCTGCTCGCGTCCTTCGGCGAGCACCCCGGAGCCGTTTCCGCCTGCCGCGCGCACCTGATGGTGATGGACGCGGGGACGGTCCTGCCGTATTCCGAATGGCCGCAGGACCTGGCGGGCCTCGTGGACACGCCCAGCCACCAGTTGCTCGCCACGGGCGTTTGCGGCGTGCTGTATCCGCCGGGGCTCCTGCCGGAAAAACTGTTCGACGCGGAGACGATGCTGCGCCTTTCGCCCCGCAACGACGACCTCTGGTTCAAGGCGGTGGAGCTGCTTGCCGGCGTTCCGGTCGTGCAGGCGGGGGGCATCCCGTTGCAGCAGATCCAGCCGGATACCGTCGAATCGGGCCTTTCGATCGGAAACGTCCGCGGACACGCCAACGATTCCCAGCTGGCCGCCCTCGTCGCATGGGTGGAGGAGGAGAGCGGACTTGCGGTGGAGGAGCTGGTGTGGCGGGGCGGGTTCGCGACCGTGCTTTCCGTGCGGGAGCTGAACGCGTTCTACCGCGCGGGCCTGCCGTCCGTCCGCTCCGCCGTGCGGAAAACGGCGGCCCTCCGCTTCGCCGGGAAGCGCGACAGGCTTCTGGCGCAACGGGAAAAGCTCCTCTCGCGGCGCGACGCCTTGCAGGCGGAAGGGAAGGCGCTCAAGAAGCGCCTCGCCCGGCTGGAGCGGTCGCCTCTCCTGCGGCTCGTCCGGCTGGCCGCCGCCCCGTTCCGGCGGCTCCGCGCGCTGGCGCGTCGCGCCGCCGGCAAGTGACCGCCGCGCGGCCTCCGGCGGTTTTGCCGATGTTTGGCAAAAGCGGGCCATTTTTGCCAAACCTTGGCAAAAAAACCGGGCCGCGGATGGCGGCCCGGGAGGGATGCGGTTTCCCGCCTCAGATTTTCCAGCCGAAGAGGCCGAGGGCGCGGCAGGTTTCGCTGACGAGCACCGCGCCGATGAGAACGGGCGCGACGTATTTGACCATCACGTTGTAGAGCCCGCGCGCGGCGAAGCGCGCCTCGCCCTTGAGGACTTCCTCCTCGATGGCCTTGGGCCCCAGCACCCAGCCGGTGAAGACGCAGGTGACGATTGCGACAATCGGCATCAGGACCGCGTTCGTGGCGAAATCGAAGAACGTGAGCCAGTCCATGCCGAACGGGGTGATGCCGCCCCACGCGCCGAAGCCGAGCGCGCTGAAAACCGCGAAGAAGGCGACGACGAAGAACATGAAGAAGGTCGCGTTGCGGCGCTTCATGCCGAGCAAATCGCAGACCGAAGCGACGCACGCCTCGTAGAGCGAAATCGCCGAGGTGAGCGCCGCGAAGGTGACCAAAAGGAAGAACACGGTCCCCACGAGCGCGCCGCCGCCGCCCCCGAAAGTGGCGAAGACCTTGGGCAGGGTGATGAACATCAGGCCCGGCCCCGCGTTCATCGCCTCGCGGACGGGCGTTCCGGTCTTGACGGCGAAGAGGTACACCACCGGGATGATCATCATGCCCGCGACGACCGCAACGAGCGTGTCGAAAAGCTCGATGTGGCGGACGGATTTTTCGATGGAGTCGGTGTCGCGCATGTAGCTTCCGTAGGTGATCATGATGCCCATGGCGAGCGACAGGGAGTAGAACATCTGCCCCATGGCACCCAGGATGGTGCGGGCGAGTTGCGCGAGGGAGAAGCCGCCGGTCGCGGGCGAGCGGAGCGCGTCCATGTTGGGCACCAGGTAGTAGCGGATGCCGTCGAGCGAGCCGGGGAGGCAGAAGACGTACACGGCGATGCCGATGGCGATCGCGAAGAGGACCGGCATCAGGAAGAGGTTGGATTTTTCGATGCCGTTCTTGACGCCGAGGGCGATGACGAGGGCGCAGAGGAGGATGAAGAGAAGCCCGTAGCCGAACGGCGCGAAGGGCGCGGAGATGAACGAGGAGAAGAACGCGCCGGAGTCGGCGAAGGGGTTTTCGCCGGGACGGAAGAGCATGCCGGCGTACGTGGCGGTGTATTTGAGGACCCACCCGCCGATGACGCAGTAGTACGGAACGATGATCACCGGCACGATGGTCGCCAGCAGCCCCAGCGGCCCGAAGCGCCGGTCGAGGCGGCCGTAGGCGGTCAGCTGGCTCTGCCGGGTCATCCGGCCGATGGCGATTTCCGTGACCATCAGGGTGAACCCGAGGGTGACGACGAGAATCAGGTACACGAGGATGAAGGTGCCCCCGCCGTACTGCGCGGCGAGGTAGGGGAAGCGCCAGAGGTTGCCAAGCCCGATGGCGGACGCGGCGGCGGCGAGGATGAAGGCCAGTTGGCCGGACCAGGAATCGCGGGAGGGATGGTTTTTCATGGGGTCGGAAAGGAAAAAGTGCGTTTTGCCGGAAGGGGAGGGGAAGAAAAGGTTCTCGTCCCCGGTCGCCGTGGGGCGACCGGGGACGGGCGGGCTGCCTATTCCGCCGGCAAAAGCGGCAGGAGCGAGGCCATTTCGATGGCGGTCACCGCCGCGGTGTATCCGCGGTTGCCCGCCTTGGTCCCGCACCGCTCGATGGCCTGCTCGATGCTTTCCGCCGTCACCACCCCGTCAATGACCGGGCAGCCGGTTTTCATGGCGATTTGCACCATCGCCCGCGTCACGCCGCCGCCGATGAGGCCCGCGTGGCTCGTCGCGCCCTGCACGACCGCGCCCAAGGCGACGATGGCGTCGAACTTGCCGCTTTCCGCGAGCTTGCGGATGACCACGGGTTCCTCGAAGGTCCCCGGCACCCAGACGACGGTGACGTCGCCGTCCTTCGCTCCGTGGCGGTCGAAGGCGTCGAGCGCGCCCGCGACGAGCTGCTTGGTGAACAAATCGTTGAACCGCGCGGCGACGACGGCGAAGCGTTTGCCTTCCGCGGAGAGTTTGGCCGAAATTTCCTTGTGTTCCATGTGCTTTCTCCTGTTGGGTGGGGATGGTCCTAAATCAAGTGGCCGAGCTTTTCCTTCTTGGTCGCGAGGTAGCGCGCGTCCTCCGCGGTGGGGGGCATGACGATCGGCTCGCGCGAGACGATTTCGATGCCGTAGCCCGCGAGGCCGACGATCTTGCGCGGGTTGTTGGTGAGGAGCCGCAGCTTTTGGATGCCGAGGTCGAGGAGCATCTGCGCGCCCGCGCCGTAATCGCGCAGGTCCGCCGGAAACCCCAGCTTCTCGTTGGCTTCGACCGTGTCGAGCCCCTTCTCCTGCAAGTCGTAGGCCCTGATTTTGGCCGCAAGCCCGATGCCGCGGCCTTCCTGGCGCATGTAGAGCACCGCGCCGCACCCCTCGCGGGCGATGCGCTCCATCGCCGCGTGCAGCTGCCCGCCGCAGTCGCACCGCCGCGAGCCGAACACGTCGCCGGTCAGGCACTCCGAGTGGATGCGCACGAGCGGCGCTTCCGCCCTGTCCGGCTCGCCCGCGACGAGGGCGACGTGCGTCGCGCCGGAGAGGATGTCGCGGTACGCATGGATGGCGAACTCGCCGTGTTCCGTGGGCAGGCGCGCCGAGGACACCCGTTCGACCAGCTTTTCGCGCGTGCGGCGGCAGGCGACGAGTTCCGCGACCGAGGTGATGCGCAGGGCGTGCTTCGCCGCGAACGCCTCCAGCGCGTCCCGCCGCGCCATCCGTCCGTCGTCCTGCATGATTTCGCAGATGACGCCGACCTTCGGCAGGCCCGCCATCGCGCAAAGGTCCACCGCCGCTTCCGTGTGGCCCGTCCGGCGGAGGACGCCGCCGGGGACGGCGCGCAGGGGGAAGATGTGGCCGGGGCGGAGGAAGTCGCGCGGGGTGGCCGCGGCGTCGGCGAGGAGGCGGATGGTTTCGGCGCGGTCGAAGGCGCTGATGCCGGTGGTGACGCCGTGCCCGCGGGCGTCGACGGAGACGGTGAAGGCGGTGCGGAAGCGGTCGGCCTCGTCGAGGGGCGCCTGCCGCGGGAGGTCGAGCGCGTCGGCGCGCGCGGCTTCCATCGGAACGCAGACGAGGCCGCGGCCTTCGCGGGCCATGAACGCGATGGTTTCGGGCGTGGCGAGGGACGCGGCCGCGACGAGGTCGCCTTCGTTTTCGCGGGTTTCGTCGTCGACGACGATGACCATCCCGCCGCGGGCGAGGATGGCGGCGGCTTCTTCGGAGGAACAATGGACGGGGGAGGGAGCTGTCATGGAGGTCTTTCCCTTCGGGGCCCGGGCGCGGGGAAAAAGAAGGCAAGCGCGAAATGCGTCCGCGGTCTTCTTCCATCCGGACTGTACCGTCGGCGGGGGAATCGCACCTCCTCGGGCCGCCGCGGGGCGGCCTTGCGGGCTGGGGAGCTTCCGCTCCGTCACCGCCGGTTCGGGATTCGCACCCGACCCTGAAGACGCGGGAGACCATACCGCCGCCCCCGCCCCCGGCGCAACGACAAAGCGCGGCCGTTGGTGACGAAGCGCGGCAAGATGCCGCCCCGAACGCAAAGCCCCCGCTTGAGGGCCCTTCCGGAGGTGCGGCGTCCCGCCGCGCTGTTGCACCAGAAGGTGACGCCTTGCCGCATCCCAACGCTGACGCGGGAGGGATGGCCGCCACGCGGGGCCAAGCGTTTCCGGTTGACCGGCAAATCGGTTGACCGGTTGACCGGGCGTGAACGGCTGAATTCCCAAAGGGAAAACTCACGTTTGTCCTTCCCTTCGGGAACCCCGCGGGTTCAATCCGGTCTTCCGGTCAACCGGTCTTCCGGTTTCCCGACACCGCCCGCCTCCCCGATGCCCGCCGAAATCTCCCGCCAGGGCGCCCGCCCCCGCAAGGCGTCACCCTCAAAAATGAAAGAAGCGCGACAAGACTTGGGGTCCCCGGGAAGCAAGCTTTGCGGGGCGGTGTCGCATCCCCCATCCCGGCCATTCTGTCAATCCTGTCCCCAAACCCGCTTGTCAACATCCCTGCGTCCCTGCGTCCAAGGCGGTTTCGAAAACGCGCGGGACCTCTTCCACCGGGACTTCGTGGAGGCGGCAGCGGCCGATGGTTTCGGGAAGGACGAACGCCAACTTGCCCCCTTCGCGCTTCTTGTCGCGCAAGGCGTACTCGACGAGCGTTCCGACCGCGAACGGCGGACGGACGGGCAACCCGTTCGCTTCGAGCGCCGCGGCGATCGGCTCCACCAGCGGCTCTTGGGCGATGCCCAGCTTCTCGGCGGCGCGCGCGGCGGCGACCATGCCGATGGCGACGGCCTGCCCGTGGGAAACCGCAAACCCGCTCGCGGCCTCGACGGCGTGCCCGAAGGTGTGGCCCAGGTTGAGGAATTTCCTTGCGCCCCGGTCGAACTCGTCGCGCGAAACGAAATCCGCCTTGATGGCGACGCACCGGGCGATGATGGTGTCCAAGTCCTTTCCGAAATCCCCGCCCGCCAATTGGTCGAACAGCGCGCGGTCCTGCAAAACGCCGTATTTGACCGCCTCGGCGACGCCGTCGGCGAAGGTCTCCCGCGGCAGGGTCGCGAGCGTGCCGGGGTCGCAGAGGACCAAGCGCGGCTGGTGGAAGGCCCCGGCGAGGTTCTTCCCCTCCGGCAAATCAACCGCGGTTTTTCCGCCGACGGAGGAATCGACGGCGGCGAGGAGGGTCGTCGGAATCTGGAGGAACGGGATGCCGCGCAGGTACGTCGCCGCGGCGAATCCCGCGAGGTCGCCCGGAACGCCGCCGCCCAGGGCGACAACGAAGTCGTGGCGCGTCACGTGCGAGGCGGCAAGGAAGGAAAGCACCTCCCCGTACGTCGCAAGGGTCTTGCTCCGCTCTCCCGACGGGAACGCCGTTCCCACGGTGCGGAAGCCCGCCGCTTCGAGGGATGCGCGGACGCGCGCGGCGTACAGCGATTCCACCGTTCCGTCGGTCACGACGGCCGCGGTCGCGCCGCGCGGGAACACGGCAGAGGCGAATTCCCCCGCGCGGTCGAGCAAGCCGCGCGCGACCAAAACGTCGTAGGGCATTCCGCTTTCGACCCGGATCGTTTTCATCCCGTCATTCCCGCAAGTCCGCCCGGTCGGCCGCGATTTTCCGCTCGCGCCCCTCCTTGAGCAGCGCCTCCAGCGCCGCCGCATCGTCCGCCGCGAGCGCGTCAGCGAACCGCGCGAGGTTTGCTTGCAAGGTCCTCACTTCGGAGAGGAGGTTCTCCCGGTTTTCGCGGAAAAGCTCGGTCCACATCTTCTCGTTGAGGCGCGCGACGCGGGTCATGTCCTTGTAGCTGCCCGCGGAAAAACCGGTGTGGTCGGTCGCGGTCGGGCTTCCGATGAAAGCCGACGAGACCACGTGCGGCAACTGCGAAGTGTAGGCGATGATCCGGTCGTGCTCCGCGGGCGTGGCGACGGCGAACTGCGCGAACCCGAGCGCGCCGAAAAATTGCTTGACTTCGCTCAAAAGCCCCAGCGGCGTGTTGCGCGGCGGGGTCAACACCATCGAAGCTCCCTGGAACAGCGTCTTCGACGAGTGGTCGAAGCCCGCGCGCTCGATGCCGGCCATCGGATGGGCGCCGATGAAGCGGAAGGCGTTCGCTTCCGCGACCGGGAAAAGCGCGTCGCAGACGAAGCGCTTGACGCCGCAGGTGTCGAGGACCACGGCGCCGGGCTTGAAGGCGGCGGCGTGTTCGCGGACGAAAGACACGGTATCCGCCGGGTAGAGCGCGAGAATCACCATTTCGCACGCGCTCAGGCGCTCGTCCGTCAACTCCAGCTCCACCGCGTCGAGCAGCTTCGCCTTCGCGAAGACCTGCGGCAAAAGGTCGCGGCCGAGGACCGTGTGGGGCGTCAAGGCCGAGATGGCGCGGGCGAGGGAGCCTCCGATGAGGCCGAGGCCGACGATGCCGACGTTCATGGCATCACCGGCGTGCCGTGGTCGTACCGTACGGCGAAGGGGCGGACCTTTTCGATGGCGCGCATCACGCCGTCGAAAGCTTCGGGGGTGAGCGACTGCGCGCCGTCGCAGAGCGCGTGCGGCGGGTCGTTGTGCACCTCGATCATGAGGCCGTCCGCGCCGCAGGCCGCCGCGGCGACGGCCATCGGGGGCACCAGCGCGGCGATGCCCGTTGCGTGGGACGGGTCGATGAAGACCGGAAGGTGCGTCAGTTTCTTCAGGACCGGCACGGCGGAAAGGTCGAGCGTGTTGCGCGTGGCCGTCTCGAAGGTGCGGATGCCGCGCTCGCAGAGGATGATCTTGTCGTTGCCGCCGCTCATGATGTACTCGACGCTCATCAAAAGCTCCTTGAGCGAGTTCGCGAGCCCCCGCTTGAGAAGCACGGGCTTGTGGAGATGGCCGATTTCCTTGAGGAGCTCGAAGTTCTGCATGTTGCGCGCGCCGATCTGGATGACATCCACGTCCTCGAAAAGCGGGATGTGGGAGAGGTCCATGATTTCGGTGACGACGGGCAGGTTCGTGCGGTCGCGCGCTTCGAGAAGGAGCTTGAGGCCGTTCTGGCGCAGGCCCTGGAAGGCGTACGGCGAGGTGCGCGGCTTGAAGGCGCCACCGCGCAGGAGCGTCGCGCCGGACGCCTTGACGGCCGCGGCGACCGCGCAGATCTGCTCTTCGGTTTCGATGGAGCAGGGGCCGGCGATGACGTTGAAGGTGCCGTTCCCGATGGGTACGCCGCGGACGGTGAAGACCGTGTCGTCGGGATGGAACTTGCGGTTGGCGTTCTTGTACGGCTCCTGGACGCGCTTGACGGCATCGACGATGTCCAGCGCGCGGAGCAGTTCGATGTCCACCACGGACGTGTCGCCGATGAGGCCCAGGATGGTGGAGTTTTCGCCTTCGGAAACGTTGATTTTCAGGTTCAGCGACTTCAGCCACTCCATCAGGTTGGAAAGCTGGTCGGGATCGGGTTCGGGTTTGAGGACGATGATCATTTGGTTAAAAGCAAGAAGTAAAAAGGAAGAAGTAGGAAGTGAGGATGGGTTTTCGGGAAAGGGTCCGCCGGGGAGCGGGAACGGGAAAGCGGGAAGGAATCCGCTTGGCGGGAGGATTTTCAGGCCGCGCCGCACCAAGGGCGGCGGGCCGGTCTAAAGGCGAAGAGGGACGGATACCGGGTGTTCATGGGAAGCCGAAGGACTCTACTGGACCGCTCCCGGAAACGCAAGGGCCGGCGGCGGATTTCCCGCGACGCCGCGGGCGGGCGGAACGCCTTGCGCCTTGTCTTTCCGCTTGGGGGGTGGCATGCTTTGGGAGATTAACGCGTTTCGTCCCCGAAGCGCTCCACCCTTCCCCCCAAGGAGCCCGTCCCCATGAACTTGAACGTCCTTCACGTCATCGCCACCCCCCGTTTCGAAGAGAGCGCCGCCCTCCAGCAGCTCGCCCAGCGCTTCATGGGCCCGCTCGTCGCCCGTTGCGCCGAAAAATCCGTCGAACTCGTCCCCGAAAACGTCTCGCTCTACGAAAGCAAGCCCC
The DNA here is from genome assembly GCA_017445365.1 of Kiritimatiellia bacterium. Taxonomy (GTDB): domain Bacteria; phylum Verrucomicrobiota; class Kiritimatiellia; order CAIQIC01; family Lenti-01; genus RGIG3480. The sequence goes on along the minus strand of JAFSUH010000051.1, from coordinate 7,359 downwards.
CCTTCGTCTCCAACGAATTCCTCGGCGGCGCCTGGCGGCCCGCCCTCGAACCCGGCTACACCCCCACCCGCAACGAGGAAACCGCCCTCAATTTCTCCCGCAACAACGCACCCCTGCTCGCCAAGGCCGACATCGTGGTCCTGACCACCCCCATCTGGCTGGGCTCCTGCCCCGCCATCCTCAAGGCCTGGCTCGACCAGGTCATGGTTCCCGGCGACCTCTTCGAGGTGACGGCCGAAGGCATCGTCCCGAAGCACCACATCCGCGAAGCGGTCCTCCTCGTCTCCTCGCGCGAGGTGTACAAGGAAGGCGACCCGCGCGACGGCTTGACCCCCATGCTGCGTGCCGCGTTTTTGACCATCGGCGTCGAAAACGTCCGCATCGCCTGGGCCGACGGGCAGGACGACGCCCGCGCGGACCGGGAAGACCGCCTCGAACTCGCCGGCGAAGCCGCCGAGGAAATCGCCGAAGAAATCGTCGACGAGCTCTAGCCTTCCCCCGCCATGCCCGCGCGCATCCTCGACGGAAAGCTGTTCGCCGCCGCCGTCCAGCGGCGGGCGGCGGACGCCGCGGCGGCTTTCGCCGCGCACACGGGCCGCGCTCCCTGCCTCGCGGTCGTGCTGGTCGGAGACAACCCCGCCAGCCGTTCCTACGTCACCGCGAAGGGCCGCGCCTGCACCGCCTGCGGCATCGAGCCGCGGCAGCTGGACCTTCCCGCCGACGCCTCCAAGGACGCCATCCTCGCCGTCGTCCGCGGCTTGAACGCCGACGGCGCGGTGGACGGCATCCTGGTCCAGCTGCCCCTGCCCGAACCCGCGTGGGAGGAAGAAGTCATCGAGGCCATCGACCCGGCCAAGGACGTGGACGGCTTCCACCCCGTCAACGCGGGCCGCTTGCTTCTGGGCCTGCCCGCGCTCACCCCCTGCACGCCGGTGGGCATCGTCCACCTTTTGGCCGCCGCGGGCATCCCCACCGCGGGGGTGCACGCCGTCGTCATCGGCCGGAGCCGCATCGTCGGCCGCCCGCTCTCCGTCCTGCTTTCGCAGCGCGGCGTGGATGCGACGACGACCCTCTGCCACACGAAAACGCGGGATTTGGCGGCGTTCACGCGCGAGGCCGACATCGTGGTCGTCGCCGCGGGCCGTCCGCACACCCTGCGCGCCGGCATGATCAAGGAAGGCGCGACCGTCATCGACGTCGGCGTCAACCGCGTGCCCGACCAAAGCCGGCCGAAAGGGTACCGGCTCGTCGGCGACGCGGACTACGACGAGCTGCTCGGAACGGCGGGCGCCATCACGCCCGTCCCCGGCGGCGTCGGGCCGCTCACCATCGCGGAATTGATGGCCAACACCGTCGAAGCGGCGCGCCGCCGCGCGGGCTGCTGAAGGGAAGCGGGCCGATGCGCGTCCTCAACCGGTACTTGATGGGAGGCTTCCTCCGGTCGCTCGTGATGACGATGGGGGTGCTCACCTTCGTCATGTACATCGGCACCGTCGTCAAGGCCATCGAGTACGTCACCCGCGGCGTGAGCCTGATGTTCATCCTGAAGATTTTCGCCTACGAAATCCCCTACACGATGGGGTTCGTCATCCCGATTTCGGTGATGACGACGACGCTCCTCCACTTCGGGCGGCTTTCCGGCGACGGCGAAATCACCGCGATGAAGGCGGGCGGCATCTCCCTCGCGCAGATCGCTTCGCCCGTCTTCCTCTGCTCCATCGCGCTTTCGGCGCTGTGCCTCTGGTTCCAGGCGGAGCTGTCGCCCAGGGCCCACCACGCGCGCCGCGAGATGATGCGCGACATCGGCAAGGAAGACCCGCGAGCGCTCATCCAGGAGGGCAAGACCATCGCGAACTTCCCGGGCATGCAGGTGTACATCGGCCGCCGCGACGCGGACCGGCTCGAAGACATCGTCATCCACCAGTTCGGCCCGCACGGCATCAAGGGACAGATCCGCGCGAAGGCGGGGAAGATCGACTACGACCCGGCGACGATGGCGATGGAGCTGCTGCTGGAGCAGACGCGCATGACGCAGTACGACCAGACGGGCGGCGGGGAACTGCGCACGCTGATGGCGAACGTGTACCCGATGCACCTGGACCTTTCGGGGATGATGACCCGCAGCGCCTTCAAGCGGAAACCCAACGACATGACCTTCGGCGAACTGCTCGCCGCGGAGAAGGACGTGACGGCGTACTTCCCGCACCTCGCGGGCGACGCGGAAAAGATCGAGCGGATGCGCGTCAAGATGGCGACGGAGGCGAGCAAGCGGCTGGCGCTGTCGCTTTCGTGCGTGGCGTTCACGGTGCTGTCGGTGTCGCTGGGGCTCACGAGCCGGCGGCGGCAGAGCTCGATGGGGGTGGGAATCGCCCTGGTGCTGGTGTTCTTCTTCTACCTTTTCATCGTGGTCGCCGACTCGATGGTGGACCACATGCCGCAGTGGCGGCCGGACTTCGTGCCGTGGATTCCGGTGCTGCTCTGCGAAATCGCAGGCGGCATCCTCCTCTGGAAAAACCGCTAGGGTGGCGTCCGCCTCGTTGCTTTGCGCTTCCTCCGCGGCGCTTCGCTCCGCGTGGAAGCGCCTCCACCCCCGGCCACCAGCCGCCCTCCACGGCATTTTGCCGATGTTTGGCAAATCCGGGGCGATTTTGCCGAACATTGGCAAAACGGGCCCGGCGCTCCGCGGCTTCCTTTCCCCGTCCCGCTTTTTCCTTGCGCGGCGGTGCGCATTGCGCCGCGCCGCGCGGTTGTGCTACCGTTGGGGCGTTTCCCCGGAGGTTCCATGAAAATCCTGCACTTCCTTTTCGGTTTCGTCCTCTACGCCGCCTTCCTCGCGGTTTCCCTCGCGCTCGTCTTCGCCGCCGCGACCGAAGCGCACGTGCGGACCGCGCTGATTGCCCTTTCCGACTGGCCGGTTTGGGCCTTCGTCCTCCTCGGGAGCGGCCTCCTCGTCCTCCTCGCCGCGTTCGTCCTGACCGGCCTGCGCCGCACGAAGCAACCGCGCATCATCCGCTTCCGGAATGCCGACGGCACCATCGCCGTGGACATCCCCGCGGTCGAGAAATATTTGGACGACATCAAAGGCGAGTACGCCGCGCTCGTCCGCCTCTCCTCCTCCGTCGCCGTCCTCGACGGCCGCGTCGCGGTGGCCCTCCGCGCCGGCGTCAAGGAAGGCACGCAGATTCCCGAACTCTGCCGGATGCTCCAGACGCGCGTCCGCGAAGTCCTCGCCGAACACTTGGGCAACTGCGACCTCGCCGGCATCGGCGTGGACGTGGACGAAATCCGCTCCGGCCGCATCTAGCGGAAAGGACGCTCCATGGACTGGCAAGCCCTCCTCTCGCAGCACCAGGCCGTCGCGGCGGAAGTCGCCGGCCCCCTCCGCCCCGCCGTCGAACGCGCGGCTTCCCGCATGGTCGAAGCCATCGCCCGCGGCGGCAAGGTCCTCGCGTGCGGCAACGGCGGCAGCGCCGCCGACGCGCAGCATTTCGCGGCGGAACTCGTCAACCGCTTCCGGCTGGAACGCCGCCCGTACGCGGCCGTGTCGCTTGCCGCGGATTCCTCCATCCTCACGAGCATCGCGAACGACTACTCGTTCGACGAGGTCTTCTCCAAGCAGGTCGAAGCCCTCGGCGCCCCCGGCGACGTGCTGCTCGCCATTTCCACCTCCGGAAACTCGCCGAACGTCCTGCGCGCCGCGGCCGCCGCGAAGGCGCGCGGCATGGCCGTGGTCGCGCTTTCCGGCCGCGGCGGCGGCGCGCTTTCGCCGCTTGCCGACGAGGACATTTGCGTTTCCGCGAGCGATGTCACCGCCCGCATCCAGGAAGGCCACGAGCTTGCCATCCACGCGATGTGCTACATCGCCGAAGCCGCGCTCGCCGCGCGCGAAGAAAATCAGTAGTAAGAGAGGATATCCCCATGACTCCCGAAATCGTCGTCGTCGGTTCCGTCGCGTTCGACAGCATCCAGGCCCCCGCGGGAAGCCGCGAAAAAATGCTGGGCGGCAGCGCCAGCTACGCCGCCGCCGGCGCCGCGCTTTTCGCCCCCACGGGCCTGGTCGCCGTCGTCGGGGAGGACTTCCCGCAGGAGTACGTCGATTCCTTCGCGCGCGCCGGGGTGGACCTCGCCGGGTTCGAGCGCGCGGCGGGCGAGACCTTCCACTGGTCGGGGACGTACACCGACGACATGAACGACCGGACGACGAATTTCACGAAGCTCGGCGTGTTCGAGTCGTTTTCCCCGCGCCTCCCGGAGGCGTACCGCGACGCGCCCTGCCTCGCCTTGGGCAACATCGCCCCGGCGCTGCAGCTGGAAGTCCTCTCGCAGATGCGCGCCCCCAAGTTCGTCATGCTCGACACGATGAACCTCTGGATCGCCAACGCGAAAGAAGATTTGCTCAAGGCCGTCGCCAAAAGCGACATGGTCGTCATCAACGAGCACGAAATCCGCGAGCTGACGGGGAAGGATTCCCTCGTCGCCGGGGCGAAGGAACTGCTCGGGATGGGACCGGCGTACGCGCTCGTCAAGAAGGGCGAGCATGGTGCTTTTCTCTTGACAAATGATTATTTCCTCGCCGCGCCCGCCTGGCCGATGGCGCTCCCGGTCGATTCGACCGGCGCCGGGGACACGTTCTCCGCGGGCATCATCGGCACCGTCGCCGCCGCGGGGAACGCGGACAAGGACACCCTCCGCCGCGCGATGGCGAACGCGACGTGCCTCGCGAGCTTCGCGTGCGAGGCGTTCGGCCTGGAGAAGCTCTTCGCGGTCACCCGCGAAGACCTCGACGCGCGCGTCGAGGCTTACCGCGACATGCTGCCGTAACCCCGGAAGCCCCGCGAAACAAAGTTCCGCGGGGACCCCGCCCGCCGCGCTTGTCGCGGCCGTTGGTGACGCCTTGCCGGGAACCTAACGTTGCCGCGGGAAAGCGAGCCGCCACGCTTGCGTCGGACGTTTTCGGTTGACCGGCAAACCGGAAGACCGGAAGACCGGGTTGCGACAAATGAAATTCCAAAGGGAAAAGCACGCGTTTTCCCTTCCCTTTGGGAACCCCGCCCGTTCCATCCGGTCTTCCGGTCAACCGGTCTGCCGGAATCCCCTCGCCGTTCGGGGGCACCCAGCCCGCCGAAATCCCCCGCCAGGGCGCCTGCCCCCGCAAGGCGTCACCCCCAAAAAAGGAAAGAAGCGCGATATTGCGGAATTTCGTGCGGGATTACGGAAAAACAGGCCGTTGCGAGGCTTTCACGGTCCGCCTTGGCGGGTTTCAATGGTCTTCCATCTTCCCGGTCCAACACCGGTCCGCACGGGGCCCGTCGTCAGACGAGCTGGGAGAGGAACGTCAGCGCCGGAACGGCCACGGGCGCCGTCCGGGAGAAGCAGTCGGCTTCCACGTATGGCGCGTCGAAGACGACCTGGAACGCGTGGGCGGCGCCGGTGAGGCGCTGGTAGTGGGCGAGGGCTGGCGAGAGGCGGGCGTCCGAAGTCTTGGCTTCCGCGAGGAACCATGGGGCTCCGTCCCGGGTGACGAGGAAATCGACTTCGCGCTTCTGCTTGTCGCGGAGGTGGTGGAGGGCGAACTCGCCGTATCCGAGGTCGGTCCAGCCTTCGACGGCCTTGAGGAGGTGGCAGGCGAGGAGGGTTTCGTTGCGCTGGCCGGGGTCGGCGATGGAAGCCCAGTCGCGGAGATACCATTTCGGCGTTTTGCGGAGGGCGGTTTCGATGTTGCGGTGCCAAGGGCGGAGGAGAAAACCGAAGTAGAGCGAGGAAAGGAGCGCGATCCAGCGCTTGACGGTGGGCTCCGCCACGGCGAGGTCGCGTGCGAGGGAGGCATGGGAGAGGAGGGTGCCGGAACGGTTGGCGAGGATGCGGGCGAGGGCTTCGACGAGGGCGAGATCGGGGGACCGGGAGAGGTCGCGGAGATCTTCGCGGACGAGCTGCTCGAAGCGGAGGCGCTGCCATTTGCGAAGGAAGCGGGCGTTGCGGGCGGCAAAAGGTTCCGGGAAGCCGCCGAACGTGCGGAGGGCATCCCAGCGGTCGGCGTCGAGCGGGGCCGGAGGGCGCACGAGGGCGTCTCCGGGAATGGCCGGGGAGAGGAGTTCCGCCACGGAAAGCGGGTGGACGCGATAGGGAAAGTAGCGGCCCATCATGCTGTCGCCGCCGCGCTTGTACACGTCCATGCGGGCGGATCCGGTCGCGATGACGCGGCAGTCGGCTTCGTGTTTGTCGAAGAATCCCTTGATGAATGTTTTCCAGCGGGGATGGCGGTGGATTTCGTCGAAGGCGATGACGGGCGGGGTGGTGGAAGCCGAAGAAAGACCAGCGGCTTCGGCGACGGCGGAGGGCCCGCGGAGGACGAGGGCGCGGTCATCCGGGTCGTCCCAGGAGAGGAAGGTGGTGGCGAAAGTTTTGGCCAAGGTGGTTTTGCCGACCTGGCGGGGGCCGGACAGGAATGCCATCTGGCGGCAGGAGGCGAAATGTTCGCGGAGAACGGCCTCGTAGAGGCGGGGAATGGACGGCGAGTCGTTCATGCCGGAAGAATGGGGAACCCCGGGCGGAAAGGCGAGAAAAAAGAAACGTACCTGTTGGAATGGTCATGACCATTCCAACAGGATGGATGGAATTTTCCGGAAGGATTTAGAGCCCCGTCCCCATGCCGCACCATGGCGCGAGATTACGGAATTTCGTGCGAGATTACGGAAAAACGGGCGATTTTCACTTGTTTTTTGGGCCCCCAAGGAGCTCGCTTTTGGGGGGCTTTGTCGCACCCCCGAACGCAAAGAAACCCCCGCTTGAGGGCCCTTCCGGAGGTGCGGCATCTTGCCGCGCTGTTGGTTCCAACGATGACGCCTTGCCGGGAACCAAACGCTGTCGCGGGAGGGAGGGCCACCACGCTTGCGTCAAGCGTTTCGAAGGCCGTCGAGAGCCATCGAAGGCCGTCGAAAGCCATCGGATTTGACAGGCGGGCTTCCCAAAGGGAAAAGCACGCGTTTGCCCTTCCCTTTGGGAACCCCGCGGGTTCCATCCGGTCTTCCGGTCAACCGGTCTGCCGAAATCCCGCCGCTGTCCGGGGGCATCCTGCCCATCCAACTCCCCCCGCCAGGGCGTCGCCCCCGCATGGCGTCGGCTTGCATGCCGAACGCGCCAAGAAGCCGCATCCCCCAAAATCCCATCCATCCTGTCGAAACCCTTCGGTGAATTGCAAGCGAAATGGACCAGTGTGGCTCATGCGGTCTGGCGGGCGTAGGATTGGGCCGCAGTCAGGCCCCCGAGCGACCGCCGGTGGATGCCGTTGATGGCCGCTTCCAGGGACGCCACCGCCTGCACGGACACCCTTGCGAAGTCCGTCCCCTTCGGATACCACCG
>JAFSUH010000007.1 GCA_017445365.1 Kiritimatiellia bacterium | reverse complement strand
GCCAGCTCCGCCGCTTCCGCCGCGGTCGGCTCCTTCTCGCGCCCCAGCTCGAAGTGCGCGAGCGGCGCTTCCCCGGGGAACTCTTCCTTTCGCCTCCGGTGCGAGATTACGAAAAACGCAATTTTCGGTTGTTTTCCTTGTGACTTCCCATGGCAGCCGCAAGGAACGCCAAGAAAGCCCGCGCGGAGACGCGGAGGAATTTCCGGGACAGGATGGACGGGATTGCCGGGGTTTGTCCGGACGGAAACGGCCTCTTCCCGCAATCCCGCACGTCCACCCGTTGTGCATCCCGCCTCGCGGTTCGCGCGTTGTTTTCCGCCCGCGGCAACCGGCCACGCCAAAAGGCATTTTGCCAATGTTCGGCAAAATCGGGCCGTTTTTGCCGAACATTGGCAAAACCGGCCGCGGCCGCGCGCTACTCGACGGTGACGGACTTGGCGAGGTTGCGCGGCTGGTCGATGGGTTCGCCGCGCAGGCGCGCGACGTGGTACGCGAGCAGTTGCTCCGCCACCACCACCGGAATCGGCGAAATGTTCTCCGCGCACGGCGGCACGTACACCACTTCGTCGGCCAGCGCCTCGATGTCCCCGTCCCCCTCCGTCGCGATGGCGATCACCGGCGACTTGCGCGCGCGGCATTCCTGGATGTTGCCCAGGGTCTTCTCGTGGCCCGGTATCTTCGCCGCGCACGCGACCACCGGCACGTCTTCCGCGAGCAGGGCGATCGGACCGTGCTTCAGCTCCGCGGCGTGGTAGCCCTCCGCGTGCAGGTAGGAAATCTCCTTCAACTTGAGCGCGCCTTCGAGCGCGGCGGGGTACATGTACCCGCGGCCGATGTAGAACGCGTCCTTCGCCCCGGCGAGGCGCTCGGCGATGCGGCGGATTTCGTCCTCCTTTTCCAGCGTCCGGCGGACCAGCTCCGGCAACGATTCGATGGCCTTGACCATCTCCGTCCCTTCGGGGTTGGAGAGCTGGCGCGTGCGGCCGAGCAAAAGCGCCATCATGTTGAGGACCGTCACCTGGCAGAGAAACGCCTTGGTGGAGGCGACGCCGATTTCGGGGCCCGCGTGCAGGTACACGCCGCGGCCCGCCTCCCGCGCGATGGTGGAGCCGACCACGTTGCACACCGAAAGGACGAGCGCGCCCTTCCGCTTGGCTTCGCGCGTCGCGGCGAGGGTGTCGGCGGTTTCGCCGGACTGCGAGATGGCGACGAGCGCGGTGTCGGGGCGGACGATGGGATTGCGGTAGCGGAATTCGGCGGCCTGCTCCACGCGCGAGGGGATGAGGGCGAACTGCTCGAAGGCGTAGGCGCCGGCGATGCCCGCGTAATACGAAGTGCCGCAGGCGGTCAAAACGATGTTTTCGATGCTCGCGAGCTCGCGCGCTTCCAGCTGGAGGCCCGCGAGCTTCGCTGTCCCGTCGAGCGGGAGGAGGCGGCCGCGGATGGTGTTGGCAATCGCCTCGGGCTGCTCGTGGATTTCCTTGAGCATGAAGTGCTCGTACCCGCCCTTTTCCGGCGCCCCGGCGGCGGGATCCACCGCGGCGGGCGTGCGGGCGACGCGCACGTCGTCCAGGGTGCGGATGTCGAGGCGGTCGCGGCGGACGGTGGCGATGTCGCCGTCTTCGAGGTAGATCACCTTGCGGGCGCCGGAGACGAAGGCGGAGACGTCGCTTGCGACGAACGTGCCGTAGGTGCCGAGGCCGAGGAGGAGGGGGCTTCCCTTGCGCGCGGCGACGAGGAGGGAGGGCTCGCGCGCGTCGATGACGGCGATGCCGTAGGTGCCGGAAACGAGGCGGAGGGCGTGCAGGACCGCGTCGGGGAGGGAGAAGCCCGCGTCGCGTTCTTCGGCGATCAGGTGGGCGAGGACCTCGGTGTCGGTGTCGCTCTTGAAGACGTGGCCCTTCGCTTCGAGGGCGGCGCGCAGGGACGCGTGGTTTTCGATGATGCCGTTGTGGACGACGGCGACCAGGCCGTCCGGGGAAAGCTGTGGGTGGGCGTTGCGCTCGTTGGGCTCGCCGTGGGTGGCCCAGCGGGTATGGCCGATGCCGACGCCGGTTTTCCCGGCGAAGCCGCCGAGGGCGGCGAGCTTGTCTTCGAGGGCGGCGATTTTCCCGACGGACTTGGCGACGCGGAGCGCGCCGTCGTCGGCGATGGCGATGCCGGAAGAGTCGTATCCGCGGTATTCGAGGCGTTTGAGCCCCTGGAGGAGGAGGGGGACGGTTTCGCGTTCGCCGATGAATCCTGCAATGCCGCACATGGGGAGGGTCCTTTCAAGTACGGGAGGGAGTTTTACGGGAAGGCGCCCGTCCGCGCAAGGGGAATGCGCCGGGGGCAAAAGGAAAACCGCGCGGCATCGCCGCGCGGTTCCCGTTTTCCTCCTTTCGCTTTTCCCTTTTCCCCGCGCGGCGGCTCCGCCGCCGCGCCTACCGGCGTTTGCCGCCCATGAAGCGGAGCAGGTGGAGGAAGAGGTTGACGAAATCGAGGTAGAGCGAAAGCGCGAACATGATGCCCGCCTTCTTCGTCTCTTCCGCCGGAAGGCCGTGTTCCGCCGCCACGGCCGCGAAGGCCTTGACTTTCTGCGCGTCCCACGCCGCAAGCCCGGTGAAGACCACGACGCCCGCGCAGGAGACGAGGAAATCGACCATGGGGCTCTTGAAGAAGAGGTTCGCGAATCCCGCGATGACGACGCCGAAAAGGCCCATCACGAGGAAGCTCCCCCACCCCGCCAGGTCGCGGCGGGTGGTCGCGCCGTAGAGCGCCATCCCTCCGAACATCCCCGCGGTGACGAAGAACGTCCGGGCGATCGCCCCGAGGTCGTAGACGAGGAAGATGGTCGAAAGCGTGAGGCCGTTGAGCGCGGCGTATCCCAAAAACATCGCCGTGGCCGCGAAAGCCGAAAGCTTCTCCAGGAGAAACGAAAGCGCCATCACAAGGCCGATTTCGGCAATCATCAGGCCGATCATCCAGCCGCTCGCGAGGATCTTCAGGCACAGCCCCGACTGCGCGGCGTGCCAGGCGATCGCCCCGGAAACGGCGAGCCCGCCGCACATCCACGCGTACACCTCGCGCAACACAGAGCTTTGCGCGCGGGCGGCTTCCCGCGCCTCCGCGAGATAGCCCGCCGGAGCGGCGGAGCGTCCATCCAACCATTCGCGGTCGTCTTTGAGTTCGTTCATGGGGTCAATCCTCCTTGGCCTTATCCATACCGCGGTCCCGGGGTTTCCGCAATCCCGCCCGTTGTCCCGCCGCCCCCTCCGCCGTCGGCGCCTCCGCTCCGGCATCGGCGGGATGCCACGCGACTTCGCCCACCCACGCGGCATCGGCGGTGGCCGCTTCGTCGAACCAATCTTTCGCGTATTCCCACGCGAGGACGTGCACCCCTTCCCCCTTGACTTCCGCTTCCACCCGTTGCCAGCCGCTTTCCCCGTCGATGGCCGCTTTTTCGATGCCGTCCACGGAAAACGCCGTGCGGTCCCACCCCGTCCCGTCGGGGTCGTCCTCGCAAGACACCTTCCACCAGAACGCGACCGTCCCCGCCCCTTCGACCCGCAACTCCATCCGCGAGCGCCCGTCCGGCCCGATGGGGCCGCTGCGCGCCGCGGGGCCGCCCTCGCGCCCCGCATTTTCTTCCACCCGCCAGCCCGCAAAGCGGTCCGTCGCAACCGTCCCCTCCGGGATGCCAAGCACTTCCGCGAGCGACGGGAGCCGCACGAAGGTCCCCGCGATGGTGCCGCTGGGCAGCATCCCGTCCCGGAACGCGCGCGCCTTGACGGTCGTCGTGGCGGAAATGTTGAACGCCCCCGTGTACAGCGCGCTCGTTCCGTCCGGTTCGCTTCCGTCGAGCGTGTAGCGGATGGCCGCGCCCTCCGTCGCGCACGCAATCACCACTCGCTGCTTCGGCCCCTCGAAAATGCCGCCGCCGCGTTGCCGGATGCGGGGCATTGCCACCCGTTCCATCCCGCCTTGTTCCACGGTGATGTCGCGCCATTCGCCGCTCCACGTCGTCCGCACCCGCACGTTCGCGCAACGCGCTTCGGGGCTTTCGTTCGCCGCCACCTTGACGAGCAGCTTGCCCGGCCCCCTGCCATGCGCTTTTTTGAGCGAAATCCACGGCACCCGCTCCGTCGCGGACCACGCTTCGCACGCGTCCACTTCCACTTCGCGCGTGCCGCCCGCCGCTTCGACGGAAAGGACGGGCGGAGAAAGCGAAAACGCCGGCCGGAGATCCGAAACGGCCCCCTGCGGCACGTCTTCGCGTTCCAGCAGATACTTCGCAGCCCCCGGGTCGTTGCCTTCGATGTCGTCCCAGCGCCCCGCGTAATTCACGTGGAGCCAGAGGTAATCCTGCCCTTCGCGCATCGCGTCCGGCTGGCCGGTGGCGGCGTCCCAGCGCGCGAAATCCCACGGTTCGCCCGTCACCCATTGCCAGACGCCTTCTTCTTCCGCGTCCGAGGCGCCGAGCCAGCAACCGAGCAGGTCCCGCAGGGGGAAGAGGTTGCGGACGGTTTCCCATTCTTTCTCGCTCGTGATGGTGGCCAAATGCCCGCCGCGCGACTCCGCGTCGGACACCGCCGCGTGCCAGCCGTTGGTCCACGGGACGATTTCGTACCGCGCCGCGGCGGGGGCCTCTTCCATCGCGTCCGCCGCCGGAGCGGCCCCGCAAGCCGCCGCCAAACCGAGAACCAGGAATCGAATGGGTTTCATGGGGTTTTCCTCCTTGCTCCCGCGCCTGCCGGGAGCCTTCCATCCGCATCCTACCAATTCGCCGCGCTTTGGCAAACCCGGGGAACCGGGCGTTGCCAAGCGGCGGGGGAAAGTCCATGCTCTTCCGCCATGAACGATATCGCGGACATTTTTTGCGAAACCTTTTCCTTCGGCGAAGACGCGCGGGACGTCAACCGCCACGTCAACAACGTCGCCTACGTCCAGCGCCTGCAGGACGTCGCCATCGCCCACACCGAGCGCAACGGCTGGCCCATGGCCAAGCTCCTCGCCCGGGGCGTTTTCTGGGTCGTCCGTTCGCACCGCATCACCTACCTCAAGCCGTGCCAGCCCGGCGAGGAAATCCGCCTGTACACGTGGGTGGAGGACTTCCGCCGCATCCGGTCGCTCCGGCGCTACCGCTTCGTGCGCGCCGCCGACGGCGCCATCCTCGCGGAAGCGGAAAGCGACTGGGTGTTCCTCGACACGGCGACGGGCCGGCCCAAGCCGATTCCGCAGGACATCCTCGATTCGTACGTCGTCCACCCCGGCGCCGACCCGCGCTGACCCATCCGCGGCAACCCGCCGCGCCCGGAGGGCGTTTTGCCAATGTTTGGCAAAATCGGGTCGTTTTTGCCAAACATTGGCAGATTCCAAAGGTAGGGCGAGCCGTCCCCGGCGAGCCGTTTGCCAATGTTTGGCAAATTCCGCGTGATTTTGCCGAACATTGGCAAAGTCAAGGGGAATCGGCCCGCGGGAGGCCGGGGCGGGGCGGGTAGAGGTGCGTGGTGGTCGGCGCGAACCGTTCCTCCTCCGAAAACACGCACCCGCAGTACTGCTGCTTGTAGAGCGAAAACACGAGCTTCGCGTCCACGTCCTCCACGCCCCGCAAGTCGCGGTAGACGAACGAAACGCCGTTTTCTTTCCCCGCCTTTTCCCCCGCCGCGCGGATGGCCGCGTGGTCCTGGTGGACCGAGGTGATCAGGGTTGTCGTGAACAGCGGAATTCCCGCTTCCTTCGCCGTCCGCGCCGCGTCGCCCAGCCGGAGGGCGTAGCAGATCCGGCAGCGGTCCCCCGCCCCGTACGTGCCGTCCAGCGCGTGCAGGAAATCCCGCAAGCCGTACGTCTCGTCCGCGAGGAGCAACAGCTTCGCCCGCTCGCAGAGCATCTTGACCGCCTTGAGTCTCCGGCGCCACTCGATGAGCGGGTGGATGTTGGGATTGCACCAGCGGACGACGGGCTCCCACTCTTTTTTCTTGACTTCTTCGAGCCCCGCGAGCGTTTCCGCGAGGCAGTGCGCGCAGCACGCGTGGACCAGGATTTTCACGGCTCCCTCGCGAGGAACAGCCGCCCCGGCCCGTCGCCGTCCGGCGAGAGGCGGAAGCGGCGCATCGCCGCGGGGATCAGGCACGCGCGCGACGGCGGGATGAGCATCGCCGGTTCCCCTTCCGGGCGGATGCGGACGCCCCCGGACGAGGAGAAGAGCACGAGGAACCCCCCGGAGGGGTTTCGGACCCAGCAGGGGGAGGAAACGGCGTACTCGTCCACCACGTAATGCGCGTCGGAAAGGAGGCGCCGGCCCGAAAGGCCTTCCGGGAGGTTGTCAAGCTTTTCCGGCACGGCGACCGGCGAGCCGGTCGCGGACCAATCGACGACGCGGAGCGCTTCCTCCACGTGCAGGGGGCGGGGGCGGCCCGCGGCGTCCGTGCGGCCCCAGTCGTCCAGCCGGTAGGTCGTGTTCGAGTCCTGCTGGATTTCGAGGAGCAGGCACCCCGCCCCGATGGCGTGCACGCGGCCGCCGGGCGTGGAAAACACCATGCCGGGGCGCGCGGGGAAGCGCTGGAGGACTTCTTCGACGGCCCCCGCGGCGAGGGCGCGGCGGACGGCGGCTTCGCCGACGCCGGGGCGGAAGCCGGAATAGATGTGCGCGTCGGGCGTCGCTTCGAGGACGACCCACATTTCGCTTTTCGCCTCCCCGCCGAAGCGGGCGGCGGATGTTTCGTCCGGGTGGACCTGGACGGAGAGGGTTTCGGCCGCGTCGATGAGCTTGACCAAAAGCGGGAAGCGGCCGACGGATGCGGCGCGCGCGCCGACGAGGCCCGTCCCGGCGCGGGCGATGGCTTCGGAGAGGGAGAGCCCGGCAAGCGGACCTGTCAGGATGGGGGTGATGCCGTCGGGGTGGTCGGAAATCTCCCACGCTTCGGCGTACGTGCCGTTGGGCAGGACGCGGCCGAGGCGCTTGGCGAAGCGCTCGCCGCCCCACACGTACTGCTTGTACACGCTCTCGAAAAAGAGCGGCGTCTGGAGGAGGGAAGCCATTGCCGCCATTCTGCCACTCTTCCCCGCCATTGCAAGGGCCGTTGTCCGTCCCGTCCGCCCGTTGCACCGCCGGATGCGGCACATCCGAACTTCTTCCTTCTTGCTTCTTTGCTTCTTGCTTCGCGCGGTTTTACCGCGCGCTATTCCCACTCGATGGTGCCGGTGGGCTTCGGGGTCACGTCGTAGCAGACGCGGTTGATGCCGGGCACTTCCGAGGTGATGCGCCGGGTGATGCGGGCGAGAAGGTCATACGGAAGCGGCTCGATTTCCGCGGTCATCGCGTCGCGCGTGTTGACCGCCCGCACGATGGCCGGCCACTCGAAGGCGCGCTTGCCGTTCCGCACGCCCGTCGAACGGAAGTCCGGGACGATGGTGAAGTACTGCCAGACCTTCCCCGCGAGCCCCGCCGCGGCGAACTCCTCGCGCAGGATTGCGTCGCTTTCCCGCAACGCTTCCAGCCGCTCGCGCGTGATGGCGCCGAGGCATCGCACGCCCAGCCCCGGCCCGGGGAACGGCTGGCGCGAGACCATTTCTTCCGGAAGGCCCAGCGCGCGGCCGACGACGCGGACTTCGTCCTTGTAGAGGAACTTGACGGGCTCCACCAGCTCGAAGGCGAGGTCCGGCGGAAGGCCCCCGACGTTGTGGTGCGCCTTGACGGGGCCGGATTCGACGATGTCCGGGTAGATCGTCCCCTGCGCGAGGAAGCGGATGCCCTCCTGCTTGCGCGCTTCCTCCTCGAAGACGCGGATGAACTCCGCGCCGATGATCTTCCGCTTCGTCTCCGCTTCGGCGACCCCGGCGAGCTTCGCGAGGAAGCGCTCGCGCGCGTCGACGTACACGAGGTTCGCGCCCAAATTGTCGCGGAAGACCTTCAGCACCTGCTCGCTTTCGCCCTTGCGGAGCAACCCGTGGTTGACGTGGACGGCGACGAGCTGCCGGCCGACCGCGCGGATCAGAAGCGCCGCCACGACCGAGGAATCGACGCCGCCGGAAAGGGCGAGGAGGACTTTTGCCGTGCCGATCTGCGCGCGGAGGGCTTCGACCTGTTCGGCGATGAACGCTTCGGCGAGGGCGGGGGTTTCGATTCGTTGCATGGTGGCGGGGCGGAGGTTGTTCGTCATGGGGAATCCTTTGGGAAAACGGTTTCCGCCAACCCTACCAAACCCGGCACCCGGGCGCGAATCCATCTTGCGGGCGCCGCGGGAATCAGGCGTCGGGGTAGAACGCGGCGGAGGCGTAGCGGTACGGCGTCGCGGTCAAAACGCCGCCGTCGAGTTCGTAGCGCCAGAAGCCCGCGCGGCCCTCCCCCGTCAAACTCCCCGCGCCGTACTGGTTCTGCGTCGCCGAGAGCGCCTCCACGCTCCGCCAGTGCTTGTGCCCGTGGCAGACCTGCACGTTCGGATGCGCCGCGAGGAACGCCAGCAGCGCCTCGGGATGCCGCAACGCATGCAGGTTGCGCGCGTCCTTCGCGGGATAGTGCATCAAGAGGAACACCACCGCCTTCCGGCGCATCGCATCGCTGTCGAGAATCTCCGCGAGCCTGTCCAGTTCCTCCGCGGGAACCGCCCCGGTCGAATCCCAGAACGCGAGATGCGGCACGGCGCTCGAAAGCGTCACCGCGGCGGCCTGCGCCGAAAGTTCGACGGCTTCGGGCCGCCCGCCCGCGGGTTCGCAGAAGGAGAAGGCCGCCGCGTAGTCGCGGACGGCGCGCGGCGTGTAGAAGTCGTGGTTGCCGGGGACGGCGAGGGCGCGGATCCTGGCGCGGGAGAGGAGGCCGCGCACCGTGCGCGAGGCGCGGAGGAGTTCGCTTTCGAGACCGTAGTTGACGCTGTCGCCGGTGTAGAAGAGGAAATCGGCGGGGTGCGCATCGAGGAACGCGTGGAGCGCGCGGATTTTCTCCATCCCCCCGGCGTAGCGGCGCGCGCGGCGCAGGACGTAGTTGACCGCGGCGAGCGCCCGCTTGGGGTGGACCATGCCCCACCCGCCCCCGCTTCCTTCGGGGAAGGGCAGGTGGATGTCGGAAAAGTGGACGATCGAAAGCTTCGCCATCGCGGGCCTACCGCTCGTCGCCGTTGCCGTGGATGACGCCTCTCTCCTTGCGGCTCGCGAGCTTCGCGAGGTTGCCCGCGGCGACTTCTTCCATCGAAAGGCCGAGTTCGGTGGAAAGCGCGGCGACGTACCAGAGGACGTCGCCGAGTTCCTTGGCGAGGAGGGCCTTGCGGTCGGGGGTGACGATGCCGCCGTCGTCGCGGACGGCTTTCTTGAGTTTTTCGCAGACTTCGCCGGTTTCGCCGGCGAGGCCGAGGGCGGGATAGGTGAAATTGCCTTCGCCGCGGCCGGGATAGACGGCCGTGCCGAACGCGCGTTGCTGGTATTCGGAAAAAGCGAGCATGCGCGCGACTGTACCACGCGGCGGGACCCCCGCCAAGCCGCACGCGGACCGCATGTTGCCAAGGTTCGGCAAAACCGGCCCGAATTTGCCAAGCATTGGCAAATCCACCCGCCGCGCCGTTTTCGCATTTTGCCAAACCTTGGCAAAAACGGGACGGATTTGCCAAACATTGGCAAATCCGTCCGCGGGCGCGGGTTGCGGCCGCTAGCGGCCGAGGAGGATGTTGTCGATGAGGCGGGGCGGACCGACCTTGACGGCGAGGGCGGCCAGGGCGGGACGCACGATGGCCCCGGTCAGGGGAACCAAGGTTTCCGCATCGCTCACCCGCGCGTAGTCGATGACGCCGTCCGGGGCTTCCCGCGCTACCGTGTCGCGGAGGATTTTTTCGAGCGCCTGCGCGTCGCGTTCGCCGCCGTCCCACGCCGCCTTGGCGGCGAGGAGGGCATGGCGCAACGAGAGCGCTTGAGGCCGCATCCCTTCGGGGAGGAAGCGGTTGCGCGACGAGCGCGCGAGGCCGTCCGCTTCCCGCGATATCGGGGCGGCAACGATTTCGACGGGGATGTCGAGGTCGCGGACCATGCGGCGGACGATGGCGAGCTGCTGGAAGTCCTTTTCGCCGAACACCGCGACGTCGGGGAGCGCGGCCATGAAAAGCTTGGTGACGACCGTGCACACGCCGTTGAAATGGCCCGGGCGCGAGGCGCCGCAGAGGAACGGGGAGATGGCGGTTTCCGTGACGTAGGTCGTCGGCTTCCCCTCCGGGTACATCGCTTCCACCGTGGGGTGGAAGACCGCCGTCGCGCCTTCCTCTTCGCACGCGGCGAGGTCGTCCGCCCACGTGCGCGGATAGGCCGCGTAGTCCTCGTTCGGCCCGAACTGGATGGGGTTGACGAACACCGAAACCACCACTTCGTCGGCGCGCGCGCGGGCGATGCGGATCAGGGAACGGTGGCCTTCGTGGAGGTTCCCCATGGTGGGGACCAGGGCGATGCGGCGGCCCGCGGCGCGGGCGGCAAGGGCGTACGCGCGGCAGGCGGCGGGGGTTTCGAAAACGTGCATGGGACAAACCTTTCGGGCGACAAAAAGCCCGCCCGGGGTTGCGGGCGAGCGGAAAAACGCGGGAACCCGCGGGACCTATTCGGCGGCGGGCGCGGCGGCCTTGCGGAGGCGGGCGGCGGCGCGGCCTTTCTTGCGGACGGCAGTGTTCTTGGGGATGATGCCGTGCTTGGCGGCCTTGTCGAGGGCGGAGCAGTACGCGGCGTACGCTTCGGGGCCCTTTTCGGCATCGGCGGCCGCGACGAAAGCCTTCTTGAGCGTCTTCAGGCGGGACTTGGCCGCGACGTTGCGCGCATGGGCTTTGGCAGCGGTTTTGACACGTTTGGCGGCGCTTTTGATGTTGGGCATGTTCGGGTCCTTTGGGAAGGGGTTGATGCAAATTCTTTCGGAAACGCGGCGCATTATGGCGACGGGCCGCGGAATGTCAACGTTTTTGCTTGCCCCGCGGTTCCGCCGCGCGCCCGGCGGTCAGAGCGCTTCCGCCGCGGCGGCGGCGACGGCGGCGGGGGCGACGGCTTCGAGGCAGGCGAGCGGCTTTCCGCCGTTGGCGCAGACGCGCTTGTGGCAGGGCCGGCAGGACAATCCTTCCGCGGCGACCACGCGGTCGGGCTGGCCGTGCGGCCCCGTGCGCGCGGGGTCGGTCGCGCCGTAAACGGAAACCGCGGGCGTCCCCAAGGCATCCGCCCAGTGCAACGGGCCGGAATCGACCGCGAGCAGCAGATCCGCCGCCTGCAACACCGCGCACGTCTCCAGAAGACCGAACGCGCCGCAGCAGTTCCGCGCGCCCTTGCCGATGGCTTGCGCAAGCCGCTCCCCGGCGGCAATGTCGCCTTTCCCGCCCAGTATCCAGAACGCCCCGCCCCAGTCGGCGCGCAGGATTTTCGCGGTCTCCGCGAACTTGGCGGCGGGCCAGTTCTTCGTCTCCCAGCGCGAGAACGGCGCGATGGCGACCCAAGGCCCCGTCTCCTCCGGCGGCGGAACCGGAAGCGGCGGCAAGCGCATGTCGAGCGGTGGCAACGGCGCTTCTCCTTCCGCGGGCGGCGGGGCGAAGGCGTCGAGCACGGCCATCATTTCGTCCGCGGAATGGAGACGCTTGCCCGCGGGAAGGGTGGCCCGGACGTGGTACAGGTTCCACGCGTGTTCGCGCGCGGGGGGGGGGGGCATGCCGTACTTCCCCCCCCCCCCCGTCCGGCGCGCGAGACTGG
>JAFSUH010000050.1 GCA_017445365.1 Kiritimatiellia bacterium | reverse complement strand
GGACACCTCGCCCCACCGGAATGCAGTCCGACGACTTGCCGGGGCGGCGCCCTGGCGGGGGGATGCGGGCGGGCAGGGTGCCCCCGGGCGGCGACGGGATTCCGGCAGACCGGTTGACCGGAAGACCGGATTGACCGTGCGGGGTTCCCGGAGGGAAGGGCAAGCGCGTGTTTTTCCCTTCGGGAATTCGCCTGTTTCCAACCCGGTCACCCGGTCACCCGGTTTTCCGGTCAACCGGAAAACGCCTGACGCAAGCATGGCGGCTCGCTCTCCCGCGCCAGCGTTGGGTTTCCCGCCCGGCATCACCTCGGGAATCCACGCGCCAAGATGGCGCATCCCCCAGAAGCGGGAATTTTGGGCATTGCGGGGGAGAGGGGGAACGGGCACAATCCACACTGTCCTGTTTGGCGGGGAAACCCGGCGGGCGGGACCACATTTCAACTGATTTGCATTCGCAAGTCTTTCGTTCGCAAGAAATCTGGACAATTTCGGAAGGACGATTGGTTGCGAGGGTGCCTATGTGCGCCCCTCTCTCCTGATTTCCTTCCGGGCCGTCCAGAGCCTCTTACGAGAGTCAGCGGAGAGGCTTTCTTTTTCGTCCCCAAGGGCTTCTCCGCCACCCCGGGGGCGAGGAGAATCCCATGAAGAACAACACTTGGACGAAACGGACAACTGTCCTGCTGGCGGTGGCGATGTGCATTGCCTTCGGGGCAAGTTCGTCATGGGCGGCAACGCAAGTCGTGGACGGCATCACGTGGAGCTACAGCGTCTCCGGTGGGAATGCCACGGTGGAGAATCCGCCCCCGGAGGAAGGCGCTTTGACGATTCCCTCCACGCTTGGCGGGTATCCCGTGACGGGAATCGGAATGTCTGCCTTTTACGGCAAGGACAATTTGACGAGTGTCACCATCCCGAACAGCGTAACGAATATCGGAGACCTTGCGTTTTGCGGTTGCCGCGGCCTTGTGAGCGTGGCGATTCCCGACGCCGTGACGGACATCGGGTGGCATGCATTTGAAGATTGCAACGGACTGACTCGCGTAACGATTGGCACCGGCGTGACGAATATCGGGAACTATGCGTTTCTTCGTTGCACTGCCCTGACGAACATGACGATTCCGAACAGGGTGACGAGCATCGGAGGGGGTGCATTTTACGGTTGTGGCGGGCTGACTCACGTGTCGATTGGCAACAGCGTGACGAGCATCGGGAAATGGGTGTTTTACGATTGCAACGGGCTTGCGAGCGTGACAATTCCCGACAGCGTGACGAGCATCGGGGAGGGTGTATTTTACGGTTGTTGCGGCCTCACGAGCGTGAGGATCGGCAACAGCGTGACGAGCATCGGAAGTTCTGCGTTTGGCGGTTGCACCGGGCTTGTGAGCGTGAGGATCGGCAACAGCGTGACGAGCATCGGGGAGGGTGCGTTTGCCGGTTGCAGTGGCCTCACGAGCGTGGCGATTCCCGACAGCGTGACGGACATCGAACGCGAGGCGTTTTCCGATTGCAACGGGTTAACGAGCGTGACGATTCTGGGCAATGTCACGAACGATTGGAAATCCTCCTACAAGTTGTTTGGCAACTGCACGAACATCGAGACGGTGACTCTGGGCGGGAAAATGACGAAAATCGGGGATTACATGTTTTATAACTGCCCAAAGATCCAATCCCTCACGATTCCCGACAGCGTGACGAGCATCGGAGAGAATGCATTTTACAATTGCACCAGCTTGATACACGTGACGATGGGAAGCGGCGTGACGAACATCGGGGAGCGGGCGTTTTACAATTGCCATTCGATGGAGGCGTTTTCGGTGGCATCGGACAACCCGGCCTACAAGACGGTTGACGGTCTTCTCCTGACGAAGGACGGGAAGACGCTGCTCTACGGCGTGAACGGCGAGGTCGTGATTCCCGACGGCGTGACGGAACTCACGTCCTACGCTTTCCTCAACTGCGCCGAGCTTACGAGCGTCGCCATCCCCGCAAGCGTGGCCCGACTCCCGACGACGGCTTTCGACGGGTGCAGCAAGCTCTGGACGGCGTGGTACCGCACGCTCGCCAACCTCTCGGCCGGTGGCGGGGCCTCCGGCGGCGGTTCTTCCGGCACCGTCGGCCAGACCGTTTCGCTCGCGGTCACCAACGTCGTCGTCCACTACGTGACGCAGAGCATCCCGAGCGGGGCGGTGACGCCGGGAACGAACGCGACGGGCATCGTGAACGTCATCGCCGAAGTGACCGCTCCCAAGGCCATCGCGATTCCGCAGGAGTGGGTGGCGCAATATCCCGGCTTCGAGGCGCGGTACGGGAGCGATTTCGCCGCGGCGCTCACGATGGAGAACGGCAAGCGCGACGGGAGCGGCAACGCGATGTTCGTCTGGCAGGATTACGTGGCGGGGACCGACCCGACGGACCCGGCGTCGGTGTTCACCGCGTCGCTCGTCTTCGACGCGGAAACGGGCGAGCCCGTCGTCGGCTGGTCGCCCGAATTGTCGCCGGAAGAAGCCGCGAAGCGCCGCTACACCGTCTCCGGCAAGGAGCGGATCTGCGACGAAGACTGGACCCCCGTCGGAGACGAGGCGGCGCGGTTCAATTTCTTCCGCGTCACCGTCGAAATGAGATAGCGCGGAAGGGAACCGGAGGCATCCGGAGACTCGACCGGGACGCGGGAAACCGCGTCTCGGTCCTTTTGCACAGTTTGCGGCCATGGATGGAACGACCTACAGTGCGAGATTACGGAATTTCGTGCGAGATTACGGAAAAACGGCCTGTTTTCGCCCCAAAATCCCGTCCATCCGTAAATCCTGCCCGAAAACTCTCCGTGTCCCGGTGCCTCCGTGCGAGATTTCCTTGTGTTCCTTGCGTTCTTTGTGGCGTGAAGTTTTTCAATGCCCGCGTAGCGGGTTTCCATGGTTTTCAATGTTCCTTGTCTTCGTTCTTTCAATCGCGCCCTCCCCCGCGGACACGCGGCTGGAAGCCGCATCTCCCAAAATCCCGTCCATCCTGTCGAAAACTCCCTGCGTCTCCGCGGGAAACTTTTCCGCGTTTGAAAAAGCGCGACAAGATGTCGCACCCCCGAAAGTGCGTCTCCGCGGGCGGCGCTTGAAGCGGCGGACGCGGCAAGCTATCGTCGAAGCATGCTAGCCCTCCTCCATTCCGGCGCGGTCCGCGGCGTCGACGCCTGCGAAATCGACCTCGAAGTCAACATCGGCCACGGCGACCCCCACGTCACCGTCGTCGGCCTCCCCGACGCCGCCGTCAAGGAAAGCGCCGACCGTGTCCGGACCGCGCTCGCCAATTCCGGGTACTTCCCGCCCAAGGGCCGCACCACCGTCAACCTCGCTCCCGCCGACCTGAAGAAGGAAGGCCCCGCGTTCGACCTCGCCATCGCCCTGGGCATGCTCGCCGCCGACGGCCAGCTCGTCCCCGCCGCCCGCGGCGGGAACTCCCTCTTCGACGAACGCCCCCGCGCCCCCCGCGGGGAACCGAAGGACCCCGCCGCCTTCTGCGTGGTCGGCGAACTCGCCCTCTCCGGCGCCGTGCGCCGCGTCCGCGGGGTCCTCCCCATCGCCCTGCGCGCGCGCGCCGCGGGCCGCAAGGGCATCCTCGTCCCCCCCGAAAACGCGGAGGAAGCCGCCGTGGTCGAAGGGCTCGACGTCTTCCCCGTCCCCACCCTGCGCGAGGCCGCGGAATTCCTCGCCGGGGAGCGCGACATCCCGCCCTGCCGCGCGGAGGCCGCGCGCGCCTTCGCCGCCGGGGCCGCCTACGAAGACGACTACGCCGACGTCAAGGGCCAGGAGGAAGCGCGCCGCGCCATCGAAGTCGCCGTCGCGGGAGGGCACAACATCCTCCTGGTCGGTCCGCCGGGCACCGGAAAATCGATGCTCGCGAAGCGCATCCCCTCCATCCTCCCGCCGCTCACCCTCGACGAGGCGCTCGAAACCACCAAAATCCACTCCATCGCGGGGCTCCTCCCGCCCCACCAGCCGCTCGTCCTCGCCCGTCCGTTCCGCTCGCCGCACCACACGATTTCCGACGCGGGCCTCCTCGGCGGCGGGACGAATCCGCTGCCCGGCGAAGCGTCGCTCGCGCACAACGGCGTCCTCTTCCTCGACGAACTGCCCGAATTCCACCGCAACGTCCTCGAAGTGATGCGCCAGCCGCTGGAGGACGGCGAAGTGACCATCGCGCGGGCGAACGCCATCGCGACCTTCCCGTGCCGTTTCATGCTGGTGGCGGCGATGAACCCGTGCCCCTGCGGCCACTACGGCGACCCGCGCAAGGCCTGCCGCTGCACGCCGCGGCAGATCCAGCAGTACCGCAACCGCATCTCCGGCCCCCTCCTCGACCGGATCGACCTGCACGTCGAAGTGCCCGCCCTTGGATTCAAGGACCTCGCGAGCCTCGCCCCGGGCGAGCCTTCGGAAGCCATCCGCGGACGCGTCGTCGCGGCCCGCGCCCGCCAGCGGGAGCGCTTCGCCGCCGCCGGGAAAGGCGGCGGCACGAATGCCGCGATGCACCCGAAGGAGGTACGCGCGGCCTGCCGCCTCGGCGAGGGGGCGTCGGCGCTCCTCCGTGCGGCGATGGAGGAGATGCACCTTTCCGCGCGGGCGTACGACCGCATCCTCAAGGTCGCGCGGACCATCGCGGACCTCGCCGGGGCGGACCTCATCGCCGAAGAACACATCGCCGAGGCCGTGCAGTACCGCGCGCTCGATCGGCAGTACTGGAGTTAGCATGGATTTCCCCGGAACGCCCGCCTGCCCTTCCTGCGGCACGGAAAATGCCGCCGGACGCAACTTCTGCCGCGCGTGCGGCGCGCGCCTCTCGCCCGCCGCCCCGCCACCCGTTTCGCGCCGGTCGGCGCGGGAGAAGCGCAAAATCCGCACCCAGCTGCTCTGGACCGTGGTCCTCGCCTTCGTGGCGGGCCTCCTCCTCTGGCCGGTGCGCGGCGGGAAGCGCGGCGACGAGGCGGCGCTGGACCGCGCCAGCCGCAAGTATCTCGCGCTCGCGCAGGCGCTTGCCGCGGGTCGGCCGGAGACGAAAGCGTTCACGGAAGCGGAGTTGAACGCGTTTCTCGCGGCCAACGCGCGCGACGCGAAGAACCGACCGGTCGCGATGTCCGTCCGGTTGGAGGAAAACGGCTTTTCGCTCGTTCTCCCCGCCCGCCCGCCGTTCGGCGCATCCAAGCTCTGGACGTTCCGTTGGGAGGCACGGCCGGAACCGGGAAGCCACCCCGCCGCGTTGACTTTCTTCGCGCTCGGGCACCTCCCGGTTTTCCCGCCCCTCGCCCGGACCATCTTCCTGACCCGCACGTGGCCCGCGTGGAAAGAGGAATCGCGCGAAGTGGTCGATTTCCTTTCCGCCCTCTCCGTCTCCTGCGACGGGAAAACCCTCGTCCTTTCGGCGCCATGACCGCGAAGCGTGCCGCCATCCCCAAGGAGTTCGCGCTGCCCGATTACGCAGGCGGCAGCATCGTCAACTTGATGGCCTCCGTCATCCGTTCGCGCGGAGGCCGCACGCCCCACGCGCCGCTCCGCGCCTTTGCCTGCCCCTCCGCGGACGACTCGCCGCGGCTGGTCCTGCTCGTGCTCGACGGCATCGGCGAAAACCAGTTGCGCGACTATCTCGCCCGCCGCAAGACCCTGTCTCCGTTCTTCGGCCGCGTCCCGCACCGGGTGATCACGACCGTCTGCCCCGCGACCACCGCCGCGGCCGTCACGACCTTCGCCACCGGCGGCTCGCCCGCGGAGCACGCGATGCTCGGCTGGCACGTCCATTTCGCCGACTTGGGGATGGTGGCGACGCCGCTACCCTTCCGCACGCGGACGGGGACGCCCCTGGCGCGCGGGGATTTCCCGCTTGCGGACTACCTGGCCTTCCCGCGGCACCTCGCCTCCGTCCGCGGCGAACGGCGCGTTCTCTCGCCTTCTCCGATTCCCGCGAGCGAAACGACCTCGGCGCAGGACTGGTGGACGCGGAAAACCGCGAGCGACGGGACCCTGCGCGACCTCGAAGCGAAACTCCTCCGCGCCGTCCGTTCGCGGAAAGCGTTTTTCCTCTACGCATACCACCCCGACTACGACACGCTCTGCCACCGCTCCGGCCCGTTCGCCGACGCCCCGCGCCGCCACCTGGCGCGGCTCGACAATTTGCTCGCGCGCGTCGCGGCGGCCTGCGGCAGGGGGACGACGCTCCTCGTCACCGCGGACCACGGACACGAGGAGACGCGCCAGGTGCTGGATTTGTCGCGCGTCGAGGGGTTCTACGGGTCGCTCGCGGCGCTTCCGAGCGGCGACGCGCGGCTCCTGCACTGCTTCGTCCGGCCGGACTGCGTCAAGGATTTCCGCCGTCTCGTTTTGTCAAGCAAAATCGCTCCGTTCGCCGCGTGCGTGAGCGGGAAAAAGGCGCTGGAAGCGGGCCTTTTCGGCCCGGGCAAGCCGCACAAGGCGCTCGAAGCGCGCACGGGCGACTGGCTGCTCCTCGCCCGCGCGGGCGTCACGATGACCGCCCCGCCCGCGATGGAAGAGGCGCGTTGCCACCTGGGAAGCCACGGCGGCCTTTCGGAAAACGAAATGCGCGTGCCGCTTTTTTGCCTCCGCGGTTGATTTTGCCAATGTTCGGCAAAACCGGGTCTTTTTTGCCAAACATTGGCAAATCCACCCGCGGCGCGGTTTTGGGATTTTGCCAAACTTTGGCAAAATCGCGTGAAATTTGCCAAACATCGGCAACGGGTCCGCGACCCCTCAGGGCGTCGGGGCGGCGGCGAAGCGGTCCGCGAAGGCGAGTACCAAGGCGCGCATCTTTTCCATGCTCTTCGCCGTCGTTTCGGTCACTTCCTCGTGCGTGAGCGGCTGGTCGAGGATGCCGCTCGCCATGTTGGTGATGCACGTCACCCCGACCACTTCCAGCCCCGCCGCGTTCGCGAGGATTGCCTCCGGCACCGTGCTCATCCCCACCGCGTCCGCGCCCATCGCGCGGAACGCGCGTACCTCCGCCGGGGTTTCGTAGGTCGGGCCCGTCCCCGCGAGGTAGACGCCCTCGCGCAGGGCCACGCCCGCCGCTTCCGCCGCTTCGGCGAGCAGCTTGCGGAGGCGCGGCGACCACACCGCGCTCTGGTCGGGGAAGCGCGCGCCCCAGAAGGGGTCGTGCGGACCGACCAGCGGGTTGACGCCCATCAGGTTGATGTGGTCGGTGATGGCCATCAGGTCCCCCGCGTTCCACTCCTTCCGCACCCCGCCCGCGGCGTTGGTGAGGAACATCGCCTTCGCGCCGAAGCGCTTGGCGAGGTACACCGGCATGATCACCGGCTCGAAGCCGACGCCTTCGTACACGTGGCGGCGGCCGCGGAAGATGAACGCCTCAACGCCCGCGCGGCGGCCCCAGAGGAGACGCCCCGCGTGCCCGGCGACCCCGGCGGCGCCGAAGCGCGGGATGTCGGCGAAGGAAATTTCGCCGAGCGCCTCGAATCCGGCGGCGGCTTCG
Organism: Kiritimatiellia bacterium; assembly: GCA_017445365.1. Classification (GTDB taxonomy): domain Bacteria; phylum Verrucomicrobiota; class Kiritimatiellia; order CAIQIC01; family Lenti-01; genus RGIG3480. The sequence continues at coordinate 11,423 of JAFSUH010000050.1, read as the reverse complement.
CTCCAGCCGCTGCCCAGGACCATGCCCCAAGCGGGACGGGCGCCGGGGAAGGCGGCGGAAACGGCATCGAAGGCGGGGGCGAGGGAAGCGGTGTCGATCATGGGGTACTCCTTGGGGTGCAAGTCCGTTGTCGCCCGTCCGGCGGGTCGCATGCAAGGGAAAACGCCTTTTTCCCGCCCCGGAAGGCGAAAAGCGTTTTCGCACCCCGCTTTCTCCGCCCCGGGCCGCCCGCGGCCGTCAATCCCCGTCGCCGTCCGGCGTTTCCGCCGGTTTCTTGCGCTCGACGAGGCCGCGGCCGTTGCACCGCGGGCAGGGTTCCGCGGTGTTCGTCCCGTCTTCCATCACCCGGCCCATCCCGTCGCAGGCGATGCAAATCAATTCGTCCCCCGAAATCCGCCGGACCGCGTGCGAGCCGACCCCGAGGCAGATCGGGCAGAGCACCGCCTCCCCGTCCGCGCGCACCTGCCCGATGCCGAAGCAGTAGCCGCAGGCGATCGTCTCCGTCCCCGCGGCGGCGGTCTCATTCTCCGTCTCGTCCTTTTCCGCCAGCCCCTTCTTCTCCATCATCGTGTTCTGGAGGAAGCGCGCGATGGGGTTGTCCGGCGAAATCACCTTCTCCGCGTCGCGCCCGCCGGTGTGCTTGCCCATCCAGAGCAACTGCGCGGCGAAGCCCGAAACGATCAGGAGGGCGAGCAGCCACGGCGCCCCGTTCCAGGTCTTGCGGCGTGCGCCGGGGGAGCCGGTTCCGGGGAATCGGGGGGCTCCGAACCCGCCGAATCCGCGGGAAACACGGCGCGGACGATGCGCGGTATCCCGGCGCAATCGCACCGGACGGCGACCGTCGGAGGGGGTTGGATTCGTTGGAGGCATCGGGAAACGCTTTCGGCCTGCCCGTCCCCGGTTTCGAGGACGAGGGCACCCGGCAACCGTAGCCCTTGCGCGGCCTCCGCCGCAAGCCGCGAAATGACGCGGAGGCCGTCCGGCCCGCCGTCGAGCGCGCCGCGCGGCTCGAAATCGCGGACCGTGGGGGAGAGGGTGTCGCACTCGGCGCTCGCGACATACGGCGGATTGCTTGCAATCAAATCGAACCGTTCCCCCTTGACGGCGGAGAGGAGGTCGCTTTCCAAACAGCGGACGGCAACGCCGTTCCGGTGCGCGTTGCGGCCCGCCACTTCGAGCGCCGCGGGCGAGATGTCGAGCGCGGTCACCTCGCAGGCGGGAAAGAGCTTGGCGAGGGTGACGGCGATGCAACCGCTCCCGGTCCCGACGTCGAGGACGCGCAACCCCTTCCCGCCGCGTTCCGCGAGCCACGCGGCGGCGGTTTCGACCAAAGTTTCCGTCTCCGGCCGCGGGATGAGGACCGCGGGCGAGACGGAGAAGGGCAGGCCGTAGAACTCGGTTTCGCCCAGGACGTACTGGACCGGTTCGTGCCGGAGGAGGCGCGCGGCCGCTTCGGCGAAGCGCGCGGACTGGGCGGGGGAGGGGACTTGGCCGCGCGCCATGTCGGCGGCGGAAAGCGAGCGGCTTTCCAGAAGCGAAGAAACGAGCCAGCGGACCTTGCCGCGCGCGTCGTCCACGCCGCGCGCCTCCATTCGGGAAACGAGCGCGTCCGACATTTTCCCCCACGTTTGGCAATCCGTTTGCATGCGCCGCAGTCTGCCGCCTTTGCGCGCCCCGCGCAAACGATTTGCCGATGTCCGGCAAAATCGGGCCGTTTTTGCCGGACATCGGCAACCGGTCCGCCGTTTCCGGCGGGGCCCGGCGTGGGCATTTGCCGGAAAAGACGCGGCGAATGCGGAAAAAGGAATGGATTCCGCCGCGGGGGGAGTGTATGGTCCGCGCCGCTTTCCCCCGGAACCAAAGGAACCGACCCCATGCAAATTCTCGCTTTCGCCATCTATTTCGCCGTGGTCCTCGTCATCGGCATTTACTTCTTCCTCAAAACCAAGGGCGGCGGCGAAAAGGAATACTTCCTCGGCGGCCGCCAGATGGGCCCTTGGGTTTCCGCCATGTCCGCGCAGGCGAGCGACATGTCCGGGTGGTTGCTCATGGGCTTCCCCGGCTCCATCCTCGCCTTCGGCCTCGGCAAGGTCTGGATCGGCATCGGCCTCGCCCTCGGCACCATCCTCAACTGGACCCTCGTCGCCGGACGCCTCCGCCGCTTCTCCGCGGCGGCGGGCGATTCGATCACCCTGCCGCAGTACCTGACCAACCGCTTCGCGTCCGCCAATCCCGCCCTCAAGGTCGCCTGCGCGATTGTGTTCCTCGTCGCCTTCACGATTTACGTCGCCAGCGGCTTCGTCGCCGGCACCAAGGTGTTCGTCAGCGTCTTCCCCGCGCTGCAGGGCCGGGAAATGCTCGCGATGGAAATTTTCGCCGCCCTCATCCTCTCCTACACCTTCCTCGGCGGCTACAAGGCGGTCTGCTGGACCGACTTCTTCCAGGGCATCATGATGCTTTGCGCCCTCCTGCTCGTGCCGATCGCGATGTGCTCGACCGGCCGCTTCGACGCCGCCTTCGCCGACGCGTTCGCGGACGGGATCAAGCCGTTCGGCAACAATCCCTTCGCGGCCTCCTGGCAGGACATCGTCTCCGGTCTCGGCTGGGGTCTGGGCTATTTCGGCATGCCCCACATCCTCGTCCGCTTCATGGGCATCCAAAACCCGAAGGACGTGAAGAAATCCGCTTGGATCGCCTGCATCTGGGTGGTCCTCTCGCTCGGCGCCGCCATCGCCGTCGGCATCCTCGGCCGGACGTACCTGCTTTCCGGCGGCAACGCGCTCGCGGCGGAGCTGATTCCCGCTTCCGCGCAGCAGATGGTCTTCGTCAGCATCGTCAACGACCTCTTCCCGGCGTTCGTCGCGGGCATCCTCCTGGCGGCCATCATCGCCGCGGCGATGAGCACGGCCGATTCCCAGCTTCTGGTCGCCTCCTCGGCCTTCTCCAGCGACTTCTACCAGCCCATCGTCCGCAAGAACCAGGCGACGGACGCGGAAATGCTCTGGGTGGGCCGTTTCGTCGTCATGATCGTCGCTTTCGTCGCCTTCTACGTCGCGGCGAGCGGCCTGGAGAAGCCCGGCTCGTGGGCGTCGAGCATCATGGACATGGTCGAAAACGCGTGGGGCCTCTTCGGCGCGGCGTTCGGGCCGGTGGTGATCCTCTCGCTCTTCTGGCGCCGGTTCAACTACGGCGGCGCGCTCGCCGGCATCGTCGCCGGCGCGGTGGTGGACCTGGCGTGGCTGCTCGTCCCCGTGATGGCCGCGGAGGGCGCGGACGGTGTCCAGGCGCTCGTTTCCCTGAGCAAGGGATCGGGCGTGTACGAAATCGTCCCCGGCTTCGCCGCCGGGCTTCTGGCGGCCGTCCTTGCCACCCTCCAAACGGAAAAGCCCGGCCCGGAAGTCGAAGCCATCTTCGAAAAGGCCGTCGCCGGGGAATGAGGGGCCCCCGCGGGGGCGGAAATTTTCCTTGCGGCCCATCCGCCCGCCCCCTACACTTCCACCCCGTGACGAAATCCATGTCCACTCTCCAAGGAGTTTCCCCGTGAAAAAATTCATTGCATTGCTGTTGGCCGCAAGCCTGCTTGCCGTTCCTGTCTTCGCGCAGGAAGAAGAATCCGCCCCGCAGGGCGTTCCGCAGGGGCAACTCGCCCAGTTGCTCGTCAAGACCCTCGGCCTCGCCCACCTCCTGCCCGCCGTTCCCACGGATGCGGATTGCTTCGCGATTCTCGCGCAGAACGGCATCGCTCCCGCCGACGGCTGGACGCAGGACGGCATCGTCACGCAGGGCGTCCTCGCCCGCGTTCTCGTGCAGGCGCTCGGCCTCTCCGACGAAGTGGAAAACCCCGCCGACCCGTTGAGCTGGATCGCCGTCCTCGAAAGCAACGGCATCTCCCTCGACCGCATCACCACCTCCGTCGAAAGCGCGGAATCCCTCCCCGAGGGCATCTTCCAGTCCCCCGAAACCACCGATCCGCTCTTCGTCCGCGACGAGGGCTTGGGCGCCGGTGCCGGGATGGGCGATTCCTTCGCCACCGGCGACCTGACCCCGGCGAGCGTGGAACCGGGCAGCGCTCCGGTCGAAAAGCCGCAACCCGTTCCCCCGATTCCCCCCGTGCCGCCCCGTCCCCATCCCCGTCCCACCCCGACCCCGCACTAACCGACGCGCCAGCACCCGCCGCTTTTCCCGAATCGAAGGATGAACCCCGTGAAAACTTCCCTGTTCGCTTCCGCCCTGCTTCTTTCCGCCGCCGTCGCCTTCGCCGCCGAAGGGACGAGCCCCGTCCACGTCGCCAACCGCATCCGCGCCGAGTACGACTCGAACGTCTACCAGGCCGCGGAAGACGAGAAGGACTCCTTGAACATCTACGAAGAAATCGAGCTCTCCCTGAACCTCGTCGGCGAGACCTCCTTCCTCGGGTTGCGGTACCGGCCGAACGTCATCTGCTACACCGCGCGCGACGACCACAAGACCGACCTCTACCACGATTTGGACGTCAACCTCTCGCAGCAGTTCGGCCCCACCGTCACCTTCGGGCTGAGCGACCAGTTGCGCGCGGGCCAGTTGCCCGCGGTCGAGGACGACGACTACCGCGTCCGCAGCGACGACGACAACATCTACAACTCCCTGCTCGCGACGCTCGCCATCCAGTTGCAGCCCTCCACGCGCCTCGACCTCTCCGGCCGCTACCGCTTCCTCAAGTACGGCGAGGACGAAGGCCACGAGAGCGACAACTACCGCGCGTGGGTCGCCGGCGCCAGCCTCCGCCAGGTGCTCGGGTCCCTGACCACGGTCGCGGTCGACTACCGCTATCAGGACTTCACCTACAACGACGCGCCCAAGGGCTCCGAACGCGACAACACGACGCACTACATCGGCGGCACCATCGAACGGACCTTCTCGCCCGAACTGCTCGGCTCCCTCCGCGCGGGCGCTTCCATCCGCTCCTTCGAGCTGGACGCCTACGACGACGACACCTCCCCGTACGTGGACCTCTCCCTCTCGCTCCTCCCGTCGCCGCGCACGCGCCTGACCGCGAACGTCGGCTACTCGGTGTCCGAGAGCGAAGTGTCGTACTACATGACCGAAAACCGGCTGTACGCCTCCCTCCACCTGGCGCACGAGCTCACCAAGAAGCTCTCGCTCTACGCCTCCGCGGGTTGCGAGCTGAACAAGTACGACGACAAGTACCTGGTCGGCGAATCGCAGGGCGACCTCGACGACAAGGATTCCAGCTACTACGCCTCCGCGCGCCTGTCCTTCCAGGTCCTCCGCAACAACTGGCTGGAAATCGGCTACCAGTTCACCGGCATCGACAGCGACCTGCGCACCGAATACGACCGGCACCGCGTGAACGCCGGTTGGCGCTGGCAGCTCTTCTAGCCACCGGCGGCGGAACCCGGGCGGAACGCTTGAACACGTTCCGCCATTCTTTTGTCCCGAAAGCGAATCCCCTCCATGTCCGAAGACACGCAGACGCAAACCCTCCACTTCCTCGATTACTGGCGCGTCATCCGCGACCGCAAGGACGTCATCCTCGCGGTGGCCCTGCTGACCATCGTCACCGGCACGATCTACACGTACATGATGCCGCAGAAGTTCCGCGCCACCACCCAGATCCAGGTGAGCGAGGACGCGCCGGACGTCGACCCGTTCTTCGTCACCCGCAACACCGCTTCGACGTACAACCCCTTCTTCCTCCTCACGCAGGAGAAGATCATCCGCTCGCGCCGGGTCCTTCTCGAAGTCATCCGCATCCTCAACCTCCAGCGCGTCTGGGGCGCGGAACTCAACGAGGACAAGTCGCCCGTTTCGCAGGAAATGGCGCTCGAAATCATGCAACGGGCCCTGCGGGTGGAGCAGGACCGCGACACGCTCCTGATGAACATCTCCGCGACCACGCGGGACGCCAAGCAGAGCGCCGAAATCGCCAACACCGTCGCCAGCGAATACCGCAAGTGGCGGTACAACGAACAGCGCCGCACCATCCAGCAGGCCATCGACGCGATGGGCAACGAGCTGAAGAAGCAGCAGGCCAAGGTCGTCGAAGCGGAAAACAAGCTCGAGCAGATCCGCAAGGATCAGGGCATTTCCCTCCTCGGCGGCATCGCCGGTCCCAACAGCATCCGCGAAGGCTCCGCGCGCCTGAGCGTGCTGGAGCAACAACGCAGCGCCGCCCGCGTGGAAATGCTCGTGCGCGAAGCGCGCATGAAGCAGCTCGAAGGCCTCGAAGGCGAAGAGCTGATGGAAGCGGCCGTGTACATCGTCCCCGACCAGATGCTCGCCCGTGTCCGCGCCCAGCTGCTGGAAGCGCGGGTCCAGCGCGAGCTCGTCACGCAGAACGGCGTCCTCGGCCCCGAACACCCCGACGTCAAGAAGGTGCAGGCGGCGGTGGACGAATTGCAAAGCCAGGTGGACAGCCTCCTCAAGGGCCTCAAGGAAGGCCTGCGGGTCGATTACGAGACCTCGAAGGCGCACTACGAGGCGGTGGACGCGGAGTTGCAGCAATACCGCGAAATGGACATCGAGGAAATCACCGAAAAGCTGGTTCCCTTCAACCGCGCCTCGGAAGAACTGCAGCTGCAGCGCGACATCCTGAACGCCCTGCGCGCCCGCGTCACCCAGAGCGGCATCGAAGTGGAAGTCCCGCGCACGACGGTCCGCGTCATCGAAGAGGCGATTCCCCCGCAGCGGCCGTCCAGCCCCCTGGTCTTCCTCAACATCCTCCTTTCCGTCGTCCTCGGATTCCTCGCGGGCATCGGGCTTGCCTTCTTCGTCGAATACCTCGACGTTTCCATCAAGACCGTGGACGAGGTCGAAAAGTACCTCGGGCTTTCCGCCATCGCCGTCATCCCGCAGCAGATCCGCCCGCTCAACGAGCCGGGCGTCTCCGCCTCGCAGGGCGAGAGCTACCGGTCGCTCCGGACGGCGCTGCTCCTCGCGGCGAAGGAAAAGCGCCTGAAGAGCTTCGTCACCGTCTCCGGCGGCGTGGGCGAAGGGAAGAGCACGACCATTTTCAACCTCGCGTACGTCTGCGCGGAGCAGGGACACCGGATTCTCCTCGTGGACGCCGACCTGCGCCGCCCCGTGCAGCACAAGTTCGTGGGCGCGAGCAACTCGAAGGGCCTGATCAACGTCCTCACGGGCGAAGGGGAACCGGAGGAATACATCCTCCGCGACACCGGCGTGGAAAACCTCGCGCTCCTGCCCGCCGGCCGCCTCCGCCGCGGGTCCCTCGGCATCATGACGGGCGAACGCATCCGCGCCCTGATCGAGAAGGTGTCGGGCGATTACGACTACATCTTCTTCGACTCGCCGCCGGTCCTCGGCGTGACGGATTCCTCCATCCTCGCCAACGAGGTGGACGGGGTCATGTTCGTCGTCCAGTACCGCAAGTACCCGAAGATCGTCTCGATCCGCGCCAAGCGCATGCTGGAGAGCGCCGGGGCCAACATCGTCGGCGTCGTCCTCAACAACATCAACATCATGCGGGACGACTACTATTACTACTACCACCACTACTCCACGAAGAAGTACTACGACCGCATCCGCGACGCGGACAAGGAAGAGGCGGCGGAAAAACGAAAGGGGAAGGCTTGATGAACGTCCGTTGGTTGACCGCGTTTGTTTTGGCGGGGGTGCTGGCCGGTTGCGCCACGAACGAATCGCGCTACGAGCACTACGCGCGCATCGCCAACGAGGCCGCCATCTCCGGCAACCGTCCGCGGGCGGAAGCTCCCGCGGCCCGCGTTCCCGACGCGGAGAAACAACGCCTGGCCGAGGCCGAAAAGGCTCGCGCCGCGGCGGAAAGGAAGGCGCGCGAGGCCGAAAAGGCCATGCAGGAAGCGCGCCGGGCGCAGGCCAAGGCCGAAGCGCAGGCGCAGGCGCGGGCGGAAGCGGCCGAAAAGGCCGCGGCGAAGGCCCGCGAGAAGCAGCTGGCGGCGGAAGCGAAGGCCGCCAAGGCCGTTGGCATCGAAGAAGCCGCGCGGGCGCGGGAAGAAGCCCGCGCGGCGCGGGAGGAACTGGCCCGGCAGGAACGGGAGGCCGCGGAGGCGAAAGCCGCCGCGGAAGAAGCGGCGCGCCCCCCCGCGCCGGTCGCGGTCGTCGCGCCCGCGGAAGTTCCCCAAGCGGATGCGACCGTTTTCTCCGTCGGCGGCGTCATCCTCAAGCCCCAGGACGTGGTCACCGTCGTGTTGCGCGGGATACCCGCGCCCGAGCAAATCGAAGACCAAATCGACGACGAAGGGAACATTTCGCTTCCGCTGATCGGCGAAGTCCGCGCCGCGGGCTACAACGCGACCGATTTGGAGCGCGAAATCCGCCGGCGGTACGTCGACGGGCGGATTTACCAGAACATCGCCGTCACCGTCATCGTCCCCTCGCGCTTCTACTTCATCCAGGGCGAAGTCCGCGCGCCGGGCCGCTACCAGCTCGTGCAGGCCATCCGCCTCTCGCAGGCAATCGCCCAGGCCGGCGGGTACACCGAGTTCGCGGGCAAGAAGGCTACCATCACCCGCGACGGGACGGTTTTCAAGAAGGTGAAAAACACGCGGAAGCTCAATTCCCGTCCCGACGACGACATCCTGCTGGAGCCGGGCGACATCGTGCTCATCGAGCGCTCTTTCTGGTAGGCGCGCGGCCGCATGCCGCGGCACCGATTCCTTCGGAAAAGGAAAAGCAATGGGCGAAGACGCGCTGTCGGGCTGGCGGGAAGCTTGGATTTCGGTGCCGGGGGCGCCGTGGCGTGTTGCTTCGGCTTGACGTGGGGCGCCGTCATCGCGCGCGGCACGTGGTTGTGGAAAGCATCGCGCGCGGAGTGGAGCGTCGGGGGCGTGGCAACGTGGTTTTCCGTCTTCCTCCGCTCGTTGGGGTGGGGGCACGGCTTGGGCGGCACCGGGTGGATTCTCCTCTCCGTGGCGGCGGTCCTCGGCGCGACGCGGTGGGAGTGGCGCCGCCTTGCGGTTGCGGGGGGCGTGGCCATCGCGACGGGCTTGGCGGGCATGCGGGCATTGCCGCAGGGGAGTTCCTGCCGCTTGGCGGAGGAGGCGTGCGGGGTGGCCCCTGCGGCATGGGGGCAACTGGGGGCGGCCGCGTTGCTGGTGCTGCCGGGGGTGGCGCAACGACGCGCGTGATTCGAGCGGGCGATCCGGAAAATGCGGAAGCGCGGCGCGGCGGATACACCGGGGCCGGAACCGGACGGCACGGGCGGCCCGCTTGACCGTCAGCCCCGTTGATTGATTGGCTTTGCCCCCGCGGCAAGTTCCCGGAGAGGAATCCTTCCTCCCGATTTTCCCTGTCGGCCTTTCCTCCGTGCCGTCGCATTCCCGATCGTGCGAGATTACGGAAAATGCTTGCGTTTTGCGCAAAATATCGGACCGGGCGTGGACGAAAAACGCCGCCCGGACGGGCGGCGTTTTCCTTCCCGGATGGGGAGACGGCCGTCAGCCGTCGCTTGGCGGGGCGGCATCCGCGGGCAGGGGCTCCGCGCCTTCCGGTTCGCGGAAGCGGAGCGCCGTGTCGTCGCCGGTCACTTCGACAATCGAGCCCGGCGGGAACGCCCCGCGGATGATTTCTTCCGCGAGCGGCGTTTCGAGGTACCGCTCCACCGCCCGGCGCAGCTGCCGCGCGCCGTAGGCCTTCTCGTAGCCCTTCTTCATCAAGAACGCCGTCGCGCTTTCCCGGATGCTCAACGCGAGCGCCCGGGCTTTGAGTCGCGCCGCCACCTTGTCGATTTCGATGGCGAGGATTCGGCGGATGTCCTTCTCTTCCAGCGGGCGGAAGACAATCAGGTCGTCCACGCGGTTCAAGAGTTCCGGGCGGAAGGTCTGCTTCGCCATTTCGGTCATGCGGGCACGCATGTCCTCGAAGTCCTTCTGCGAACTGTCACCGGCCACGAACCCGAGCGAGGAGGTGCGGCGGAGGAGGTCGCTTCCGACATTGCTCGTCATGATGACGACGGTGTTGCGGAAATCCACCGAGCGGCCCAGCCCGTCCGTCAGGCGGCCTTCTTCCAAAATCTGGAGCAGCGTGTGCAGGACGTCGGGGTGGGCTTTTTCGATTTCGTCGAAGAGCACGACGGAATACGGGCGGCGGCGGACGCGTTCGGTCAGCTGCCCGCCCTCTTCGTAGCCCACGTATCCCGGCGGGCTTCCCACCAGCCGCGAGGCGTTGAATTTCTCCATGTACTCGCTCATGTCGATCTGGATCAACGCGTCCGGGCTGTTGAACATGAACTCGGCGAGCGATTTCGCGAGCAGCGTCTTGCCCACGCCCGTCGGCCCGAGGAAGATGAACGAGCCGATGGGCCGCCGCGGGTCCTTCAAGTCGGCGCGGCTGCGGCGCAGGGCGCTCGCGATGGCGCGGATGGCGTCGTCCTGGCCGATGACGGCGCGCGTGAGCTCCTTCTCCATCTCGAGAAGGCGCGCGGTTTCCTTCTGCTCCATCTTCGCCAGCGGTATGCCCGTCCACTTCGAAACGATCACACGGATGTCCTCTTCGCCCACGAGCGTCCTGTTGGCGTCCTGCGCCTGCTTCCACCCGTCCATCTCGCGCTCCAGCGCTTCGCGCGCGGCGCGTTCCTCGTCGCGGAGACGGGCGGCGTCTTCGTACTTCTGCGCGCGGATGGCCTCTTCCTTCGCGGTCTTGAGGTCGGCGATGGCTTTCTCCTTGTCCTTGATGTCGGGCGGGCGGGTCATCGAGGCGATGCGCGCGCGCGCACCCGCCTCGTCGATGACGTCGATGGCCTTGTCGGGGAGGAAGCGGTCCTGGAGGTAGCGCGCGGAAAGCAGCACCGCCTCCCGCAGGGCCTCGTCGGTGAACCGTGCGTGGTGGTGCGCTTCGTAGCGCTCGCGCAGGCCCTTCAAAATCTCGACGGCCTCCTCCGTGCTCGGTTCGCGGACCATGACGGTCTGGAATCGCCGCTCCAGGGCGGAGTCCTTTTCGATGAACTTGCGGTACTCGTCGAGCGCCGTCGCGCCCACGAGCTGCAGCTCGCCGCGCGAGAGGGCGGGCTTCAAGATGTTCGCCGCGTCCATCGCCCCCTCGGCGCTGCCCGCGCCGACGAGCGAGTGGAGTTCGTCGACGAATAGGATGACGTTTTTCACGCGGCGGATTTCGTCCATGACCGCCTTGATGCGCTCCTCGAACTGGCCGCGGTACTTGGTTCCGGCGACCATGAGCGCCAGGTCGAGCGAGACGATGCGCTTGCCGCGCAGGAGGTCGGGGACGTCACCCGCCGCGATGATCTGCGCCAGCCCCTCCGCGATGGCGGTCTTGCCGACGCCCGCTTCGCCGAGGAGGACGGGGTTGGTCTTGGTGCGGCGGCAGAGGATGCGGGTGACCCGCTCGATTTCCTCGCCGCGGCCGACCACCGGGGCGAGCTCGCCCTTTTCGGCGAGGGCGGTGAGGTCGCGGCCGAAGGCGGAGAG
>JAFSUH010000049.1 GCA_017445365.1 Kiritimatiellia bacterium | reverse complement strand
GCTTCTTCGGGGCGGAGCCCAGGTTGTCGGGCCGGGCGGACTCGCGGAAGCGGCGGGTCGGGGTGGGCGGGTTGCCGAAAAGGTCGAGCTGGAGGGACCCTTCCGTGGGGTTGGGGCGCGTGCGCGGGACACGGAGGGAGGAATCGTCGTTGCTGGATGGATTGCGGTCGCTCATGGCCTGTCGGAAGACCGTAGCCGCCCGCCCCGGGAAAAGCAAGTGCGCCGTCCCGCCCGCGGCGCGCGCGCATCCCCTCCCCCGCCGCCGTCCCGCCCGCAAGTTCCCGCGTTTCCCTTCTTGCGTTCGGGCGCGTGCGGGAGGTATTCTAGCGCCATGCCCCCTCGCGCCCGCGCGCAACGGGGCCCCCCACACCCCTTCCCCAGGAGACGGCCCCTTGACTTCCAACGACGAATACATCCTCGAAATCCTTCAGGACATCGGCATCATCGACGCCGACCAGGCCAACACCGCCCGCACCCGCGCCGACGCCGACGACCGCCCCCTGCCCGACGTCCTCGAATCCGAAGGCTTCATCGGCAAGGCGGACCTCCTCAAGACCCTCGCCAACCAGTTCGGCATGGAGGTCATCTCCCTCGCCGGACGCGACATCCCCCGCGAAGTCCTCGACCTCGTCCCCGCCGACGTCATCCAGCGCTTCAAGGTCGTCCCCGTCTGGGAAACCGGCAACACCCTCACCGTCGCGATGTCCAACCCCCTCGACGTGGACACGCTCGACGGCCTGCGCTACGTCCTCAAGCGCGAGGTCGAAGGCGTCATCGCCCCCGGCGACGAAATCGAGAAGGCCATCGCCAACTACTACGGCCGCGCCACCGGCGAGGTCGAGAACATGCTCACCGAAATCACCGAAGGCGCCCTCGCGCTCAACAAGGAGCAGCAGGAGCAGATCGTCGGCGACAGCGACGTCACCGAGGAAGACGCGCCGATCATCAAGCTGGTGAGCCTCATCATCATGGAGGCGTTCCGCACCCGCGCGAGCGACATCCACCTCGAGCCCCTCCCCAAGAAGTTCCGCGTGCGCTACCGCATCGACGGCGTGCTCCACGAGGTGGACTCCCCGCCCAAGCGCCTGCAGGCCGCCATCATCTCCCGCATCAAGATCATGGCGAACATGTCCATCGCCGAAAAGCGCATCCCGCAGGACGGCCGCATCCAGATCAACGTGATGGGCCGCGACCTCGACCTGCGCGTTTCGTCCATTCCGACGAACCACGGCGAATCCATCGTCATGCGCATTTTGGACAAGGGCTCCATCGCCCTCGGCCTCCCGCAGCTCGGCTTCTTCTCCGACGACCAGGAAATCTTCGAGCAGCTGATCGGCCTTTCCGACGGCATCATCCTGGTGACCGGGCCGACGGGTTCCGGGAAGACCACGACGCTTTACGCGTGCCTCAACACCATCAACAAGCCCGACCGGAAGATCATCACGGTCGAAGACCCGGTCGAATACCAGCTCAGCGGCATCAACCAGGTGCAGGTGCGCTCCGACATCGGCATGACCTTCAGCGCGGCGTTGCGCGCGATTTTGCGCCAGGCGCCGAACATCATCATGATCGGCGAAATCCGCGACCTCGAAACCGCGGAAATCGCGGTCAACGCGTCGCTCACCGGCCACCTGGTCTTCTCGACGCTGCACACCAACGACGCGCCGGGCGCGGTGACCCGCTTGATCGACATGGGCGTCAAGCCCTTCCTCGTGGCGAGCTCGACGCGCGCCATCATGGCCCAGCGCCTCGTCCGCAAGGTCTGCGAGAAGTGCAAGGAGCCGTACACGCCGACGGAAAGCGAACTCCGCCTCCTCGGCCCCGCCGCGCAGCAGTTGAGCCAGACCCAGCTCTACCACGGCGCGGGCTGCGCGGACTGCTCGTTCACGGGCTACCGCGGCCGCATCGGCATCTTCGAAATCTTCCTCATCAACGACGAAGTGCGCAACCTCATCTTCGACCAGGTGCCCGCGACGGTGCTCCGGCAGAAGGCGCGGGAACTGGGCATGCGGACCCTGCGCGAAGACGGCATCCGCAAGGTCGTGGCGGGACAGACGACGCTCTCGGAAGTCCTGCGCGTGACGATGGGCGATTCCGAGTAAGGGAGGAAAGATCATGGCCGGATACAGCGATTTGTTCTTGGACGAAGCGGTCAACGCGGGACTGGTGGACGCGGCGAGCGCGGCCGACATCAAGGAAGAGCACGAGCGGACGGGCAAACCCACCCGCGAGCTCGTCCTCGAGCAGGGCCTGATGGACGCGGACCAGGTGCTCGACCTGACCGCGCAGTACCTGGGCGCGGAGCGGGTGGACATCGAACACATGACCATCCCCCTCGACGTCCAGCAGGCGATCCCGGGGAGCGTCGCGCGCATGTACAACGTCATGCCCGTCGCCTTCGACGGGACGACGGTGACCCTCGCCACCTGCGAGATGCTCTCCCCCGAAGTGAGCGACGAAATCGCCTTCGTGACGGGCCACGACGTGTTGCTCGCCGTCTCGGACGGCGAGTCCATCTCCGCGGCCATCGCGCGCTACTACGGGGCGGAAGACACCTCCATGCAGGACGTCATCTCCTCGATGGAGGGCGAACTCGCCGAAAGCGGCGAAATCAGCGCGGAAAGCGGCGCGAAGACCGAGGACCTGGCCAACGTCGAAGCCGCGGCCAACTCGCGGCCGGTCGTCCGCTTCGTCAACCTCGTGCTCTACCAGGCCGTGCAGGACCGGGCGAGCGACATCCACTTCGAGCCGTTCGAAAACGAATTCAAGATCCGCTACCGCGTGGACGGCGCGCTCTACGAAATGGCCCCGCCGCCGCGGCACCTGGCGTTGCCGGTGATTTCCCGCCTGAAGGTCATCTCGGGCCTGAACATCGCCGAGCGCCGCATCCCGCAGGACGGTCGCATCCAGTTGCCGGTGGGAGGCCGCATGATCGACTTCCGCGTTTCGACGCTCCCCACGTCGTTCGGCGAAAGCGTCGTGCTCCGCGTCCTCGACCGGTCGGTCGTCTCGCTGGACCTCGAAAACATCGGGATGCCCGACGACCTCTACCACGACTTCTGCGAGGACATCGCAAAGCCCAACGGCATCGTCGTGGTGACCGGCCCCACGGGTTCCGGGAAGACCACGACGCTCTATTCCGCCCTGCGGAGACTGAACAAGATCGAAAACAAGCTCCTCACCGCGGAAGAGCCTGTCGAATACGACATCGACGGCATCGTCCAGGTCCCCATCAACGAGGCGATCGGCGTCACCTTCGGCAAGGTCCTGCGCGCCTTCCTCCGCCAGGACCCGGACGTCATCATGGTCGGCGAAATCCGCGACCTGGAAACGAGCGAAATCGCCATCCAGGCCTCGCTCACCGGCCACCTGGTCTTCTCGACCCTGCACACCAACGACGCGGCGGGCGCGGTGACGCGGCTGGTGGACATGGGCGTCGAGCCGTTCCTCATCTCCTCCACCCTGCAAGCGGTGCTCGGGCAGCGCCTCGTGCGGACCATCTGCACGAACTGCAAGACCGAGTACCAGCCGACGCCGGAGATTTTGAAGCGCTTGGGGCTCACCGAAAAGCAGACCGGGGGCCGGCCGTTCTACTACGGCGCGGGCTGCTCGTACTGCAACCAGACCGGCTACAAGGGACGGCGGGGCATCTACGAGTACCTGCGGGTGAAAGACCCCATCCGCGACCTAATCAACCTCAGGAAACCCACGCTCGTCATCCGCGACAAGGCGGTGGAGATGGGCATGCGGACCCTCCGCGAGGACGGCATCCGCTGCATCCTCGACGGCTACACCACCGTCGAGGAAGTGCTCAAGTACACTTGATGCCGGCATAAAGGACTTTTCGAAAACAACCCGACCAAAGGACGGAAACCATGGCGAATTTCGATTTCGTGGCAATGAACCAGCAGGGCAAGGAAGTGCGCGGGCGCGTCAGCGCCGCCAACGCGGCGGACGCGGGCAACAAGCTGCGCGCGAAGGGGCTTTTCGCGAAGAAGGTCACCGAAGAAGGCGCGGGCGGCGGCGCCGCGGCGAAGACGCCCGCGAAGAAGAGCGGCGGCCTCAACGCGGAAATCAAGCTCCCGAGCTGGATGCAGGGCCGCGTCAAGGCCAAGGACGTGACGACCTTCACCCGGCAGCTTTCGACCCTGATCAGCGCGGGGTTGCCCCTGATGCGGGCGATGCGCGTCGTCGAACGCCAGGAGAAGAACGCCGCCTTGAAGAACGCGCTCGCGCAGATGGCCGAAAGCGTCGAGGGCGGCTCCACGTTCGCCGAAGCGCTCGCGGCGCACCCGAAAATCTTCGACCGGCTGTACGTCAACATGGTCAAGGCCGGCGAAGCGGGCGGCGTCATGGACGTGGTGCTTTCGCGTTTGGCCGAATTCCAGGAAAAGGCCGCGAAAATCGCGGGGAAGGTCAAGAGCGCCATGACCTACCCGATCGTCGTCCTCTGCCTCGCGGTGGGCATCCTGGTGTTCCTCATGACCGTCATCGTCCCGAAATTCCAGGAAATCTTCGCCGACATGATGGGGGCGAAGGGCATGCCCGCCATCACGCAATTCGTCATCAACGCGAGCGATTTCGTCAAGACCCACTGGTACGTCATCCTCGGCGTCGTGGTCGGCATCGTCGTCGTCTTCAAGGTCATCGGCGCGACCAAGGGCGGGAAGATGTTTTTCGACCGGGTCAAGATGCACATCCCGGTGTTCGGCGATTTGACGGTGAAAAGCAGCGTTTCCCGCTTCACCCGCACGCTGGGCACCCTGATGGGCGCGGGCGTGCCGGTGCTGCAAGCGCTCAACATCGTCCGCGAAACGCTGGACAACCAGGTGATCGCCAACGCGGTGGGCACGGTCCACGACGCGGTGAAGGAAGGCGAAAACATGGCGCCGCCGCTCGCCTCGACCAAGGTCTTCCCGCCGATGGTGATTTCGATGGTGGAAGTGGGCGAGGAGACGGGCGCCCTGCCCGCGATGCTCACCAAGATCGCCGACACCTACGACGAAGACGTGGACAACGCGGTGGGCGCGATGACCTCGATCATCGAGCCGCTTTTGATCATCTTCCTCGCGGTGGTCGTCGGTACCATCGTCGTGGCCCTGTTCATGCCGATGATTTCCATCATGGGCGGCATCTCCGGGTGAGGTTCCCCTCCCCCGCGCGCAAAACGGGCTGGCGGAAGCCGGCCCGTTTCCGTTTCGCGCGGCAACGCGGAACGGAAGCCGGCGCCGGTGGCGGAACGGCAAGCCCCCCGGGGGAATCGGAGGTTCGGGAAGCCCGGAATCCGGGGTTTTCCCGCTCCCCTACCCCTCCGGCGGGAAGAAACAAGGCAGGAATTCCGGGACGAGATGCGACCAGGATTCCTCGTTGTGCGGCTCGCCGTGCAGGGGGAAGCGGCAAAGGAGCCGGTCTTCCGGGTAGCTCTTCTCCCGGAGATGCGCGACGATGGTTTCCGTCCCGCGCAGGAGGTCGCGTTCCAGCTCGTCGCCGTCGCCGCAGGAGACGAAGAGTTTCGGCGCGGGAGAAGGCATCGGGGTCGAATCGATGAAACGCTTGACGCGCGAAGTGAAGCTTTCCTCTCCGCGGAAGCCGCTGCCGAACGCCGGGGAAAGGACGCCCGCGGCTTGGAACAAATCGGGGCGGCGCCAAGCGATCAGGAAGGAGACGAGGCCTCCCATGCTCGCCCCCGCGACGGCATTGCGGGCGGGGTCGGTGCGGAAGGCGGCATCGACGGCGGGCTTGAGTTCGTCGGCAAGCCACGCTTGGTAGGCCTCGCCGACGGGCCCGAGGCCGTACTCCTCGTCGCGGCGCGGCGTGCAATCGCTCGCGACCACGATGCACGGGGCCATGGCGCCCGCGGGAATCATGAGCTCGGCGAAATCGTCCACGCGCCAGTCCTTTCCCCACGTGGAGGTGCCCGGATCGAAGACCTGCCGGCCGTCGTGCATGTAGAGGACGGGATGGCGGCGGGAGGCGTCCCCGTCGTATCCCGGCGGGAGCCAGACGATGACGTCGCGCGGCTCGGAAAGGTGCTTGCCTTCCACGGCCTTCCACACGGCGTGGTTGCCGACAATGCCGGTTGCGGGTGCAGGGGAAAAATCCATCGTCGTCTCCTTGGGGACCGCCCGCATTCTAGGGCCCGCCGCGCGTCCGCCGTCAAGCCTTTTCGGAAGGCGGGAGATTCGCCGTTTGCCATTCCCTGTCCCCCGGGCTAGAGTGGCGGCATGAACGCGTTCGACCGCCGCATGCTCCGCCGCGCCATCGCCCTCGCCCGCCGGGGCGAAGGGCTCACCCGCCCCAATCCCCCCGTGGGCGCCGTCGTCGCCCGCGACGGCCGCATCCTTGCGACCGGATTCCACCGCGTGGCGGGCGGTCTCCACGCCGAGGCCGCCGCGCTCGCCGCCCTCCCGGAAGGCGCCGCGCGCGGGGCGGACCTGTACGTGTCGCTCGAGCCGTGCAGCACGCACGGCCGCCAGCCGCCGTGCGTCGAAGCGATCCTGCGCGCGGGCATCCGCCGGGTCGCGATGGGAGCGCGCGACCCCAATCCCCGCAACGCCGGGGGCGGCATCGCGGCCTTGCGCGCCGCCGGGGTGGCGGTCGAGGAGGCGGACGGGGCGGAAAAGGACGCCGCGCGGGAATTGCTGCGCCCCTTCGCGTCCTTTTGGCGGCGGGGACGGCCGTGGGTGCGCCTCAAACTCGCCCTCTCGCTTGACGGACGCATCGCCGCCGCGGACGGGACGAGCCGGTGGATCACCGGGCCCGCCGCGCGCAAGGACGTGCAGGCGTGGCGGCGGGCGAGCGACGCGATTCTCGTCGGCGCGGGAACGGTGCGGGCCGACGACCCGAGCCTCCTTCCCCGGCCCGCGCGAGGCCGCCAACCGTGGCGTGTCGTGCTCCAACGGAAACATCCCCTTCCCGGAAACGCGAAGGTGTTCACGGATGCCGCGCGGGAGCGGACGCTCGCGATGGACGGCGGCGACCTTCTGCGGGTCCTCCGCACGCTTGCGGAAAAACACGGCGTTTTGAGCGTCCTTTGCGAAGGCGGCGGGGAAACCGCCGGGGCGTTGCTCGCAGCGGGTCTGGTGGACGAACTGCTCCTCTTTTACGCACCCAAATGGCTCGGAGGCCCCCGCGGCGCGACCGGGAGCGCGTTTTTTTCCCTGGCGGAAGCCGAAGCGCAAGGGTTCGGGTGGGCCGGGCGGCCGAAACGCTTCGGAGACGACTGGCGGATGCGGCTGGTGCGGAAGGAAAGCGCGCGGGAAACGGACGGGACGGATTGACGAACGCTCCCGCGGGTGGGAATATCGCGCCGTTCCGGCGCGCCAGTAGCTCAGTCGGATAGAGCATCGGATTTCTAATCCGGCGGTCGCAGGTTCGAGCCCTGCCTGGCGCGCCCCTATTTTTTACCAAATTTACTTTGTTTTTCGCAAATTTTTGCTTTCGTGGCCTCAAATGTCCGTCAAGAGAGAAATGGGCCAAAAATGGACAAAAAAAAGACACTTTCGGCCCCCAAAACCCGACAATTTCCCGACAACCATTTCCGACAATGAATCAAAGGAATATCACGCGTTTTGGGGTTCCGGGCGGCGATGGCGACAAGACATAACCCCGCTCTTGAAATGCCATTGTCGATTGAAAGGCGACAATTGTCTTGCCTTGCCCTCTCTTGGGGGCTATTGGTGAGGGCGACCCCCGACACAAAGAAGCCTTCATGAAGCAGGAAAGACACCCCAAAGACAGCCGGACAGGCGCGAGAGTCAGTTTCAAGACGATGGTTTACGGCGCAAACCGGGACCGAGTTCTCCATCGTGGATTCATCCGGCGGGGAGGCCGGGAGTGGATTCTGTCGGCCAAGACCCGCGAGGCGTGCGAGGGAAAAGTGGCGGCGAAGCTCGCGGAACTGGAAGCGGAGGGCGTTTCGGCGGCGGAGCTGTCCGCGGAGCAGAAACACGATGCCGCGCGGGCGCGGAAGCTCCTGGCCGACGGCGAGACCTTGGAGGCCGCGGCGAAAGAGTTGCAACTCGTCCGGGACGTGCTGGGGACCGGGCGGGCGCTGGCTGACGCGCTGGATGACATCCAACGGGCGCGGGCGGCATTGGGCGGGCGCGTCCCCCTCGCGGGTGCCGCGGATTACTGGGTTCTCCGCCATCCCGGAGCGGAGGCCGTCACGCTGGGCGAGGCGCGGAACGCCTACGGCAGGAAACTCGAAGAGTCCGGAAAGAACGGGAACTACCAACGCACGGTCGAGGCCCGTCTTGCGGCGCTCGTCGCCGCACTGGGGGAAAAGACTCCGCTCGTCTCCATCGGCAGGGAGGACGTGGAGACGATGCTGGCGGAGTGGAAGCACAAGGCGGAGAACGGCCTTCACGTCCGAAGGGGCAAGGGCGGGAGCCGGGAAGTCGTCGCGGCCTACAAGTTCTCGAATGCCACCTGGAACGCGTGGCTTGTCACCTTCGGCGGATTCTTCAACTGGGCCGTCAGGAAATACCATCTGCGCGAGAACCCGCTCGCAGGCATCGAAAGAAAGGAAAGCAAGCGGGGCAAGGTCGATTTTCTCGCCGTGGACGAGGTGGAGGCGTTGCTCCGGGCCAGCGAACGGGTTGCGCCGGAATACGCGCCCGCGCTCGCCGTCCTCTTCTTCGCCGGGCTCCGCCCGACGGAAGTCACCGGGCAGTACGCCGCCGACGGCTCCGGCGTCACCAGCGGGCTGACGTGGGAGGACACCGATTTCGACGGGGAGCTTTTCGTCCCGGCGACGAAGGACGGCAATTCGAGGCAGGTACCGATTGCGGACAACCTCCGCGCTTGGTTGGACGCCTACGGCGGCCGGAAGAAGGGGCGGCTCGTCCCGAACCCGCAAGCGTGGAAAAAGGCGAGGAAGGCCATCGTCGAAGCGGCGGGCGTGGCGTGGCCGCAGGATTTCGCGCGGCATTCCTTCGCGACCTACCATTTCGCGTTGCACAAGGACCGCGCCGCGGTGGAGGCGGCGATGGGGCACAGTTTCGACTCGAAGGTTCTGGAAAAGCACTACAAGCGCCCCGCGCGGAAGTCGGAGGCGGAAAGGTTTTGGAGCATCATGCCGATGACGGCAAAGGACGGTGACAAATGACGCGGGACGTTTTGCAAGAAGAATTTGATTTGCTTTTCGGGGCATTGGACCATTGGAGCGCCTTGGCAGGATGGGCCTTTTGCCTTGCCCATGGGCGCGACCCGTCCGGCATGACGCCCGAGGCCGCCCGAAAGATAGCCGATTTCGGAGCCATGGCGGCAAAGTGGAACGCCGAACACGCAAACCGGAAGAGTCTTGAGGGGGTGGACCCTTCCGTCATCGATATCGTGCAAAGCCCGCTCGCCTTCGCACGGGTGCCGCAATGCTTGGAGCGCGTGCGAAACGCGACCCCTGCGGACGTGTCCGCCTTGATTGCGAAGAGCCGCGCCGGAGGGCGCGGACCGGAGCGCAACGTGCTTGAGATGGACGAGGACGATATCCTTTTGTTTTGCGCCCAAGCGCCCCTGTCGACAGGGGAGACATTGCAAGCCGCCTTTGAAACGGGGCGGCGTTGGTGTTTCATCGAACTGGGAGCGGGATGCTTTGCAATGATGAAGGTCGCATGCATGCGGCTTCTCTGGATAGGTTCGTTGACGGGAGACCCAGACCTTGCCAAGCGGATGGCGGAGTTTGTCACGGCGCAGATGGGGCCAAAGATGGACGCAATACAAAAGGCCGTGACCGAGACCCGTGCCGAAGTCCGCGAGACGAAAGGCTTGCTCGTGCGCTTTTGCGATTGGTTCAAGAGTTTGAAGGGTTGGCCGGGGCGGAAACAGCCAAAAGAACCGGAAGGGCTTGCAGTCGCGCGGGAAGTTGCCGGGTACGTTGCGAAAGGCATGACGCAGGAAGCGGCTTGCCGGGAATACCTCAACCGACACGGCAACCCGGACCCATCGGACGCGGAAGTCGCCAGAATCCGCGGGAACTACCAAAGCCACAAGCGAGCAGGAAAATTGTAAACCGAAAAGTTTACAAAACACCTCCGCCCCGCGCGTTTCGACGTTGCGGGGCTTTGTGTTTTCGGGTGTAAGGACCACCCCGTTTCCCTTACATCCGCGCTGTTTTCCGGCGGGGGACAGGTGACTATTTAACTGGACGCGCTCCACCAAGCGCGCCCGCCAACCGCCAATGTCTGGCAAGCACGGGCTAGCACTCCAACGAGGAGAAATCAATGCAACCCGACACCCCCACCCCAAAGCCCGAAAGCCCGTTCTTTCGTGGCATCCAAGCCTTGGCCGACTACCTTGGCGTTTCTGATAAAACCGTGACCCGCGCGATGCGGAAGCATCTCTTGCCGTACGTCAGGCTTGGCGGAAGCGTTCTTTTCCGCCGCGCCGACATCGAGGACGCGCTCGCACGTCTGACGGTTCCCGCCGTTGGTTCCGGCAAGCGCACCGCACGGAAGGAGGCCTAGCCATGCGCGCATCCGACAACGAAAAAGGCCCCGGCAAGGCGGGGCGTGGAAGCACTGCCCGGACGGTCTCCAATCCTGCCCATCGTGTCAAGCGAAATCGTCCCAAGGCCGCACACTTCGAGCGATTCCTTCGCGCGGCACGGAACGGTGCGCCACTCTCCGAGCTTCGCACTCTTGCGGCGCTCGCGATGCTCCCCGCCGGACTCTTCGCCTTCTACACCACGGAGGGCGTGCGATGAATAACGCGGAACGCTTTTTCTTGGGGCGTCTGTACACAGCCGGGAGCGGGGGCTTCCGCGAAACGGTCGAGGCGGGCGTCACCGCTGACGATTTCACGGACCCGCACGCGCAAGCGGTTTGGCGTTTTGCCGCCGGACTGTCCGAGCAGAATACCAACTGGCCGGGGGATGCCGTCTTGGAATATTGGGTCGACACCTTGCGCTTGCCGGCGAAAGACCTGACGGACTGGGGCGACAAGGCGTTCACCCCGGAACACACGGGCTTTTACGCCGCGGAACTCCGCAAGCGGCGGGACTTGGCCAAGCGCGCGAAATTGGCGGAGGACCGGACCTGCGGGAGGCCGCTCGCGGAAATCGCGGAATCTCTTGCCGAGGCCGACGTGGGCGCTCCCGCGGTCGAAGTTGCGGAACTCTCCGCGGACGCTCCGATGGATATCCCCGAGACCATCGACTTCCCTCCCGGCGAGGTGGGGGAGTTGGCCCGCTGGATTTACGAGCGGTCCCTCTACCCGTTCGCGCCCTTCGCCATCGTCTCCTCGCTCGTTGCGTGGTCCGTTGTGTTGGGGCGGCGCGTCGTGGTGGAAAACCAACACCCCATCCTCTACGGGCTTTTGGTCGGGCGTCGAGCAACGGCAAGGATATCCCGCTCAAAGCTCCGCGTGACGTTCTGGGCGAGATTGGCGTTTCCGGGGGCCACCTCTTGGGCCAGTTCTCTTCCTTGAACGCCATTTGCGAGGCGCTGGCGGCGGTCCGGCACCATCCCGTGGCATTCGTCAACGTCGATGAAGCCGCGACCTTCCTTTCCGGCATGGCGTCCGGCGGGAAGCGGGATGGGGCGGCGTTCGGCGCCGAGGTCGGCAATTTTCTGAAGCAGGCGTGGAGCGACGGCGGGCGGACCACCTATCCTAAACGCACGAGGACGGGAAGCAAACTGCCTCCGTCTCTTCCGCCCATCCATCGCGCTTCCGTCTCCGCTCTGATGGCGACGCAACCGTCAGAGCTTGGCCGGAACATTTCCGAGGCGCAGATTCGAGACGGCCTCTTGCCGCGTTGCTTGATTGCCTACCGCCGGGTTTGGGCGGATTTCGACAAGCGGAACCGGGAAGCATTCCGGGCAAGCCACAGCTTGCAGGATTCCGCGTCCGCCCTCTATTGGCGGATGCGCGAGATTTGGGGCGACACCGGGGAAGGCCTTTCGATGGCCGATTTCGAGGCGTTGCCGGAGCCGCCAGCGAACGAGCCGAGCGCACCAGGAACGCGACACGAGATTTTCGCGGACCCCGTGCGCTTCGAGTTCTCGCCGGAAGCGGGTGCCCTCTTCGAGGACTTCGAGCGGGAGGCGCGCGACAGGTGCCGCTCTGCCGCGGAGGGTGGCCCACCGGAAGGCGGGCTTTGGGGCAAGGCCGCGGAGCAGGCGAAGCGGATTGCCCTCGTTCTCGCCGGTGTGCGAACAAGCGCGGGTCGCGAGGGTGCCGCCGTGATTTCGGGCGAGGAGGCCGAGTGGGCCATCCGTGCCGTCCGCTTCTTCGTCGCCTCCGGTGTCGAGTGCCTGAAGGTCAATATGGCGGCGAGCATCACGGAGGAACGCCAGCGCGCTTTGCTCGCGCAACTCAAGGCCGTATTCCCGAAGGTACTTCTCCGAAGCGACTTGCTTCGGAGCAACCGCTGGATGACCGCGGAATCATGGGAGCGGGTGTACTGGCCGACGCTTCGGGAGAGCGGGGAGGTTGTGGCGGTCGAGGTCCACGGGCGAGGCCGGAGCGGTCAGGGCTACCGGTTCAAGGGATGACTCACGGGAAAGAAGGAAAGAAGTTTTTTCAAAATCATGCAAATTTCCAAGCAATTTTGCAAAAACCACTTTCTTCCTTCCTTCCCTCCCATGTTTGCATTGCGGGGAGCCGGTGGCATGTCCGCCGGTTTCTCCGGTGCATTCATGCAAAACCACGGGAAAGAAGGAAAGAAGTCGATGAAAGCAAGTGTTCATGCTGGTAAAACGCACAAACTTCTTTCCAAATGCCCCGGGAAAGAAGCGGGAAAGAAGGAAAGAAGTCACATGAGGGCCAACCGATGAACCCGCCGGACCTGCTCTTTCGGGTGGACGGAATCCCACCCCGGCGGACGTTGCAGGCCGGACGGGGTGCCTACGTGGACGGCGGGACGGTGCGGTTTTACACGAAAGCGGGAGCGCGGGCGGAGGCTTGGCAGATGCTCGCGGAGTTCCGCCGCCAGCTTCCGGCAGGATGGACGGCGAGGAAGGGCGCGGTCCGGGTGCAGGTGGAACTTGTGTACCCCGCGACGCAGAAGGACCGGGTGACGGGTGAGGAGTTGGTCCCCCATGCCGTCCGGCCCGACGTGGACAACCTCGTAAAAAGCCTCTTGGACTCCATGACCAAGGCGGGCGTTTGGGAAGACGATGGGCAGGTTGCCGCCCTGTCCGTCCGCAAGTGGCGCGGTCGCCGTCCCCGGTGGGCAGTGTTCGTTTGGTTCGAAGCGCCCTTGCCGTCCCCGACGGTGTCGGCGCAAGGGCAGTTGCCGGGGATGGAATGAAGCCGGCCTTTCGGCGCTCCATGACGTGCCGGACATTTGCGGGAGGTACTACTTGCACCCCCCCTATGTTGTCGCTCGCGTCGCTCGCGCGGTTAGCCCCCCCTCAAAGAAAGGGGCGGGGGAGGTGGCCGGGGGAACGGAGGATGAAGCGGAGTCCGTGCCGATTCAGATGCGGACCCGCCTTCCCCGTTCGTTTTGAATTGGATTTCCACCATCCGTTTCCGATTCCCCGCACAAGGGGACCCCATCCCGTGCCGTCCCCTTAACGCGCGAAAGAGTCAAGGCTTGTGCGCGGGGTGGGACCCCATACCGGACCCGGCTCCCCCGTCCGGCAGGGTTGCCCCTCTGTCGCCGGGATGGCAGGATGGCCGCATGATGAACAAGGGACAATTCACGAGCGGGACCGGAACGGCGGCGAACTTGCGCCGATGGCAGGGACACACGAAGCGGGAGCGGTGCAAGGTACATGTCTCGCCGCATATCGTGGCGGCGGTTTCCCGGATTGTGCCGCGCGGGGAACGGCGGAGGTTCATCGAATCCGCAATCGTGGCGGGGTTGCGGGAGCGGACCGAGCGGGAGCTTGCCGAAGCACGGGAGCGGGCGGGAGTCCTCGCGGGCGCCTGACGGCGGGGAAGGCCGCAGGACGCGCCGGAGGGGCCGGACCCTTGCGCGCCGGAGACCGGGAACGCGCTCCTAGGCGCTCTCCGGGGCAGGAAAGGGCATCCCGGCCAAGCTCCGTTCCCGCCGGATGGCGTCAAGCCATTGCAAGGCCCTTGCGGTGGGGGCCGGTGTGGGGGCGAAGGCGGGGATGGATGCGGGACGGACGGACGGAGAACCGCAAGGACGCCCCCGCGCCCTTGAGATAGGCTTGCACGTCCCCGAGGCGGAGCGCGGCGTCCGTTCCGCTTTCCATCCGGCAGATTTTGGCGGCGCTCATGCCGGAAGCCCGGGCAAGTTCCCGTTGGGTGAGTCCGGCGGCATGGCGGGCGGCAAGGAGGGAATCGACAATGCGCCGTTCCTCTCCGATGCGGTCGAGTTCCGTCTTGATTTCGGCGGGGTTGTCGAAGATTTCGTCGATTGCCTTGTCGAGTTGTTCGCGGATGGTCATGGGGTGTCCCTTTCGAGGTATTTTGCGGCACGGCGGGCGTCCGCGATATCGCGGGATTGCGTGTTTTTGGTTCCGATGGCGAGGATGAAAGCGGTACGTCCGATGAAAACGAAGGTGACGTAGAGGCGCATTTCGCGGGCGGCGGAAACGCCTGTCTGCCCGATGCGGAACACGCCGTTCCCTTCGGACCGGAAAAACGGGTACGGGATGGCGCTGATGGGCGTTCCGTTTCCCAATTCCGCGAGGACCAATCCCAAGTTCGCGAGGCAGGAAGCGACTTCCGCCTTGTATTTGCGGCCAAGCGCCTTGGCTTGGTGGCGGTTCACCAAGCGACTCGTGTCGATGGTCCAATCTGTTTCCATGGGGGAGCTTGTTTCAAATTCTGAAACAAGAATACCCGCCCGAACGGGAATGACAAGCGCGAAGCCACCGGGGCCGTCTTCGAAGCGAGGGGGGGGGGGCCGGTCGCGCGCCGTTGTCATGGCCGATGCCCTGGAGAGGTCGGCGCCGCGCTCCGGAACGAACAGCTTCCGACGCCGGGGTGGCCGAAATGCCACCCCTACGTAGTAGGGGGAAAGGGTTGTCGTTGCCGGGCCATTTTCCGCCAAAAAACCCGACAATTTCCCGACAACTCAAAGTATCATATTCAAATTTAACTTGAAAAACAGAAAAGTCGCCGCCTTTCTAATCCGGCGGTCGCAGGTTCGAGTCCTGCCTGGCGCGCCCCTTATTTTCCCTTTGTTTTCGGCACTTTCCGGGGATCGAAAAAGGCGCCCGTCGGCGCCCGTGACAAATTGGCGACCACTTTTCGGCGGCGGGTCAGAGCGACGCGAGCGCTTCGAGGGCGCAGTCCTTGGTGAGGCCGAAGTAGTCCCAGAGGGCGAGATGCCCTTCGCTCGGGGCGACGGTCGGGTCGGTGATGCCCAAGTGCGCCAGCGGGATTTCCTTCGGGAGGACGCTCCGCGCGAGCGCAGCGAAGCCGCGCAGGCCGCTTTCTTCGGTACCGATCAACCCGTCTTCCATCGTGACGATGCCGCCGGGGTGGCGCGCGGCGAGCGAGGCGATGTCTTCGGGGGCAAGCGGGAGGCCATTGACCGCGTAGGCCGCGACGCCCGCAGCTTCCGCCGCTTCCTTGGCGACGCATGCCGTCGCCCCGAAGCCGAGAATCGCCTTCTCCGAGGAGAGGTCCGCAACGAGCGGCGTCACCGCCCGCCAGGGCGCGGCCGCGTCGTACAGCGGCTTTTCCGGCGCCGCCGGATTGGCCAGGACCGGCAACGACTCGCGCGGGATGCCGATGATGTGCCCGCCGCTGCGCGCCGCGAGGTCGCGGACGGCTTGCAGGGCGGCGTGCGGGTCGGCCGGCGCGTAGAACCGGTCGAGGTACGGCAGAACGCCGATGGCGAGGTTGATCCAGTCCAAACTCCAGCCGGAGAAGTGGTCGCGGCCGGTGCAGGAGCCCACGTGCGAAAGGTGGAACGTGACGTTCAAGCCTTCGTTCGCGCCGGTCAGGTTCCGCTGGTACCGCCACATCTCGAAGCCTTCGCGCGCGATGCCCTCGAAGAAGGCCGCGAACGTGCTGAAGACGACGAGTTTCGGGTCGTTGCCGCTTTCGGCGATGCCGTTGGCCATCAGGGCCGCGACCTGCTCTTCGATGGAAAGCTGGAACTTGTGCCGCCCGTCGAGGGCGTCCATCGCCGCGGCGAGCTTCGTCGAAGGGGCGATGTCGCAGTCGAGGACGAACGTCGCTTCCGGGTGGGTCTTCGCCACCAGCTCGTATCCGGCGGAACTGCCCGCGCGGACGGCCGCGAGTTTCGGCCCGGGCTTGGGCAGGGCCGCGTCGGCGGCGCGGACGGCTTCGTCGTCGAGCGCGAGGTTGGCCGACCCCTTCGCGGGACGCGCCTCGGTGACGATTTCGACGGGCTCCTGCGCCTTCCACGCGGCAAGCGCCGCTTCGTGCGCGGGGGAGAGCCGCAGCATCGGCCCGGCGAGGACGGCTTCGGCGTCGCGGCCTTTCATGTGGCCGTCGTGGTGCGGCTTGCCGCCGGGGAGGGCGTTGACGAAAAACAGGCACTGCAGCATCGCTTCCGTGTCGCGGTAGCTCATCAGGCACCCGGGCATCCAGACGCGCGTCGCCAAATCCACGCCGTTGGCCGCGGCGAAGGAGGCGAGTTCCGGCGCGATGCCGAGGCGTTCGCCGACTTCCGCGAGCGGGACGTCCGCTTCGCCCGTCGGGTAGATCAAACTCGGCCGGCCGTTGCGCGCGAGGGCGCGGGCTTCGCCCAAGGCATCCCAGAGGCGGCGCGCGTCGTGGAGGAAGGGAATCTCCAGGATTTCCACGCCGAGGGCGGAGACGACGGTGCGCGGGTCGGTGACCGTCACGTCGGAGACGGCGCCGGAAAGTTGGACGCCGTTCCTGTGCATCACGAACGTGACCGGGGCGGAGAGGAGGTCCGCGGCGTGGAAGCCGCCCAAGGCCTGCCCCGAAATCCACCCGGCGTCGCCGCAGTGGCAGATCATCCAGGCGTTTTCGCCGTATTTCGCCTTCTTCGCGAGCGCGGCACCCGCGGCGACGGGGATCATGACGCCGAGGCGTCCGCCGTTGCAGGGCGTCCCGCCGGGCACCCACGAGACGTGGCCGGGGATGTCGAGCGAGCGGCGGAAGGCGGAGACGACGCGTTCGGGCGCGAGGTAGCCCAAGGTCGCGAGGACGGAATAGTACCCGGCGGAGGTGTGCGCGTTTTCGATGGTGAAATCGACGGCTTTCCCGTCGGTCTGCGAGAGGGTCGCGAGGAGCGCGGGAATCAGGTCGAGGCCGCCGCCCAAGTGGTCAACTTCGTTGATTTGGGCGAGCGACGCGACCGAAGAGACGGCGAGGCGGGCCGCGGAAATCTGGAGGGCCTCCAGCAACGTGGCGTCCGCGTCGGAGAGCGGGCGGGAGAGGTCGAGCCGGAACGGAGGGACGCGGCTTGCGACGCGGCGGCCGAGAGAGGGGGACGCGGCGAGAAGGGCTTCGTTGCGGGAACGCTGGCGCGCGTGGAGGTCGAATGCTTTCATGGGAAAGGGAATCATGCCGCAATCCGTTCCTTTTGCCAAGCGCGTGCGGCGGCGCGTCAGAAAACGTACTTCGCCGCGAGGCAGAACTGGTGGTTGTCGAAGGCGAAATAACCGTGGCGGACTTCCTTGACCTTGCCGCTTCCGGGATACTCGTAGTAGAAATCCGCATCGGCGTTCGCGTCGAGGAAGGTCACGGCGAAGTCCGCCTCCCAGTGTTCGAGCGGGCGCCACGCGACGCCCGCGCCCCAGACGAACGCGGTGGCGTCCTCGACTTCCATCACGCGGTAGCGGTCGTTCTTGAGGACCCGGCGGGAGCCGTGCTCCTTGTAGTCGTCCGGCGAGGAATAGCCGTAGTGCCACCACGCCGCCTCCTCGTAACCGCCGTCCAGCACGGCGACGCCGAGCGTCGCGTACGGCAGGAGGCGTCCGTCGAAAAGCGGCCACTGGCACTTGGCCGAAAACCACGGCCCCTTGAGCGAGGCGGTGCCGTCGCCGATGCGGTCGGTGTTCTGGTTGTAGGTCGAAACCGCAATCCGGTAGTATGAAAGCGCCAGCCGCAGGAAGGGGCAGACCGTGTATTCGACGAACGGATACACGTTCATGCGCCGCGCTTCCTCGTCGACGAGGTTGCCG
The DNA here is from genome assembly GCA_017445365.1 of Kiritimatiellia bacterium. Taxonomy (GTDB): domain Bacteria; phylum Verrucomicrobiota; class Kiritimatiellia; order CAIQIC01; family Lenti-01; genus RGIG3480. The sequence continues at coordinate 1,120 of JAFSUH010000049.1, read as the reverse complement.
AGGAAGGTGTGTTCCTGGGTCAGGTCCACCGGGCGGGAGGGGTCGTCGAGCACGGGGAACGCCAGCGCGAGGCCGCCGGCGAGCTTGCCGCGCAGGACGCAGTCGTAGAAAGAATCGCCCCCGTAGAATTCGGCGAAATCGCCGAAGCCTTCCCAGCGGGGGCGTTCGCCCTTGGCGGCGTACGACCAGCCCTCCCCCGCCCCGGAGAGGTAGCTGTAGCGGACGGGCGCGGACCGGGCGGAAAGCGGGGCCGCGAGCAAAACGGCGAGCGAAAGCGGCAAAAACTTTTTCATGGGGCCGCAAACTCTACCACTTCCCTTGCCCCGCACAAGGGGCCGCCCGCTCCCCGCGGCATTTTGCCAATGTTTGGCAAAATCGGGCCGTTTTTGCCAAGGATTGGCAAAATGTGTCCCGCACGCGGCGGGTCGCCGGGGGTGGAAACGACGTCAGGCCTTTTGCGGCGGCTGGCGGCCGAGGCGCGCGAGAACCGCCTTCAGGTCGCTCCACGCGAATTTCTTCTGGTTCGGGTCGCGGAGCAAATACGAGGGGTGGAACGTCGGCATCACCGGAATCCCCTCGAACTCCCGCCACTGGCCGCGCAACCGCGTGATGCCCGTCGTCTCCCCGGGGAGCAGCCCCTGCACCGCCGTGGCCCCCAGGGCCACGATGGTTTTCGGCCGCACCAGGCGGATCTGCCGGCGCAGGAACCCGAAGCAGCAGGTCATTTCGTCCTGCGCGGGCTTGCGGTTTCCTTCCGGACGGCACTTGCAGATGTTGGCGATGAAAACCTCCTCGCGTTGGTAGCCCATCGCGCGGATCATGTCGGTCAACAGCTTCCCCGCCCTCCCGACGAACGGGCGGCCCGTCAAATCTTCGTCGCCGCCGGGGGCTTCGCCGACGAACATCACGTCGGGCGCTTCGCCGTTGCCCTCGCCGGGGACGGCATGGGTGGCCGGGCGCTCCTGCGTGATGGGGAAATGGCGGGACGCGGAACAGGCGCGTACGTCTTCGGCAATCCGCTCAAGCGTGTCCACGCCCTCCACTTCCGACGGCACCGGGGCGATGTTGGCGGCGGGGCGGGCGGCGGGACGACCGCGGCGGCGCGGGGCAACCGGCGGCG
>JAFSUH010000006.1 GCA_017445365.1 Kiritimatiellia bacterium | reverse complement strand
CGGTGCCCATGGAGGGGTTGTCATACCCGTTCCCATTCCGAACACGGAAGTCAAGGGCCCCATCGGCGAGAGTACTGCGGGAGTCGCCCGCGGGAGGGTAGCACGGCGCCGGGTTTCCCTTCGAAGGGGCCGGGTCCGATCCCGTCGGACCCGGCCCCTTCCTTTTTCCCCCGCCCGCGCCCGCCGCGCCGGGCCGCCCGCGGGGCGGCTACTGGGCGCGGTTCCCGCCGGAAGGCTCCTCCGTCGCCGAAAGGAAGGAGCGCACGTCGCTCTCGAAATTCGCAGGGCTGAAATAGTCCCGGATGAAGCGATCGGCGGCGACGGCTTTCGCCTTTGCCATTTCCGGCGAAAGGCGGATAGCCCGCAAGTATTCGGCTGTCTGTCCGACATCGGGTTCCGGCCACGCGCGTACCGACTGGTAAAGGCCGTACGATGTGGCGGGTCGCACCATCCGGTATCGCACCGGAAAGGAGTTTTCGTCTTTTGTGAAGTCCGTGTTTCCGCCATAGCGCGTTGCCACAACGGGCGTTCCCACGCTCATTGCCTCAAGCATTCCTATGCCAAGGCCTTCCCCGCGGTGAAGCGACAGGTAGACATCCGACGCGCCAATCAGGTCAAGGATGTCGGCGTGGGGCATGAAGTCCTCGATGAGGACGAGGCGTTTGCCAATGCCAAGGTGCCTCACTTCCTGCCAAAACCGCAACCGGTTCCGCAAGTCCCAGTCCCCTCCGCCCGCTTTCACGACCATTTTTGCGCCGGGGTCGTTTCCGAAGGCGGCGAGGAAGGCCTTTAGCGCCCCAACGGGGTTTTTCCTGTCGAAGCCTGACCGGAAGTCGAAATGGAAGAAAACGACAAAATCGCCTTCGCCGATGCCCAGGCGGTTCCTGACTTGCCTTCGTCCAACGCGGACACGCCAGTTGTCGGGCAAAGGGTAGCGAACATGGCTGATTCCTACGTCCCTGGGGGCGATTGAGGAAAAATACCGCTCGCAAAAGCGGGAAAAGACAATCAGGTGATTCACCCCGTCAAAGAGGTGCGGCGAAACTTCGGGAAGGCCGCTTTCAAATTCCCAGAACGGAGTGAGGATGTTGAATTGGTCGTGGTTTTTCTCGGTCGCGCCGGCGGCGAAGACGATCACTCTCCGGTAGTGGATGTGATCGACCAGGGGAATGTCGGCAGGAGGGAGTTCTGAGCGGGGGAGCCTTGGCGCATCAGGGTCGCATCCCGTGTCGAAAACTTCAAACGGGATGGATGTCTTGGCAAGCCGTGCCGCGAAATCCCGTCCAAGTTGGGAGAGGGATTTGATTTCCGCGAAATCCATGGCGAGGGTCACGCCGTTTTCTTTTCTTTCGCCTTCGGGCAGTCTTGCAGAATTCCACTTGCGACTTCTGGGAACGGCCAAGTCGCGCTTCGGCGAAAGCAGCCGTCGGAACAACTCCCGGACAATGCGGAATGCCCGATGGAACATCGCGGTCATGGGCGTCGCGCTCCAGACACGCCCCCTGGGAGCGGCAGGGCCGATTTGCAAAGATGGGTCGCCAGGGAGGGAATGGGCCCCCAAAGGCGGTAGCGGCGGCCAAAGGGAAGCGCCAGTTTGTGCCACTTCCATGCCGCGAGAGTTGAGAATTCCAAGCCCTCGGGCGATTGGCGCCGCCCGGCAAAATAACGAAGCGCGGCGCCGATGGTGGCGGCGGGGCTGAAGATGCGCTCCTTTGTGATGCCGATCCAGAGCGGACCATCTCCACTCCCCCTCCCATATTCGCCAAGGCGTCGCGCCGCGCGCTTGAACGTTGCCGACTTCACCATGAACGTGCAGCAGGTCGTTCCCACTTCGCGCCAATGGCGGAAGTCGGTGGCGCGCACCTCCACCTTGAGCCGCTCCGGAACGATGTGGGTGTATCTGTCCGGATGGTCGAGAGGGGTGACGAAGTCCACGCCGGGTTGCCGCAGGAAGCGCATCATTTCTCGGAGCGCCTCCGGCTCGTACAGGTAATCGTCCTCTGAGAAATAGAGGAACTCCGCATCGCCGGCCATGCCGGAGAGGATGTCGTGCTGCTTCGCGTAGGTGGCGGCGTTGCCTATGGACGGTGTCTCGACGAATTCGCAGGAAACGCAGGCCATCCCTTTGAAGGCATCGCGGAACAACCTTGCGTACGAAGGAGGGCAACCGTCGAGTATGACCGTCAATTTCGCGTTGACGCCGGCAAGGGCGTTGGCAAGGGAAGCCGTGGTGGCCTTGACCATTTCGTACTTGTCGTCGAAAAGCGCCGCCGTTTTCGACAATGCGGGGCAAACGCGGTGGGCTATGGCAAGAGAGTATTTCATGTCGTTGCTTGATGTTTGGCCGCCGCCGCCTTCCTACAAGTCCAGGAGGGCATCCACCGACGCCTTGAACGCCTCCCCGGAGAAATGCCGCTCCATGAAACGCCGCGCCCTGCTGCCCAGGGCGGCCGCAAACGCGCGGTCGTCGTAAAGCCGCCTCATCGCGTCCGCCGCTGCGGCGACGTCGGCGTCCGCGCAGGGCCCCATGCGCGAAACCATCGATCCGTCGTTCAATTGCCGCATGGTGAACGGCACAAGCAGGGCCGTTTCTTCGTTGCAGAATTCGAGCGGTGCCGAATAGGCCGTCGTCACGACGGGCTTTCCCAACTGCATGGCCTCCGCAATCCCCAGGCCGAAACCCTCGCCCCGGTGGAGCGAGACATAGGCGTCGCATGCGGCTGCAAGGGCGTACAGTTCGGAGGATGGCATGTAGTCGTTGACGAAAACGACTCGTCCCCCCATGCCAAGTTCGTCGGCAAGCCCCCTGAGGCCGGCCAGGCGTCCCGCGTATTCGCGCGCATGGTTCGTCTTCAAGACCAACCGTGCGTCCGTCGCGTCGGGGAACGCCATCGCGAACGCGCGCAGGAGTCCGTCCGGGTTCTTGCGTGAATAAGCGACAAGGTCGAAATTGAAGAGAAACACGAAATCCTTTTCCAAGAGGCCGAGGCTTCTGCGGACCTCGTCGCGCGGGCGTCCGCCTCCGGGTATCGGCATCATTGGGTAGACCACTTTCGCCACGGCCACGCTTTCCGGCAAGGCCTTCCGGAAGCACTGCGCGTTGAAGTCGCTCATGGCGATCACGACATCGGAGTCGGCGACGTACGGGTACACGTCCAGCAAACCGCCATCGCCCTCCCAGAACACGATGCGGCAGCGCCGGACAGGCAATCCGCCCGGCAGGGGGCTGTTCACCATTTCCACGACGTGCGTGTACCTCAGAAGCCGGAATTCGCCGCGGGGCGTGAGAAGGTGCGCGTACGTCTCCTTTGCGAGGTCGGGATCGGGTTTCCCGCAATCGAACACCTGATGGGGGATTCCGGCGTCGCGGAGTCGGATGACGAAATCCCGCATGGTCTTGCTGAGGGAATAGCTCCCGCTCATGTGGGCGACGATCGTTATGCCCCTCTGCGGATTGTCGCATGGGAACGACGCGGCGTTGTCCTTGAGGAATCTCCGGACGGCACGGTCGTGCGACAGCCGGAGCGCTGCGCGCCAGATTCCCCGGACACCCCAGATTCGGAATCGCCTCAGACGGGCCGCCATGCCCCCTCCGTTCATGGCCGCCTCCCGTCGAGAAGCGCCTCGACGTCCGCGCGGAAGGCGGAGGTGGAGAAGTGGTCGAGAACGAACGCGCGGGCCTTGCGGCCGAGTTCCGCGGCGAGCGCCGGATCGTCGCGGAGGCGCCGCAGGGCCGCCGCCGCCGCTTCCGCGTCGATTTCCGCCCACGCGCCCATCGCGGCGAAGTACT
>JAFSUH010000048.1 GCA_017445365.1 Kiritimatiellia bacterium | reverse complement strand
CTTTTTCACTTCTTCCTTCGTTGCGCGGCGTGCGCCGCGCAACGCCGCGGGCATCCGGCGCAACGTCCGTTGCAGGAGCATCCGCCTTCGCACGGCACGCCCTTCCTGACGTTCCGCCGGACGGCGAGAACCGCGAGCGCCACCACGGCGGCGAGGACGAGCCAGGAGACCGCGTTCATTTCCCCTCCCGCGCGGGCCGGAACACCATCCAGAGGCACCAGAGGTCCGCCGCCAGCGCCACGGCGGTCCAGAACCCGAAGCCGCCGCCGGCCGCCAGCACGCCGATCTGGTACGCCGACATCGCGAGCGTGTAGCCGACGAAGAGCTGGAAGGCGATGGCGAACCATCCCCACGCCTTCGAGCCCATCTCGCGGAACGTGACGGCGATCGCCACCATGCACGGCGGCACGAAGAGGTTGAAGAGCATGAACGACAGGGCCGAAAGACGCGGGAACCCGCCGAAGGTGGCAAACAGCGCCTGGATTTGAGCCGCCGTCGAGGCGCCGGGCATGTTCGAAGCGACGAGCCCGAGCGTCGCGGTGGCCTGTTCCTTCGCGATTTCTGCGGACACGGACGCCGCGGCGCCCTGCCACGTCCCGAAGCCGAGCGGGGCGAGGAGCCACGCGAGGCAGGAGCCGACGGAAGCGAGGATGGACCGCTCGATTTCCTCGTCCGCGAGCAAGGTCAGCTTCCAATCGAAATGCATGACGAACCAGAGGAACACGCAGGCGGGGAAGATGATGCATCCGGCTTTCCAGACGTAGGCCTTGACCCGCGTCCACGTGTGGATCCAGACGCCCGTCAAGGTCGGCATGTGGTAGGCGGGAAGCTCCATCACGAACGGCGCGGCGTCCCCCGCGAAGGCGCGCGTCTTCTTCAAGGCGATGCCGCCGAGCACGATGATCGCGATGCCGGTCAAGTCCATCAGAGGCGCCACGTACCACATTTCGCGGAAGAACAGGGCCGAGAACATCGCGATGATGACGGTCTTCGCGCCGCAGGGGATGAAGGTCGCGAGCATGATCGTCATCCGCCGGTCGCGCTCGCTTTCGATCGTGCGCGCCGCCATCACCGCCGGGACGCCGCAGCCCTTCCCCACGAGCATCGGGATGAAACTCTTGCCGGAGAGGCCGAAGCGCCGGAAAAGGCGGTCCATGATGAACGCCACGCGCGCCATGTACCCGCAGTCTTCGAGGAACGCGAGGAAGAGGAAGACGATCGCGATGACGGGGACGAACCCGAGCACCGTCGCCACCCCGCCCCACGCGCCGTCGAGGACGAGGGATTTGACGGTGTCCCCCGTGCCGATCGCGTCGAGCGCGCCGCCGAAAACGGCGGTCAGGCCCGGCACGAACGCGCCGAACGCGCCCGGGTCGGGTTCGGGGACCGCCTTGGAGGCTTGGTAGGTGTCGTAATCGCACGTCCATTCGAGTTGCCCGTCCGGGCCCTCCACGGGTTCGCCGGTCTCCTCGTCGTCGTCGAGCTTCACGCCTTCCGCAACGACGGTCGCGGCGAGCGCTTCGTCGAGCGCCGCGTCTTCGCCGAGTTCCTCCACGGGCTCGAAGCCCTCTTCGCCTTCGTGCGCGGCGTTGTACGCTTCCACGTATGCGGCTTCCCACGCTTCGACGTTCTTCCCGTGCGGCGCGAAGAATTCCTGCGCTTCGTCGTACTCCATTCCCTTGTACGGCCCCGCTTCGCGGCAGACGTGCGTCGTGAAGGGCACGTGCCAGCCGTCTTCGCCGAGGAACTGGTCGTTGGCCCAGTCGGTGAGGAGCGTGCCGGGGCCGTTTTCCGCCACCGCGAGCCACCACATCACGCAAAGCGCCACGACGAAAACCGGCAGCGCGAGAATGCGATGGGTGACCACCCGGTCGATTTTGTCGGACGCGGAAAGCGCGCTTTTTTGCGTGCCCTTCTTGACGAGCGCGCCGGAGACGATGTCGGCGATCCACGCGTACCGCTGGTTGGTGACGATGCTTTCCGCGTCGTCGTCGAGCTCCTTCTCGCAGTCGGCGATGTGCTCTTCGATGTGGGAGAGCACGTCCTCCGGGAGGGCCAGGCGCTTCAAGGCGACCGGATCGCGCTCGAAAAGCTTGATGGCGAACCAGCGGATGCTCTCGGGGGCGACGCGGTCCTCGATGGCCTCTTCGATGTGCGCGACCGCGTGCTCGACGGAGCCCTTGTACACGTGCGGCAGCTCGCCCTTCTTGCCGGAAGCGGCGAGTTCGAGGACCTTGGAAACGGCCTCTTCGATGCCCTCGCCCTTGAGCGCGGAAATGGCGACCACCGGGCAGTGGAGGGCGGAAGCGAGCCGGTCGCAGCGGAGGACGTCGCCACGGCGGGCGATCACGTCGGACATGTTGACGGCGACGAGGACGGGGATGCCGAGTTCGAGAAGCTGCGTGGTCAGGTACAGGTTGCGTTCGAGGTTCGTCCCGTCGATGATGTTGAGAATCGCGTCGGGGCGCTGTTCGACCAGGTAGTTGCGCGCGACGACTTCCTCCTGCGAGTACGGAGAAAGCGAGTAGATGCCCGGCAGGTCCTGCAAAACGGCGTCCTTGCGGCCCTTGAGCGGGCCTTCCTTCTTTTCGACGGTGACGCCAGGCCAGTTGCCGACATATTCGCTTCCCCCCGTCAAGGCGTTGAAGAGGGTGGTTTTTCCGCAGTTGGGGTTGCCCGCGAGGGCGATGACGGTCTTTTTCGTTCCGGTTGCCATGGTCTAGTCCTCCACTTCGATCAGTTCCGCGTCGGCCTTGCGGATGGAAAGTTCGTAGCCGCGGACGGTCAGCTCGATCGGGTCGCCGAGCGGCGCGACCTTGCGGACGGAAACGGGCGTGCCGCGGGTCAGGCCCATGTCGAGGATGCGGCGCTTGACCGGGCCGGTGCCCAGCAGGCGGGAAACGACGGCGGTGCCGCCGACGGGAATGTCACGGAGAGTTTTCATGCGGGGTCCTTTCGGGGGGGGGGGAAATGAAAAGGGGTCAATTCGCCGGCGGGGTGACCTGGACGCGCAGGGCGAGGTCGCGGTTCAGGGCGATGCGGGAATCCTTGACGCGGAGGATGACGTTGCCGGCGTCTTGCGCGACGACGGTCAGGGGCGTGTCGACGACGAGGCCCATTTCGGCGAGATGGAGGCGGGTTTTGTCGTTGCCGCCGATTTTGCGCACGCGGTAGCTCTGGCCGGGGTCTGCGAGGGAAAGAGGCATCATGGGAAAGTCTTTCGGGAGGAACGGCGGCGGAAGATAGCGGAAATTTTTTGGGAGGCAAGCAAATTGTTTTGGAAGCAAAACTTTTTGCCGCCCACCCCTCCCCGCGCCCGGTCCTCCGGCCTTCCCGCGCCTCCCCCGCCCCTCCGTTTTTTCTTTTCCCCGCGCGGCGGCT
>JAFSUH010000005.1 GCA_017445365.1 Kiritimatiellia bacterium | reverse complement strand
GGAACCGCGCTCGCGGGCTTGCGGGACTTCGTTCCCCTGCCGCACCGCAGCGGCATCGCCGCCGAGCGCGACGGCGTGCGCTTCGTGGACGACAGCAAGGCGACCTGCCTCGCCGCGACGGCGGGGTCGGCCGCGATGTGGCCCGCGGGAACGGTGTGGCTGCTCGCGGGCGGGCGGCTCAAGGAAACGGATTTCGCCCCGTCGCGGGACGCGTTGGCCCCGTGCATCCGCAAGGCGTTTTTGTTCGGCGAAGCGGGACCGACCCTGGCGGAGGGCTGGAAAGGCGCGTTCCCTTTGGGCACATTCCCCACGGTCGCTGCCGCGGCGGAAGCGGCGTGGAAAGAAGCGCGCACGGTCGCCGCGGAAACGGGCCGGATGCAGACGGTGCTGCTCGCCCCGGGGGCGACGAGCTTCGACGCCTACCGCAACTGCGAAGAGCGCGGCGACGACTTCGCCCGCGCCGCCCGCCGTTGCCTGGCGGACAATCCCTGACGCCCTAATTGCCCTCGTAGGCGAGGGCGGAAAGGGTGTAGACGGCGGCGGTTTCGACGCGGAGGACCGTCGGCCCCAAGGTGACGGGCTTGACGCCCGCGGCGAGCATCTTCGCCGTCTCTTCTTCGGTGAAATCGCCTTCCGGGCCGATGAAAACGAGAATCTCTTCCGCCCCGCCCGCCAGCATCTCCCGCACGGTCGCCTTCAACGGCTTCGCCTCCGGCGTCAAACATCCGAAAAGCGCGGGCCGCCCCGCCGCGCGCGCGAGGCATTCGTCGAATCCCGCGGGCAGGGCAATGCGCGGGCACCACGGGTTGCCGCTCTGCTTGCACGCCGCCCGCACGACCGCTTCCCAGCGCAAGCGCTTGCGCTCTTCCTCCCCCGGCGCGACCTTCGAGACGGCCCGCGCGGTCATCACCGGCCAAATTTCGTCGCAACCGATTTCCGTCGCCTTTTCGAGCAGCCAATCCATCCGGCTCCCCTTGGCCGGGGCCTGCACCAGGATCCGCCGCGGACGGAGCGGCGGCGCGGTGCGGACGGCGTGGATGGCCACGGTTGCCCCGTGCGGGTCGGCGGCGTCAAGCACGCCGTCGGCCTGCCGCCCGGCGCCGTCCACGAGGCGGACCTTTTCGCCGGGACGCGCGCGCAGGACCCGCACCAGATGGTGCGATTCCCCGCGCGAGAGAACGACGGCGCCTTCGCGCCAGTCCGCCGCTTCGACCCAGCAGGTGATCATCGTCCGCCGCTCCGGCTAATACGACAGCGTCAGCTGGAAGCGGAGGAAGTACGCGGTTTCGCCGCTCGGGTAGTAGTCGCCCGGGTCGAGCCATTCGCCGAGCACCGCCGCGTCGATCGCCCCGCGGCCGCCCTCCTTCGCATGCACCACCGGCGCGGCCCACTTCGCCTGGTACAGCCAGCCGCGGTCGTGTCCGCCCGTGGCGCTGTCGGCTTCCGGCGCGCGCATCGGCCCCGCCGAAAGGCTCAGGCTGTGCCCCGGCGCGGGCCGGATGCCGACTTCCGCGGCTCCGTAGAGCAAATTGCGCCAGTTGCCCGCGCCGTCGAGGTCGTAGGCGAAAATCACGAGGTCGCTCAGCCACGCCCCGCGTCCCCAGAGGACGTTGAACGCTTCGTTGCGCTTGGTGTCGGGGTCGTCGCCGGAAAAGTACACCGCGTGCAGGGCGAAAAAGGGCGAGAGGAAAACGTCTTCCGGGGCGAAGCACGCGTTGGCGAGGGCCATCGCGGCGCGGCGGTCCGCGTCGCTCGAAGGCGAAGCCTGCCAGGCGCCGTCCAAGTCGGCCGAAAACGGCCCGCAAGCGCCCTTGAGGCGCAACCCGGCGGTCCAGATGTCCTCGTTCGCCACGCGCGTCCCGTCGGTCTTGGTCCACGCGCTCTCGTGCTTCCAGACGGCATACGGCGTCAAGGAAAATCCGTTCGTCGCGAACGTCAGGAAAAGTCCGGCCCCGGCGTCGCCCATCGGGTTCGCCGCCCCGCCGTAGCCGCAAAGCGCGCGGTGTTCGTGTCCGATGGCGAGGTCGTCCTCTTCGGGGTCGCAGATGGCGAAGGCGTCCGCGCTCCACGGCCCGGCGAGCGGCGTGTGGCCGCTCGCGCCGGTGACGTACCCGGAGCGGGAGCCGTCGAGGGGCGTCCCGTCGCAGAAGAGGACGCCGAGGCGGCCGAGTTCCTGGCGGCCGAGGACGTAGCGGTCGCCGTCGGCAAAGATGTCGCGCAGGTCGAGCTGGAGGAGGTCGAAAATCAACTCGTCGGGCCATTCGTTGGCGGGCGTTCCCTTGTGCCAGGCGCGCAGTTCGCTGCACGCGCGGACCCGGAGGAGCGCATGGTCGCCCAGCGCCTGTTCGGCCCAGGCGAGGGTGCGGAAACGCCAGTAATTGTTGCATCCGCCGCGGGCGACGGCGGGTTCGGCGACGGGATACGGGATGTCGTCGAAAATTTCGAGGCGGATGCGTTCGCTCGCCCCGAAGTCGAGGGCGTGCGCGGACAGCGCGGAGGCAAGGGCGGCGAGAGCGGCCAGGAAGCGTGTTTTCATGGAGTCCTTTCGGTGGCGCGCGACTTTACGGGCCCTCCCCCCGCCATGCAAGCTCCGGCTGTCCGCACCGCGGATTTCCGGGACATCGAAAGGCGTTGGAGCCCGTGCAAGCGGGCATGGGAAAGAGCTCCCCGCCGCCGCGGGGCGAAGGTTCCGCGAAGCAAAGAGACGCAGGGATTTTTTCGGCGGGAACCGGCCGTTTTTCCGCAATCCCGCACTTCCCCCATGGGCGGCCCGCATCACGCACGCGCCTGGGGTTCCGCCCGCGGCCGCAAGCCGCGTCCGGGGCCGTTTTGCCAATGTTCGGCAAATTTCCCCCGTTTTTGCCAAGGATTGGCAAAATGCGGTCCGGGCGCGGCGGGCGGCCGGGGGCGGAACGGCGGCTTGGAGGCGGGGCGGGAATTTGCTATGGGAGGCGCCATGTCCCGCCCCCCGTCAGATGCCGCCCTCCCGCCGGGCGGTTCCTCCGCGCCCCTCCTCGACGTGCGCGGGCTTTGCGTGTCGTACGGCCGCCGGACGGCCGTCGAAGACGTTTCCTTCTCCCTGCGCCAGGGCCGCTGCCTCGGCATCGCCGGGGAATCCGGCAGCGGCAAGAGCACCCTCGCCCGCGCCATCCTCGGCCTCGAACCCGCCGTCTCCTCCGGCGAAGTCCTCTTCCGCGGCCGCGACGTCCTTTCGATGTCCGCGCGGGAACGCAAGGCATTCCGCTCGCACGCGCAGATGGTTTTCCAGGACCCCTACGGCTCCCTCAACCCGCGCCTCTCCGTCGGCGACGCGCTCTCGGAAGTCCTCCGCGTCCACGGCATCGCCCGCGGCGCCGCAGCCCTCGACCGCGCCCGCGACGCCCTCGCCTCCGTCGCCCTCGGAAGCGAATTCCTCTCCCGCAAGCCACACGAAATGAGCGGCGGCCAGCGCCAGCGCGTCAACATCGCCCGGGCGCTCTGCGTCGGCGCGGAGCTCCTCGTCGCCGACGAACCGGCGAGCGCGCTCGACGTCTCCGTCCAGGCGCAGATCCTGAACCTTTTGAAAGACCTCCAACGGCGCCGCGGCCTGACCCTGATCGTCATCGGCCACGACCTCGCGGCCCTGCGGTACCTCGCAAACGACATGCTCGTCATGCGCGCCGGCCGCCGCGTCCTCCTCGCCGACGCCGCGACGGCGACCACCGCCCCGGGCGAGCCGTACACCGCCTCGCTCCTCCGCGCGGTGCCGGACGTGGAACGGGCGCTCGCGGAACGGCGGGGCCTAAACGACGGAAGCTGGATATGAGCGACTTTTCCGACGATTACGACGATTTCGACGCGATGCCTTCGGTCCTCCCGCCGCAGGCGGCGGACGCGGTGTACGCCCCGCCCGCGCGTTGGGGCTTTTCCGCGGCCGGCGACGGCACCGGGGAGGCGCATGAACCGCCCGCCATCCCCTCCCCCGACGCCATCCTCTCCTCCCTGAACCCGGCCCAGCGCGCCGCGGTTTCCGCGGAAGACGGCCCCGTCCTCGTCATCGCCGCGGCGGGCACCGGCAAGACCCGCACCCTCGTCCACCGCGTCGCCTGGCTCGTCGCGAGCGACCGCGCGCGCACCGACCAGATCCTCCTTCTCACCTTCACCAACCGCGCCGCGCGGGAAATGCTCGAACGCGCCGGCCGCCTCCTCGGCGGCGGGACGCACGCGGTTTTCGGCGGCACGTTCCATTCGGTCGGCTGCCGCCTCCTGCGCCGCTGGGCGGGGATGCTCCCCGGTGGCCATTTCGATTCGCACTTCACCATCCTCGACCAGGGCGACGCGGAGAAGATGGTCAAAAGCGCGATGGCGATCCTGGGCCTCAAGCCGCCGAAGCGCGGCGGGGGCAAGAAGGCGCTCCTGCGCTTCGCCGCGGGCGGGACGGAACCGGAGGAGCCGGAGTGGCCGCTCCAGGCCTCGTCGGCCCTGACGTTGTTTTCGCTCGCGGCCGCGCGCGAGGCGCCGCTCGAAGAGGTCGCGCGCGAGCGGTACCCGGAAGAGGTGCTCGACTGCGCCAAGCTGGAAGCCCTTCATGCGGAGTACGAAGCGCAGAAACAGGCCGCCAACGCGATGGATTTCGACGACTTGCTCTCGAAGGCGCTCTGGCTCGTCCGCAACTGCCCGGCCGCGGCGATGGCCTGCCGCGGGCGGTACAGGTACGTGCTCGTGGACGAGTACCAGGACACCAACGTCGTCCAGGCCGCCTTCGCCCGCGAGCTCGCCGCCGGGACGGGCAACCTCTTCGTGGTCGGCGACGATTTCCAGAGCATCTACGGCTGGCGCGGCGCGGACGTGGGCAACATCCTCGGCTTCCGCGAGGCTTTCGCGGAGGCCGGACGCGAAGTGCAGGTCCATTTCCTCGAAGAGAACTACCGCTCGCGGCCGGGCATCATCGACCTTGCCAACGCCGTCGTCGCCCGTGCGCACGGCCAGTTCGAAAAGAACCTGCGTTCCACGCGCGGGGAGGAACGCGGCGGGAGCGTCTTCCGCGCCGAACCCGTGGACGGCGGCCACCAGGCGCGCTTCGTCGCGGGCGAAATCGCGCGCCTCGTCCGCGAGGAGGGCGTGCCGCCCGGCGAAATCGCGGTGCTCTACCGGACGCACTACCTTTCGATGGAAGTGCAGATGGAGCTCAAGCGCGCCGGCATCGGCTACGAAATGGTGAGCGGCACGCGCTTCTTCGAGCAGGCGCACGTGAAGGACCTGGTGTCGCTGCCGCTCTTCCTCGTCAACCCGCGCGACATCGCGAATTTCTCGCGTTTCCTCCAGCTGCTGCCGGGCGTCGGCGAAAAGCGCGTGGACAAGGTTTTCGCGGCGCTGGGCGGAAAAGCGGACGTGGCGACGGCCGCGGGGCGCGAAGCCGTCGCGAAACTGCTGCCCCAGGCGGCCCGGCCCGTGTGGGAGGGGCTGTGGCGGGCGATGCTGGAAGGCGACGGCGGGGAAAAGGCGTTCTTCGCGCGGCCCGACGTCATGATGGAACGGTTCAAAAGCGCGTACTACGAGCGCTTCCTCAAGGCGGAATACCCCGACGCGTGGCAGAGCCGGGTGGAGGACCTGGACGAATTGGTGAAGTACGCCGCGCGCTACGCGAGCCCGGAACAGTTCCTGAGCGAGATGGCACTCATGACCAACGTGGACGGGGCGGCCGCGCAGGGCGGCGCGGGGGTGCGGCTTACGACCATCCACCAGGCGAAGGGACTGGAGTGGAAGGCGGTGTTCCTGATTTGGGCGACCGACGGGATCCTCCCGAACGCGCGGGCGGAAACGGAGGGGAACGAGGCGGAGGAGCGGCGGCTGTTCTACGTGGCGGTGACGCGGGCGCGGGACCGGTTGTACCTGTGCTTGCCGAAGACGCGGACGGTGCGCGGGGCGGGCGGGATGTCGCAGACCTTCTGCGAGCCGACGCGCTACCTGGACGGCGTGGACCGGTCGCTGCTGAAAAAGGTGGACACGTGGGACACGCAGTTCGTCTCCCGCGCCTCCCCCTTCCCCAAGCGGAACTTCTAGCCGCGCCGAAGCCGTTTTGCCAATGTTCGGCAAAAACCAGGCGTTTTTGCCGCACATTGGCAAAATGCCAAAAACGCGCGGCGTTTGCCGCGCGTCCGACGTTCTTCGCTCTTCGCTGCCGCGAAGCGGCGCAACGCGCCGCGGCTAGTCCTCGTCCTCGATCTGGAGGTTTTCCATGATGAAGTTCTTCCGCTCCGGCGTGTTCCGGCCCATGTAGAACTTGAACATCGGGGCAATCTGCCCTTCGTTCTCCCGGCGGATGGCCACTTTCGTCAGCCGCATCGTCTTCTCGTCGATGAAGTACTTGAACTCCTTCGGCGAAATCTCCCCCAGCCCCTTGAACCGCGTCACTTCCGGCGAGCGGATTTCCTTCATCGCCCGGTCCCGCTCCGCTTCCGAGTAGCAATAGCGCGTCTCCCGCTTGTTGCGCACGCGGAAGAGCGGGGTCTCCAGGATGTACACGTACCCCTGCATCACCAAGGGCGAGAAGAACTTGAGGAAGAACGTCAGGAGCAAATTGCGGATGTGCAGCCCGTCCACGTCCGCGTCCGTCGCCATCACGATGCGCCGGAACCGAAGCGTGTCGACCGTCTCCTCGACGTTGAGCGCGCGCATGAGGTTGTACAACTCTTCGTTCGCGTAAATGGCCTTCCGGTCGAGCTCGGCGACGTTCAGGGGCTTCCCGCGCAACGTGAAAACCGCCTGCGTGCGCGCGTCGCGCGATTGCGTGACGCTCCCGGCCGCCGAAAGCCCTTCGGTGATGAAAATCGTGCTTTCAAGCCCCTTTTCCCGCCGCTTGTCGTAGTGGATCTTGCTGTCTTTCAACTGCGGAATGCGGATGCTCACCGATTTCGCCCGCTCCTTGGAGAGCTTCTTGACGGTCTGGATTTCGCTGCGCACCGCGCGGGTTTCCTCGACCTTCGCGACGAGCGCGGCGGCGGTTTCCGGGTTGCGGTGGAGCAAATCGACAACGATGTCGCGGATGCGCGCGACCAAATCGGCGCGGATTTCGGTGTTGCCGAGCTTGTTCTTGGTCTGCGACTCGAAAACGGGGTTCTTGAGACGGATGGCGATGGCGCCGACCATGCTCTCGCGCACGTCGTCTCCATCGTACTTCGCTTTCGCGTACTCGTTGACGCCGCGCACCAGCCCTTCGCGGAAGGCGGACAGGTGCGTCCCGCCGTCGGAGGTGTACTGGCCGTTGACGAACGAGAAGAACGTCTCGGAGTACCGCCCGGTGTGGGTGAAGGCGATTTCGAGCGTCCTGTCGCGGTAGTGCAGCGGCGGATACACGCCCCCGCCGCCGAGCTCGTCGAGCAAAAGGTCCGTCAGCCCGTCCGCGCTTTCGATGGTTTCACCGTTGTACACGAGCTTGAGGCCCGCCTGCAGGCACGCGTAGAGCCGGAGGCGCTTGCGGACGAGCTCGGGCCGGAACGTGCGGCCCGCGAAGATTTCGCCGTCCGGCAGGAAGGAAACTTCCGTCCCGTTGCTTTCCCCCGGCGCGGGCGTGCGGGTTTCCTTGAGGAGTTCCCCGCGGGCGAAGACGGCCTCGGCCATTTCGCCGTCGCGGAACGAGCGGACGGTGAAGCGCTCGGAGAGGGCGTTGACCGCCTTGGTGCCCACGCCGTTCAGGCCCACGGAGAACTGGAAGACGTCGTCGTTGAACTTGCCGCCGGTGTTGATGACCGAAACGCAATCGACGATCTTGCCGAAGGGGATGCCGCGGCCGTGGTCGCGGACGGTGACGAGGTTCTCGGGGGAGATGGAGATGTCGATCTTCTTTCCGAACCCCATGATGAATTCGTCGACGGCGTTGTCGATGACTTCCTTCAGGAGAATGTAGATTCCGTCGTCGTACTGGCTTCCGTCGCCGGTCCGGCCGATGTACATGCCGGTGCGCTTGCGGATGTGGTCGATCGAGGAGAGGGTCTGGATTTTCGACTCGTCGTAGATGGGGGTGGATTTTGCCATGGCGGGGGGGAAGAAAGCACATCCGGCGGAGAAAATCAATTGCCGCCCGGCCGTTTTGCCAATGTTTGGCAAATTTCATGCCATTTTGCCAAGGTTCGGCAAACGGCTCGCCGGGGACGGCTCGCCCCACCTTTGGATTTGCCGATGTTCGGCAAATTCGGGCAATTTTTGCCAAACATTGGCAAAACGGGTGGAAGGCGAAGGCGGCGCCACGCGTGGCGGTAGCGCCGCAAGGCAAAGCGTCCGTGACGCTGCCAAGCATCGGCAAAACGCCTTTCGGGCGCGGGTTGCGGAAGCGGGCGGTCCGCCGTATGGGGAAAGGCATGAAATTTCTCGACTACTACGCCGTGCTCGGCGTCCCCCGCGACGCAACCGCCGACACCATCAAGAAGGCCTTCCGCAAGCTGGCCCGCCAGTACCACCCCGACGTCAACAAGTCGCCGGGCGCCGAGGCGCGCTTCAAGGAAATCAACGAGGCGTACGAAGTGCTCTCCGACCCCGCCAAACGCAAGCGCTACGACACCCTCGGCAGCAACTGGAAGGCCGGGCAGGACTTCACCCCGCCGCCCGGCTTCGACTTCGGAGGCGGCGGCAACCCCTTCGGCGGGGGCGGCGTGCATTTCGACTTTTCCGGCTCGGGCGCGGAAGGCTTCTCCGACTTCTTCTCCGCCCTCTTCGGCAACATGGGCGGGGCCATGGGAGGAGGCGGCATGGGCGGCGGACGGGGCCGACGCCGCGCGGCCAACCCCTTCGCCGGATTCGGCGGCGCCAACCCCTTCGCGGGCGCCGCCGCCGCGGAGGAACCGCCCCCGCAGGCCGTCGAAGCGGAAATCCGCGTCCCCCTGCGCGCGTTGTTCGCCAGGGAGAAGGAGACCGTCCGGCTCGATTCCGGCGACGGGACGGGACCGAAGACCTACGCGGTGTCGCTCCCCGCGGGCACGACCGACGGCAGCCGCGTCCGCCTGCGCGGGCAGGGACCCGGCGGGGCGGACCTGCTGCTCACGGTCCGGCTCGAACCCGACCCGCTGTTCCGCCCGACGGGGCCGTACGACCTGGAGACGACCCTTCCCGTCCGCCCGTGGGAGGCGGTGCTGGGCGCGAAGAAGGTGCCGTGCGAAACGCCGACGGGAACGGCGGCGGTCAACATCGCCCCGGGCACGCAGGGCGGGCGGATGCTCCGGCTGGCCGGACAGGGCTTGCCCAAGCGCGGCGGCGGGCGCGGCGACCTCTACGTGAAGCTCGCCATCCGCGTGCCGACGGCGCCGACCGCCGCCGAACGCGCCGCCTACGAAGCGCTCGCGAAAGCCTCGCCGCGGTAGGCCGCTTCCGCGCACCCGGCAGTCAGGGCGCCGCCGCGAGCGGAATCGAAAAATACGCCGCGAAGAAGTGGCAGATGCTCCCGCCCAGCACGAAGAGGTGCCAGATGGCGTGCGTCCAGTCCCGTTTTTTCGCCGCGTAGAACAGGCAGCCGACGGTGTACGCGAGCCCGCCCGCCCAGAGGAACGTGAAGCTCGCGGGCGGCAGGACCGCGTGCAGGGGCTTGATGGCGAAGAGGATGAGCCAGCCCATCCCGATGTACATGGCCACGTTCAAAACCCGCAGGCGCTTCTCGAAGACGCAGTAGAGCGCGATGCCCGCCACCGCGAACGCCCAGTTGAGGCCGAAAATGGTCCAGCCCGTCGCGGGCGGCAGGCAGATCAGGCAGAAGGGCGTGTACGTCCCCGCGATGAGCAAATAGATCGAGCTGTGGTCCAGGAGCGCGAACACGTGCTTCGCGCGCTTCGGGACGAGCGCGTGGTAGAGCGTGCTCATCAGGTACAGCACGAGGAACGTCGCCCCGAACACCGCCATCGCCGTCACGGCCTTGCCGGTGTGCCCCTCCGGCGCGTGTTTCGCCGCGCGGACGACGAGGAGCGCCGTCGCCGCGACGCCGAGCAACGCGCCGATGCCGTGCGAGACGCTCGAAAAAATCTCCTCGCCCAGCCGGTAGGGCCTGTCGGGGGTGCGGGCGCGGCTCATTTCCGGCGCGCTCCGGCGCGCGCGGAAAGCACCGCGCGGAGGATCGTCTCGACGGAGGCGTCGTCCGGCAGGGTCTTGATGGCCGCGCGCACGGCCGCCAGCGCTTCCTGCGGCTTGTAGCCGAGCGCCCCGAGCGCTCCGGCCGCGTCACGCTCGCGCGGGTCGGCGGGAGACCCCGCGAAGGGAAGCCCCTGGGCGCCGCCCCCCGCGAAGAGGGGCTCCAGCCCGCCGAGGGAGTTCTTCAGCTCGTGGACGAGGCGCTCCGCGATTTTCTTGCCCACGCCGGAAATGGCCGAAAGGCGGCGCACGTCGCCCATCTGGACGGCGGCGGTGAAATCGCGCGGGGAAATGCCGCTCAAAACGGAAATCGCGAGCTTCGGCCCCACGCCGTTGACGGAGACGAGCAGGCGGTAGAGCGAACGCTCCTCTTCGGTGGCGAAGCCGAACAGCAGCTCGTCGTCTTCGCGGACGACGTGCTCGGTGAAGAGCTTCACGGTCTCGCCGGCGTCGGGGAGGCGGTCGAAGGTGGAAAGCGGGATGGTGGCGAGGTAGCCGACGCCGCCGGCTTCGACGACGGCGGTTTGGGGCGTTTTTTCGGCGAGGATGCCGTGGAGGAAGACAATCATGTGGGGGAGGAGGGGGAACGGGAAGGCGGGGAAAGCGGACGGCCCCCGGGCGCGGGAGCGCGGAGGGGCCGAAAGCGTTGCCGGGAAGAAAGCCGCGTGGCGGAGCTACTTGGCTTTGGCGGCGTGGGCGCGTTCCTTGAGGCGTTTGATGCGACGGGCGCGCGCTTTGCGTTTGGTGCGGATGCGGAGTTGTTGACCCATGGCCGCGGGGTTATAGCGGCCTCGCGCCTCCCTGTCAAGGCGCCGGAGGCGCGTTGCCGTGCCGCCGGATGGCGGAGCCGTGCGGGGACCTGCGCGCCGGGGAGAGTCGGGCAACGGGGGCGTTGCGGGGAATCGGGGTCATCTCCCTGCGCGTCTTTTCCCGCCGCGCCGGTCCGGCAGGTCTTCGGCGCGGATGACACCGGCCCGCCGGTACCACAACGCGGCTTCTTCCGGATTCCGGGGGCACCCCTTTCCCTCCTCGCAGCATTGCGCGAGGGCGAGGGCCGCTTCCCCGCCGCCGCCGTTGTCGTACGCCATCTTCCACCAGGCGTACGCGTTCTCCGGCTCGTACCCGGCCATCCGGCCCATGGCGCCGCGGTCGCCCAAGTCGGCGGCGCGGTGGCACCAGTACGCGGCTTGGGAACGGGCTTGCCGCTTGAAATGGTTTTCCAGCCACAGGGCCGCTTTCAAACCCTTCGGACCGTTCGCCAGGTTCTGCAACAGCTTGATGCCTTGCGGATCGCCGCGTTCCGCCAACTTCGTCCCCAGTTCGAACCGGGCGGCCGGATCGCCGTGCGCGCTTTTCTCGCGCAGGATGCGTTCGTCTCCCAAGATCCGCCCCCTCTCCCTCCCCGCCTTGGCAAGCCCGCGTTTTTCCGCCGAAGCGAGCATGCGGGCGGCCTGCGGAACGTCTTTCGCCGTGCCGATGCCGTGCGCGGCGCAGAACGCGAGCCAGTACAACGCCTCCGCGTCCCCGGCCTTCGCCGCGGACTCCAACCACTTGACGGCCTGACGCGCTTCGTACCCCTCCAAGGAAAGGATGTCGCGGGCGCCCTCCGCGTCCTGCCACGTTTCCGCCTTGAGATGGCGCTGCAGCAGATGGCGTTTGCCGAGATTCCGCTGCGCCGCGGCGTCGCCGGTCTTCGCGGCCCCGTGCAACGAAAGCCACGCGTCGTCTTCGGCGTTCCACCGCCCCCCTTGCCGTTCCAGCGCCGCGCGGGCTTCCCCGTCCCCCGCGCGGGCCGCTTCCCTGAGCCAGCGTTGCGCTTCCGTGGCGTTCCGGGGGACGCCCAGGCCGTCGGCAAGGCACAGGCCGACGCGCCGCTGCCCCACCGGGTCCCCCGCTTCCGCCGCTTCCCGGTACGGTTCGGCCGAGCGGATCGTTTCCGCGAGTTCCGCCGCTTTCCCGGCCCATTCCCCGTCCGCTTCCGGGTCGAAACGGGCAAGCAACTCCAACGCTTTCGCGGTGTCCTGCGGGACGGCGCTTCCCCGGCAGAGGGCGAGCGCGAGGCGGTACCGCGCTTCCACGGAGCCGACCCGTTCCGCCCGTTCGAGATACGCCACCCCCATCGCCTCGTCGCGCATCCGCCCCTTGCCGGAGAGAAGGATGGCACCGAGCCCGCAGAGGGCGTCGCGGATGTCGGCGTCGGAGACGCCCGGCGTCTCCTTCCAGCGCTTGAGCGCACGCTCGAAAAAGCTTTCGGCCTGCCGCAGGTCCATGCCTTCCCATTTTGCGTCCGAATACGCGTTTCCCAACCGCTGGAGCGTATCCAACTCCGGGAGATTCCGGGCCGGCAGCGTTTTCCTGAGAAGGGAAACGCCCTTGGCGATGTCCCGCGCGCAAAGGGTTCCTTCGAGGCAGGCGATGCCCAAGCGGTAGGCCGCGGGCACGTTGCCGAGGGCGACGGCCCGCTCGTAGCAGGAAACGGCCTTCCCGGCATCCCGGGGAATGCCGTTTTCCCCTTCGTGCAGGCGGCCGAGTTCGAAGAGGATGCCGCCCCGGTCCACCGCCCCGTCGAACTTCCCTTCCCCGAGAAGGCGGTTGAAAATGCCGACGGCCTCTCCCGCGCCGCCGGGTCGTCCGGCCAGAGCGCGCGCGCGTTCCAGCATGGCGGACGGGCTGTCGGCCGCGAATGCCTTCTCCTTCCATTCCGCCGCCTTTTCCGGGTCCTTCTCCGTGCCGATTCCCTTTTCCCAGCAATCGCCCAGAAGGAACATCCCCTCCGGTTGTTCCGCGCGGGCCGCCTTGCGGAACCACGCAAAAGCGGCTCCGGGGTCCTGGGGGACCCAGCGACCGGCCAAATGCATCTTCCCCGCCTCCACCATCGCCTCCGGCGACCCGCATTTGGCCGCTTGCAGCATCAAGCGCGCCGCGCGGGAATCGTCCTCGTCCTCCGCCTTTGCCTGTTGGAGGTACCGTTCCCCGAGGCGCCCGCAAGCGGAGAGGAAGCAGGCGACCAAAACGGCGGAAACGAGCGGGCGAAAGAAATGGCGGGCGGGCGGCATGGGGTTTCCTTGTTTCATCGGCGGAAAAAACGGGGGCGGGCTTGCGTTGCCCCGCTTTTTACGGGTTCCCCCTCCCCGCCCGCAAGGCAAAACAGGTGGGCAACCAGCCCGTTTTGCGTCGCGCGGCGCGGTGAGGTGCTTGCCTTCCACGGCCTTCCGCACGGCGTGGTTTCCGACAATGCCGGTTGCGGGTGCAGGGGAAAAATCCATCGGCGTCTCCTTGGGGGAACGAAAGCGTTCCAACCCCTTTGGAAAAGCACGGCGTTTTTCCGTCATTCCGCGCAATTTCCGCAATCTCGCACATGCGGAAGCGCAAAACCGCACCCTACCGGGATTCTTTTTTGAAAGAACCTTGAAATCATCCCCGAACGGGTATAAATTGCACGACGAATCAATCAAGCATCCCGATAGGGTACAACATGATCGTCTCCGAATTTGTCCGACAACAACGCAAAACCCACCGCTTGACCCAACGCGGTCTCGCCGACCGCGCGGGTGTCGGCCTCCGTTTCGTCCGCGAGCTGGAAGCGGGAAAGCCGAGCCTTCGCATGGACAAGGTCAACCTCGTCCTCGACCTTTTCGGGCACCGCCTCGAACCCGCCCCCGCACCGCGCAAGGAGGATTGATTCCATGCGCCAAGCCGACATCTATCTGCACAACCGCCTCGCCGGACGCCTTGTCGAGGACATCGACGGCTACACCTTCCGCTACGCCCCGGCCTATCTCGCCGACCGGCCCGCCCGCCTGTCGGCCACTTTCCCCCTCCAGGCCGACCCCTTCCGCGACCGCACCCTCTTCCCCTTTTTCGACGGGTTGATTCCCGAAGGATGGCTGCTGGACATCGCAACCGACACCTGGAAACTCGACCCCACCGACCGGATGGGCCTCCTTCTGGCCTGTTGCCGGGACTGCATCGGCGCGGCCAGCATCCGCGAGGTGGCCCCGTGAACGCGCCCGCCCGTTGCCTTTCCTGCGGACTGCCCCTGCCGCCGGAGGCCACCGCCCCGTTCCATCCGGCCTGTTCGAAGCGTCTCTTCGGCGTGCCGCGCCCTCCGGCGCTGGCCCACACCTGGGCGGAACTCGACGAACTCGCCCGGAAGGCCGTTCTCCGCCGCATCTCCGTGCCGGGCGTGCAGCCCAAGCTTTCCCTCCACATCGAAACCGCTCGCTCCGGGGCTCCCGCCCGCCTGACACTGGTGGGGCTCGACGGGGATTTCATCCTCAAGCCTCCCTCCCCCCGCTGGCACCACCTCCCCGAAGCCGAACACTTCGCCATGCTCCTCGCGCGGAATTGCGGCATTTCCACCGCCACATCGGGACTGATTCGCCTCGACTCCGGCGAACTTGCCTACCTCTGCCGCCGCATGGACCGCTCCGCGGAGGGGTCCCGCCACATGGAGGACTTCTGCCAGATTCTCGGGAAACCCACCGCGCAGAAATACAACGGCTCCCTGGAACAGATCGCGAAGGCGCTCCGCCGCCATTCCGACGCCCCCGGTCTGGACGCCGTCCGCTTCTTCGAGCTCGCCGCGTTCTGCTTCCTCACGGGCAACTCCGACATGCACCTGAAGAACTTTTCGCTTCTCGAAAACGCAAGCGGCGGCTGGGAACTGAGTCCCGCATACGACCTCGTGCCCGTGCAGGTCGTTCTGCCCGACGACCCCGAAGAATCCGCCCTCTCCCTCAACGGGAAAAAGAACCGCCTCCGCCGCGCCGACTTCCTCGCCTTGGCGGAGGCCCTGCGCCTCACCCCCAAGCAAACCGGAAACGCCTTGGCGCGCATTGTTTCCGCCGTCCGCGAACGGTTGCCCGCCGCGCTGGACGCTTCGTTCCTCCCGCCCGCCATGCAGGAGGCCATCGCATCGCTCGCGGCTTCCCGCCTCGCCCGGTTGGAGGCTTGACGCCGCATCCGCAAAAAGAAAGCGGCGCTTCCGCGAAGGCGGAAGCGCCGCAGGGAGGGGGCGGAGGGGAAGCCCGCTAGTCGATGAGGGCCTTGTAGAGGATGGTGCTCATTTCCATGTGCGGGTTGTCGCCCACGGGGAACGGGTCGCGCCAGACAAGCAGGGCCGCGCGTTTTTCGCCGACGACCGTGTCGTCGTCGGCGTCGAACCTGCCGAGCGTCCCCGTCGGTCCTTCCTTGATGGCCTGGCCGACGACAATCATCACGAAGAGGTTGTCTTCGGGCCGGAAGAGCCCCCACGTCTGGCGGATCAAGCCCTCGCGGACGTTCTTCGGCCGGTTGGCGAAGAGGTTTTCCAGCTGCTTGTGCCACGTGGTGTCGGCGAAGGCGGTGACCCAGTCGCTGCCCGAAGCGAAGTCGTATCCCTTCCCGAGCGACTCTTCGGTGTCGTACCCGCCTTTCGTGCGGTACCCGATGATGCGCGAAGCGATGGTGGCCGCATCGCTCTCGCCCAACTCCTTCTTGTTCTGGGAGGTGTTGTCCCACCCGGCGATGCCTTCCGCGGTCAGGTCGCGGAACGCCGCCTGCAGGACGTTGGTGAGCGGCGTGTTCGGGTTGATCGTCCCGTTCGTGTACACCGGCAGGGTCTTCGGGAAGGTGAGCTTGTTGCCGGAGATCGGGTCGGTCCGCGCGTACTCCGCTTCCTTCCTGCTCACGAGCTGGCGCATGAGCCACGCCGCGTCGAGCGAGAACAAATCGAGCGTCTTCCACGCGGAAGAAAGACTCTTTTTCGCCCCGATGACCGGGATGTACCCCAAGTCGCCGGGCGTTTCAAGCGGCCCGTTGCGGCAGAACATCGCGTAATCGCCGGCCACGGGACTGGCGACGCCCAGGTTCTGCTTGACGGCCTGTTTCGCCGCTTCGTTGTAGTCGCCCATCGTGCCGTCCTCTTCGCCCGCCACCCAAAGCTCGGGGAGGTGGTTCATCCTCGGGTCGGCGACTTCCATGTCGTAGACCACTTCCCCGCTTTCCTTCTTGAGTTGCAGGAACTTCGCGTTGACGAGCGCCAGTTCGATTTCGTCCACGCGGGCGGCGTCGTGCTCGACGGATAGTTTCGTCGTCCCCTGCGGCTGGAGGACGAGGGTCAGGCCCTGCGGCAGGTGGCCTTCCTCGCTGTCGTTCCAGCCGTTGCCGCCGCACGTGGCCGTGATTGGGATTTCGTACTTGAAGGGCTCCTCCATGTGCTGCGGCTTGCCTTCGTTCCAATCGGGAGTGAACTCGTACGCGTCCGTCTCCTTTTCCAGGTTCGGCCGCTGGATGGTGTAGCCCGTCGCCCCCTGGAAGCCGTAGCGGAAGGCGATGGAGTTGTCCCCGCCGCCGCCCGCGCCGCTCACGAGCTTGAAGACCGGGGCGGGAATCTTGAATTTTTCCTTGTCGCGGTCCGAGACGGGGAACGGGAACCAGGTTTCGAGGTCGAGTTCGACCTTGAGCGTGTAAATCGAATAATCCGGTTTGTCGTCGCTCCCGCTGTGCGGTTCTTCGACGAGGTCCAGCTTCAGGCGCGTTTCGTTGAGCATCGGCACGTCCTTGACCGACGGGTAGTCCAAGCCCTGCGGGACGATGTCCTCGCTCGTGAAATCCATCAAGGCCTGGGCGATGGCCTTCCGGTCGCTGTCGGACAGGCCCGCGAGCGAATCCTGCATCTGGTGGAGGCTGCGGTTGACGGTCTCGTCGGCGGTCCCGGCGAGGAGCTTCAGCCAATCGTTTTCCGAAAGGTCTTCGGCGTTGACGGGCTGGGTCCAGTCGCCCGAGCCCACGCGGTAGCTGGTGCCGCGGAACGCGCTCATCGAATAGGGCACGACGTTGTTGAGATTTTCCACGTCGATGTACTGGCCGAGGCTTCGCCGCATCTCGAAGAAGGAATCGAATCCGCCGTAATCCTCCACCAGGTCGCACACGCCCATGGCGCCCTTGACGTCCTTCAGGCAGTTGGCGGCTTCCTCGGTGAAGTAGCGGACGTTGGTGCGGTTGGTCGAACCGCCCTCGCCGCCGCCGTGGGCGACGCGGGCGATGAGGTTCACGTCCACGCCGCCGGAGACGTCGAAAATCGCGTACGCGTAGCGACCGACGATGCGGTCCTTCTTGGCAACGTGGTCGTAGGCTTTCTGGTAAATCCACTTGGCATCGGCGACATCGACGTCCCAATACCGCTCGGGCACCCAGTATTTGGCCAGTTCCCGGTCGGTGTCGCCGTATTCGCCGAGGAGGTCCGTGTCGTCGCCGATGGCTTCCCCGTATTCGTAGTCGCCGGAGTCCTTCGTGTCGCCGGAAAGGTAGATTTCGTAATCCCCCTTGCCCGCGGGCATGATGACCTTGTCGTCCCAGAGCATCCGGGAATACGCGTTCATGCCCTGCGCGATGCCGCTCCGGAGGACGCTGCGCGCGGACATCGCGGCGAGAGTCGAGTCGCCCACCAGCCGCTCGACGCGCGCGCGGCCGACGAACATGACGGCCATGACGACCATCAGGCTCAGGAACCCGAGGACAATGATGAGGGCGATGCCGTCTTTTCCGTTGGTTCTTTTCATCGCTCCCTCCTAATCCT
The DNA here is from genome assembly GCA_017445365.1 of Kiritimatiellia bacterium. Classification (GTDB taxonomy): domain Bacteria; phylum Verrucomicrobiota; class Kiritimatiellia; order CAIQIC01; family Lenti-01; genus RGIG3480. Next base: position 5,592 of record JAFSUH010000005.1, on the reverse strand, counting down.
CGTCGACGTAATAGTGGTGCGGCTTGCCCGAGATGGCTTCCAGATACCGCGCGGGACCGCAGACCGGCAGGGCCCGGCCGAAATAGACGACGCTGTCGCGGACGAGAATCTCGCGGCCGCGGGTTTCCAGGTCGCTCCCGCCGCCGTGTTGCGCCGCGTACAGCATGCTTCCCCCTTCGACGGCGGATTCGTCGCCGGCGACTTGGATGTAGATATCGATCATCGCGGGCGGAACGCCCTTGATGCCGTCGTTGCCGCCGGTGGTGGAAGAGAACGAATAGTGGTGTTCGTACTTCTCGTTCATCGCGTTTTCCGCGTCCCAGCCGACGAGGTAGAAGTCGAAGCGCACGACGTTGGGAATGAGAACTTGTTTGTTCATGTCACTGTTCAAAGTGTTGACGATATAGCTGTCTTCCCACCAATTCAGTTTGTCTTCGACTTGGGGAGAGCGATCGGTCGTCGTGATGGCCATGGCGGAATACATCAAGTCGTAACTCAAGTACACCATCCCGGTCGTGTTGGTGTGCGTGTTCTCTTCGACGGAGAAGCGGACCAATTCGTAGGATTTCTTGACATTGTTCGAGCTGCCCATGACCGTGGAGGTCGTCACGAACCACGCTTCGTCCAAGCCGAACCCGCTCGCGTCGCCCGCGTCGGGATGGAAATAGCAAGCCGTCCGGTCGTTGACGACCATGCCCTCGATGGACTGGAGCAAGGTCTCCATGCCCAGCTGGGCGGCGGAGTTGCGGGAAAGCTCCCCTTCCCCGCGCTTGACCGAGTCGGTGGCGACCGTGAACATCTGCGCGAGCATCGCCACGAGGAGGGCCAGGATGGCCATGGCGCTCATCACCTCGATGAGCGTGAAACCCGCCTTTTGCGTCGTTTTCGTCATCTTCATCGTCGGCCTCATCGGATGGAAAGGATTTCGCGGGCGAAGACGTAGTGCGCCGCGTTCGTGCCGTTGTTGCCCGGCCAGACGTTGAGCGAAAGGCGGATGGGGCGGCCGGCGGCGCGCCCGGAGCTTCCCAGCGCCTCGTAGTTCAAGGCGTAGGTGAACGCGGTCGTCCAGTAGGTGGCGAAATTCTTGGCCGCGTAGTTGCCGCCTTCGGACTGGAGGCCGAAATACTGCGGAACCCAGTAGAACTCGTGCCGCGACGAGCCCTTGTTGGCATCCCCGTACAACTGTGCGGAAAGCTTGTTGCCCATCGCGTCGGTCTTTTCGTCGATGGCGTTCTTGTGGAGCATGTTGGCCCCCACCTTGCCCATGTTCTTCATCATGGTCCGGGCGTTGGCGAGACCGGTCGCCACGTCCGCATTGCGGTTCCAGCTGTCCACTTCCTCGTCCGCCGCGTCGATCTGGCACTGGACGTCGATGGTCTGGAAAACGTAGTCGGCGAAAAGCCCCACTTCCGTCGCGTTGACCGATTCCCTTGTCAGCTTCAAGCCTTCCGGGAAAAGCGAAAACGACGCGGTGACGCCGATGGCGACCACGAGGATGGCGAGCGCCACTTCGATGAGCGTGAAGCCGCTGTTGGTTGGCCGTTGTTCCATTGCCGCTCCTCCTATCCGCCGATCTTGACGGTTCCGCGCTGCCGCGTGACGGAAACGACGGTGTTGGTGCCGCTGTCGAGCTTGATGCCGTCGCCCAGCCGCCAGTTGTCGCCGGAACCTTCCGTTTCGTAGTAGCGGTCGCTCCGCAATTGCAGGAAAAGGCAACCATTCGAGTCTTGCTGGTTTTCCCATTTCAAGCCGCTCCAAACGTAGCACTCGCCGTTGGGTTTGTAGAGGAGGCACGCCATTTTCGTGCCCTTTTCGTCCGGCTTGGCGGGCGACATGGACCCGTTCACGGGATTTTGGAACGCCCTGTAGGAGTCCGCGAAATAGACGCCGTCCGGCAAAGGCCGCCACGTGGTGAGGAAGGTCTTCTCCATCTTGTCGAAGGGCGTCGTCGGCTTGACGCCGCCCATGTTGGTGCAGGCGAGGACGGCGTACGAGCGGAGGGCCTTCTTCACGTCCTTTTCCGAGTACGAACTGTCCGCCGTCGGAATGACGAACATCGTCCATTGCCGCCGCACCACCGCGCTCTGGCGGGCGAGGCGCAGGGCGCTGGCCACCTGCTGGGCGGGCTTGTACACGTCGCGCCGCCCCGCGTTCTCGAAGGAGGGCACCGCGATGGCGAAGACGAGCGCGATGAGCGCCACCACCACCATCAGCTCGATCAGCGTGAATCCTTGTTTCGTCCGCATGGGAGGCCGCCTTTCCGGTGATGCTACTTGTGGTCCTTGTCCGTCGTCCAGCTGCGGACGTCGTCGCCGCGGTCGTTGTCGTCGGTTTCGCCGTCCGCCCCCATGCTCCAGACGATGATTTCCGCCGAAACCTTGTCGTCGTCGTTCGGCGCCTTGATCGTGCCGTCGCCGTTCGCGTCGATCCGGTACCGGTACGGATGGCCCCACGGGTCGCAGAAGGCGCCGTCCGAGAGCTTGTTGGTGTCGCACGCCCAGAAGGAAATCAGCCGCGGGTTGTGCGCGCGGTACGTGCCGGTCACCTCGCTGTCCTCGGTGTCGCAGCGCATGATCTTCACCCATGTCGCGTCGGTTTCCGCGGTGCCGCCTTCTTCGAGCGCGTCCTTGGCGCCCTTCCAGCCCGGCCAGTGGTTGTACGCGGCGTGGTAGTCCGCGAGAATCGTCTTGACGATGTTCGCATCCGCGCGCGCGGAAGTCTTCCTGAGGCTGTTCATCACGCTCCCGGCGCCGGGAATGGAGATGGCCATGAGGATGCCGATCACCGCGATGACGACGAGGAGTTCGACCAAGGTGAAGCCGTGCTGGCGAGGGAAGGAACGCATGGGAGAAGCCTTTCGGAAAGGAGTTTGCCCGCGATTCTATCCCCCCGCGGGGCGAAACGCGACAATTTTTCCGCGGCGGCGACCGGAGATTTTCTGCTTTCCCCGGCCCGCGCTTTCGTTCATCTTGCCCGCCCACCCCCAAAGGACTCCCCACCATGGAAGAGAAAATCAAAGCCTTCATCGACGAAATCCGCCCCGCCATCCAGGGCCACGGCGGCGACGTGGAATTCATCTCCCTCGACGGCGACACCGTCACCCTCAAGCTCCTCGGCGCCTGCGGCACCTGCCCGTACGCCCTCGCCACCCTCAAGGACGGCATCGAAGCGGGCCTGCGCGACCGCGTCTGCCCCACCCTCAACGTCGTCCGCGCGGAGGGGTAGCGGTGCGCGTCCTCGTCACCGGCGGCGAAGGCTTCGCCGCCCGCCACGCCCGCCACGCCTTCGCCGCGCGCGGCTGGGAAACCGTTTCGGCCGACGTGGCCGGGTCCCCCGACATCCGCATGGACCTGCAGGACGCCGGAAGCGTCCGCGCCGCCGTCGAAACCGCGCGCGCCGACGCCATCCTGCACCTGGGCGGCATCGCGTTCGTGCCGGTGGCGTGGGAAAAGCCCGCGTTCGTCTTCGACGTCAACGCGGCCGGGACGATGCGGCTCTTGGAGGCGGTGCGCGCCGCGGCCCCCGCCACCCGCGTGCTCTGCGTGACGAGCGCCGAAATCTACGGCTCTTCCGCCGCCGGGGGCGCTCCCGTCAAGGAGGACGCCCCTCTCGTCCCCGACAACCTCTACGGCGCCACCAAGGCCGCCGCCGACACGGCCGCCCTCGCGTACGCGAAGCATTTTTCGCTCGCCGTCATGACCGCGCGGCCCGGCAACCACATCGGCCCGGGGCAGAATCCCTCGTTCGTGACGAGCGCCTTCGCCTCGCGCGTCAAGGCCATCGCCGAAGGCCGCGAGACCCGCCTCGCCGTCGGGAACCTCGAGCAACCGCGCGACTTCACCGACGCGCGCGACGTGGTCGAGGCGTATGCCGACATCCTGGCGCGCGGCGAGCCGGGAACGGCCTACAACATCGCCCGCGGCGAACAGGTCACGACGGGCGAAATCCTTGCAATCCTGCAGGAAATCGCGGGAACCCACGCGGTACCGGAACGCGACGGGCGCTACTGGCGGCCGACCGACCACCACGTCCTCCTCGACACGGCGCGCATCCGCGCCCTGGGCTGGGCCCCGCGCATTCCCTTGCGCCAATCCCTCGAAGACCTCTACGCGTCGATTTAGGGGCTGCGCCCCCTTGCCAACGGGGTTGTGACAAGCGGGCTTCCCGGAGGGAAGGGCAGGCGGCCCCCCGAAAAACGCGGCAAGCTGCCGCTCCCGGACGAATTTGCCAATGTTTGGCAAATTCGGGGCGTTTTTGCCGAACATTGGCAAAATGGGAAATGGCGCGGCGGCGGGTTATTAGTTCGCCGCCGCGGCGCGCCGCGGCGGCGGGAGTCCCCGGGCGGCGCGGAGGGCTTCCACCTTTTCGAGCAAGGCCGCCTTCAGGAGGCGCAAGGTCCTGACATCGCGCTTTTCCAGCTGCGCCTTGCGCGGCGACAGGAAGCGTATCTCCTCCCCCGCCCCGCGCAGATCCCCCGCCGCGAACCGGCACCGCGCCCGCACGAGCCGCCCCGCCGCGTTCTCCGGCTGGAACGCGAGGAAGGCTTCGGCTTCTTCCGCCGCTTCCTCCCACCGCCCCAGTTCGGCCAGCACCCGCGCGCGCAACAGGCGGCCGTCCGCGTGGTCGGGTATTTTCGCGAGCACTTCGTCGGCCAGGGCCAGCGCCTCTTCCAGCCGCGTCTCCCCGCCGCGGAGCAGCAGCACCTGCCCCAGCCGCACGAGCAGCGTCGGCAGCCGCCCGTCCTGCAACGCCCGCCGGAACGCCTCTTCCGCGTGCTCCCAGTCACCCAGCGAAAGCGCCTCGTTGCCGATGCCGATGAACCGGTACGGATGGTCCGGCGCGAAGCGGAGCAGCAGATTCAAGTGCTCGTCCAGCCGCGCGCCGTCCTGGTCGCGGTCGTCGAGGTCGATCAGAAGTTCCCACGCGTCCAGCGCGTGCGGCGCGATTTCGAGCCACCGGTTGACATCCTCCCGCGCGGCTTCGTTCTCCCCGTGGACCATGCGCAAGTTCGCCGCGGCCGCCAGCAGGCCCGTCGCATCGTGCTTCCGGCGGTCCACTTCGGCCATGGCGGCGCGGTAGGTGCGGCTCCCCGCGGGCGCGATGGTCGCCAGGGCCAGCCACGGGCGCAAATCGTTGTACGCCACGCGGGTGAGGCGCTTCAATCCCGCGAGGGCCTTCGCCGTGTCGCCGCGCGCGTAATCGAGAAGGGCTTGGTCGAGCGCGAGCTCGTCCTTCCCCGCGCCGCGCGCGGCGGCCACCGCGAGGTAATCCGCGGCCTCGTCGGTGTCGCCCGCGGCAACGGCAAGCCGCGCGAGCCGGAGCAGGGTCTCCGCCACGTCGCCCGCGCGGACCAGTTTCCGGAAGTGCATCTGCGCGGGGAGGAACGTCTCCGGGTCGTCGCAGTGCGTGCCGCGGACCAGCCGCGCGAGCCGCGTGGTGCGTTCGAGCCGTCCGCGGTCCGCCTGCCGCCGCGCGGCGTTTTCCGCGTCGCGCACGATGCCGGTGTACATCCAGAGCCGCTTGCGGGCGAAGGGTTGCGCCGAAAGGAGGTAGCCGTAGCGGACGGAGCAGGCGTACAGGTCGCCGACCGGC
>JAFSUH010000047.1 GCA_017445365.1 Kiritimatiellia bacterium | reverse complement strand
GCGCCGCCCGCCGACGATTTCGCGCCCTTCCCGGTGCAATCGGACGAAGTTTCGCCGTTTTCCCCGCAATACGAAGCGCCCGCCGCCCCCGCACCGGCGCCCGCCGCCCCGGAAGCCCCCGGCGCCCCCAAGCCGACGCGCGCCGCGGACATCGAAGGGGTCAAGTCGCTTCTCGAAAACTTCGGAGGGTCCGCCCAGCTGCTGTAGCCCGGCCGTTCCGCCATGTACCGCATCGCCTTCCAGTCCGGCCCCTACCAAGGCAAGCGCCTCCTCATCCGCCGCCGCACCACGCGCCTCGGCAGCGGCGAACTCGCCCACCTGCGCTTCCCGGCCGACACGGGCATCGAGCCCATCCACGCCATCCTCGAAGAAAACGCGGGGCTCCTCGCGGTGACGCCCGTCGCCGCGGTCGCGCTCAACGGAAAGCCCCTCGCCACCGTGGCGCGCCTGCGCAACGGCGACGTCCTCGACCTCGCCGGCATCCGCATCCGCTTCTTCATCGAGGAAATCTCCTCCTTCGCCGACACCCGCCGCGTCCGCGGGCCCATCCAGAACGCGACGGCGCTGCTGCTCCTCTCCCTCCTCGCGGTCCAGCTCTTCCTCGTCTTCTTCACCGCGCGCTGGCGGACCTTCCTCGACGTGCCCACCCCCGAAGCGACCAAGGAGGAAGCCGATGCGGTCGCCCTCGCCCGCGCCGAAGCGGAACGCGCCGCGGCCCGCGCCAAACGCGCGGAGGCGAAGAAGGCGGAGGCTTCCTCGGTGGCCCACGAGCTTTCCCCGATCGACGCGCCGACGATCGCCCTCACCCCCGCGGACGCCCCGGCGGCCTCGCCGGAACTCAAGGCCGCACTCGAAAACGCGGACTTCGCGCCGGTGGACACGAACACGGTGATCCCCGTCCCGCAGGTGTCGCCCGCCGACGACCGCATCGCCCGCGCGCAGAAGACCCTCGCCGAAGCCGTCGCCCTCGCGGAATTTTCGGACATGCCCGGCGCCATCGAAACGCTCGAACAGCTGGAGAAGGATTTTCCCGCGTTCCTCCCCGCGTACGAGGAACACGCCCGCCTCCTCGCGCGCATGGACCGGCCCGACGACGCCATCGCCCGCTGGCAGGCGGGCATCCGCCACGCGCGCGACAACGAGTCGTGGCGCGAGACGGCGAGAAGCGAAATCGCGACGCTGCGCAAGCTCATGGCGATACGCCCCGCCGCGGCGGGGGAGGAAGCGGCCGACACCGCGTCGCTTCCGGCGGCCTCGTTCCGCGACCTCGACCTGAAGCGCCTGCCCGCGGACCGCGACGTGGCGGACATGCGCGTGCTTTCCTTCACGCTGGCGGCGCCGAAGACGGAAACGCGCGGGATTTCGGCGCGCCTCGACATCGCCTTCTTCGACCGCGCGGAGGACGGCACCGTCACCCGCTCGGGGGCGACGGTGACCCCGTCGAACATCCTCTTGACCGACCTTTTCGCGCACAGCTCGGCCCCGGCGCGCTCCTTCGACGCGACCTACGTGATTCCCCGCGGCTACCGCGAGCACGAGGCCGCCCGCGGCCATCCCGGCCGCGCGTACTACGGCTACGTCATCCGCCTGACCGCCTTCGACGGCCGCGAGCTCGCCGCGGTCGCCAAGCCGCATTCCCTCCTCCTCAACCCGGCCGCCTCGCCCGCGGCCATGATGGGAGACAAGCCGTGACCGCGCGCGCCGCCACGTTCGCCCAACGCCTCGCGTTCCAGTGCTTCCGCGCAATCGCGTGGTGGCTCGGGGTTCTCCCGTACCGCGCGGCACTGGCCTTCGCCTGGCCGTTCGCCGCGCTCTCCTGGGCGATCCTCCTTCCAATCCGCCGCCGCACCGACCGGCGCATCCGCTCCGTGTTCCCGGAAAAGACGCCGCGCGAGCGCCGCCGCATCGCGTGGCGCGCGTGGCGGAACCTCTTTTTCACCGGCGTCGATTCCATCCGCATCCCGCGGCTCGGCGCGGCGTGGATCGAGCGTTACGTCGAAACGCCCGACCTCGGAATCGTCCGCCGCATCCAGGCGTCGGGGAAGGGCGTCGTCATCGCCGTCCCGCACTTGGGAAGCTGGGAAATCGCCGGGCTCGCGCTGGCCACCCGCGGCTTCCCGTTCTACGTGATGTTCCGCGCGCAGCGGAACCCCCTGATCAACGACTGGCTCCTCCGCTCGCGCGGGACCTTCGGCCTCGAAATCATCGAGCAGCGCTCGCGGCGCGCCGCGACCATCGCCCGCGACGTGGCGAAGGACCGCGCGGTGTTCGTGGTTTTGCCCGACATCCGCGCGAAGGAGCGGACCGGGATTCCCGTGAAGTTCCTGGGCGCCGACACGCTCTTCCCCTGCGCTCCGGCGCACTGCGCGCGCGAAGCCGCCTGCCCGGTGGTGACGGCGGAAGTCGTCCGCACCGGCTGGACGCGCCACGCGTGGCGGGCGACGGGCGAAATCGCGCCGGACCCGGCCAACGCGCGCGATGAGGACGCGCGGCGCATCACCGCTTTCGTCGCGGAAAAGTTCGACGCCTCCGTCCGCGCGCACCCCGAGTGCTATTTCTGGTTCAATTCCCGCTGGGTCCTGCCCGGCGAAAAGAAAGACCGCAAATGACTTCCCCCCTCCGCTACCTCTCCACGCGCGGCGCGCAGGCGCCCCTCCCCTTCCAGGACGCCGTCCTGTGCGGCTTGGCCGACGACGGCGGCCTGCTCGTGCCGGAGACGCTGCCCGACGCGCGGCCGTACCTCGACGACTGGAAGGGCCTTTCGTACGCCGACCTCGCCTTCGCGGTGATGCGCCTCTTTGCGCCCGACTTCCCGGCGCACCGCCTCCGCGCGCTTTTGAGCGACGCGTACGCGTCTTTCGAGGGCGACGACCCCGCGCCGGTCCGGCCGCTCGAAGGCGACCTGTGGCTGCTCGAACTCTTCCACGGGCCGACGCTCGCCTTCAAGGACTTCGCCTTGCAGGTGCTCGGGCGCTTGTTCGCCGAAATCCTCTCCGCGCGCGGCGAAAAGCTCAACATCGTCGCGGCCACGAGCGGCGACACCGGGTCGGCGGCGATCTGCGGCGTGCGCGGGCAGGAGCGGGTCGGGATTTTCGTCATGCATCCGCACGGGCGGGTGAGCCCCCTCCAGGAGCGGCAGATGACGAGCGTGCTCGACGGCAACGTCTTCAACATCGCGCTCGAAGGCTCGTTCGACGACTGCCAGAACCTGATGAAGAAGCTCTTCGGCGATTTGCCCTTCAAGCGGGAGTACCGCCTCGGCGCGGTCAATTCCGTCAACTGGGCGCGCATCGCCTCCCAAATCGTCTACTACTTTTACGCCGCCTTCCGCGTGATGGAAGAAACCGGCAAGGACGAAGTGCAGTTCGCCGTCCCCACGGGCAACTTCGGCGACATCCTCGCGGGGTGGTACGCGAAGCGCATGGGCCTCCCCGTCCGCCGTTTGGTCCTCGCGACCAACGAAAACGACATTTTGGCGCGCTTCTTCCACACCGGCCGCTATGTCAAGGGAGAAGTGGTCCGGTCGCTTTCCCCTTCGATGGACATCCAGGTCGCGAGCAACTTCGAGCGCTGGCTCTTCGAACGGCTGGGGCGCGACCCGCTTGCGACCGCGGCGGCGTTCGAAACGTTCGCCGCGACGGGGGAATACGTCCTCCCCGGCGCGGTCAAGGGCGCGATCGACCGGGAAATCGTTGCCGCCGCCTGCGACCGGCAGCGGACGCTCGCGACCATCGCGAAGCACTACCGCGCGCAAGGCATCCTCCTCGACCCGCACACCGCGGCGGGCGTCTTCGCCGCGAAGCAGTACGACACCGGCTCGACGCCGACAATCTGCCTGGCCACGGCGCATCCCGCGAAATTCCCCGCGGCCATCCGGGAGGCCCTCGGGGAAGACGTGCCGGAAGCCCACCACCCCGTGCTGGACGCCCTCGCGGACGCGCCGACCAGGATGGCGGTTTTGCCCAACGATTGCGAAACCGTCCGCGCCTTCGTCGCGGAACACGCGAAATAAGGGAAAAACGGCCCCGTGAGCGAACTCGTCCAGCCCCTTTTCACCCCGGAAGGCCTCCGGCGCATCCGCGTCGTGTCGGGCCCGGCGGGGAGCGGGCGGACGACGAGGCTCAAGATGCTGCTCGTGGACGCGCGGCGCGCGGGGCTCGCGACGGCGGGATTTTTGGCCGAGCGGGACGCCCGCGGGCGGCGGAAAGTGACCGATTTGGCAAGCGGCGAAAGCCGTTTGCTCCCGAAAAAGGAAGGCGCGCGGCGGGAGAAAGCGCTGGCGTTCGTGCGGAAATCCTTGACGGACGTGCCGGAGGACGCGGTCGTGTTCATCGACGAGACCGCAAGCGGCGGGGCGGCCGACGAAAGGACCGCGCGCGCCGGGTGGGCGTTGCTTGCGAGCGGCCGGTACAAGAGCGCCGTCATCGTCCTTCCCGAGGCCCAAAAACAGCCCAAAAACGTTCCCTTCGCCCTTCCGGGGCCCGGAAACCTCCCGAATCCGCCCGAAATCGGCCGAAAATCGGCCCAAAACGGCGAAAATACGCCTCCCGTGGGCTGGATACCGCCCGAAAAATGGGGACAAGCGACGGAAATCCGCGAAATCGGGCAGGTCCCCCCTCCCCGCGGCGACGTGACGCAAGAGACGGACGAGGAAGCCGCCGACGAGCGGGCGCGGCAGGCGCGCGAGCGCTGGGCCGAAAAACTGTGGGAAGCCGGCGTGAAGGACGAGGAAGCCGTCGCCGAAGCGCGCAAATTGCTTGCAAAACCGGAAAAACCGGCCCCCGAAACGCCGCAAAAGGCCTTCCAACCGCTTCCCAACGCCCCAAAATCGCCCGAAAACGGCCAAAAATCGTCCGAAAACGCCGTTTTGGCGCCAAAAACAGCCGAAAACGGCGAAAAAACGTCCAAAAAGGCCCCCGAAGCGCCCCAAATCCCGCCCGATTTCCTCCCTGGCGGCGGCGCGGACGTGAAAACGGTGCTGAAAGCGCTGGAATTGCTCAAAACGGGCGACGGGAACGAGGCGAAAGAGGCCTTGGCCGCGCCGGACGCGTGCGCCTGCCTCGATTCGCTGGGCTTGGGCGAAAAGGACATTTTGCAACCCCTCCCCTCCGTCCTCCCGCGGGAAACGGAAGCCCCCGCCCCCGCGCCCGACCCCTACGCCCTCCCCTCCCCTCCGGGCGAACCTCCCCGCCGCTTCGCCTCGTAATGCCCCTCCTGCTCTCCCCGCAAGCTCCCGGCGGGCGGATTGGTTTGGTGTTGGGGCACATCTGTCACGACCGCAGGACCAAAGGGTTCTGCCACATGGAAAGCCATTGAAGCGCAACGCCTCGCGGTTGGTGGATACACTTGGGGTGGGAGAGCACTCGCAGGCGCCGGGGAGCGAGAGGTCTTTGGCGGTGGGGGCGTTGCGGCAGGCTTTGGGGGCGGGGTCGAGCGTCTGGGGCACGGCGTATTTCTTCCGCATGCCGCGCTTCTTCCGCCCGTTGCCCATCGCCAGGGCCAGGTGGTTGACGAAGAGGCAGCGCTCGGGGGGGGCGTCCGAGTGCATGCCGGTGGTGGCGCGCGCGGGCCGGGACATCACCGCGAAAGACGCGACCTCGCTTCCGTTGCCGCCCTTGTTCCCCGTCCTCCGCCGGAAGTTCTTCCGTCCCCTCCTCCGGCTCCTGCGCGGCCCGACGCGGTTGCGGCCCGGTCGCTTCGACTACCAAGGCCTCCTCTTCGCCGCCCCCCCCAACGAAGCCGATTTGCCGTAGAGACGCGCGGGGGCCCTTCCCGGTAAATCTTCCAACATGCCGATATTCCGGCAACCGTCATGTTGCAGGACACGAGACCGCGCCGGACAAGATACCGTTCATCCGTCCGTCCCGTCCGCATTCCGGTAAATGCTTTCGACGATGTAGGGGGCGCGGTGCTGGGCCTGCACCAGGATGCGCCACAGGTATTCGCCGAAAACTCCCAGCGTGAACATCTGCGCCCCGCCGAGGACCAGGACGACGATCATCAGCGGCGTCCAGCCCTGGACCGGGTTGCCGACGAGGATTTTCGCGAGAAACACCACCACGGCGTACAACAACCCCATAACGGCCAAGGCAACCCCCAGGAACGAGACGAAGCGGATGGGGGCGAAGGAATAATTCATGAGGCCGTCGAAAAAATAGGCCAGCTTTTTCCCGAACGTCCAACGGGATTCGCCGAATTTGCGCGCCAGCCGCACGTAAGGGATGAACACGCGCGGAAAACCAAGCCCCAATATCTGTCCCTGCAAAAACGGCTGCCGCTCGGTTTCCTCCAGGAATGCCTTCCTGGCGGCGGGCCCCAGGAGAAAACAATCGAAGCCGCCGGGCGGCATTTCGCGGAAACAAAAGCGCCGCATCAAGCCGTAAAACGCCTTGGAAGTCCATTTCCGGTAGAGGCCCTCCTCGCGGTCGCTCCGCGTGCAAACCGCCACTTCCGCCCCTTTCCCCTTCCACGCTTCCAGCATCGCGGCGACAAGCGGAACGGGTTCCTGGCCGTCCGCCGACATCACGATGACGGCGGGGGTTTCCGCATGGGCGACGCCCGCGCGGATGGCCATCACTTGACCGAAATTTCTTGACAATTTGACAACGGTGACGGGCACCTCGCCACGCGAGCGGATCCGGTGCAACGCCGCCAGCGAACCGTCCCCGGAGCCGTCGTCCACGTACAGCAGCCGCCCCCGGCATCCCGCCGGTTCGGAAAGGAGCACCGTCTTGAGTTCCTCGTAGGCGGGTTCCAGGGAGTCTTCGTTGTAGTAAACGGGCAAAACGACGGTGAAATCGGCGTCTTCCATGCTCATGCCTTCCTTTCGACGATTTTTGCCGGGATCCCGTAGGCCGTCACGCCTCCGGGAATGTCTTTCAGGACGGTTGCCCCCGCCCCGATGATGGTGCGATTTCCGATGGAAATGTGGTCCCGGATGACGGCACCGGTTCCGATCCAGCACCCCTCTCCGATGGACGTGTAACCGCAAACGATGGCCCCCGGCGCGACATGGGTGCAACGCCCCACGACCACGTCGTGGTCGAGCGAAGCCCTGGAATTGAGGATGGCGCCGGGCCGGATGTCGGTCTGGGGACCGACGATCGCCCCCGCGCAAACCACGCAGCCCTCACCGACCCGTGCGCAAGAGGAAATGCTCACGAACGGATGGACAAGAGCGGGTTGCTCGAATCCGAGATGGTCGGCGGCGCCCATCAATTCCTCGTGGGCCGCCGGATCGCCGATGGCCACGGCAAGAGCTTCCACGCCGTCGGCCCGCAACGCGGGAAGGACGCCGCGGTCTCCAAGCACGGGAAAACCCATGACCAGTTCCCCCTTCGCATGCACGTTGTCCACGAACCCTGCGATTTGCCAATCATCGAGGCGCAACAGGATGTCGGCCACCACGTGCCCGTGCCCTCCGGCACCCCAAATAACGATGCGTTTTTTCCGGGATTTCGTTGTCACGGCGTTGCCTCCTCTCCGATCGGACTCCGTTCTCCGGCGGCAGATTCCGGAGGGGTCCAAAATGCGTATCCCACCTCCACCCGGGCATTGCACGCGAACGGCACGTGCAATCCGAGACGGCCTCCCGTCCGCCCCGCCCCCGCCAACCGGAGACATGCGGGCGGAATGATCGTGCCGGTCTCCCGGACTTCCCCGGTTTCCCAAATCCACTCAACGGTGTTCTGCCGGAGCGGATTCCCGCCTTCCCCGGGAAAAACATAAACCACGGCATCGCGTGTCCCTTGCGAATCGGCAGGCAAAACCAACGGACCCCATGCCGTGCCGCCGCTCGTCGGGACCGGCAGCAATTCCACGGCGAACGGTTGCCTTGCCGCTTGCTCCGGCCGGGCGAAAACATCCCCCTCCCCGTTCAAAGCCCGCATGTCCATGCATGCAAACGGCTTCAAAAGCGGAGGGACCAGGAAAAGGACCGGGACGGCAAGCACCGCGAAGGCCGCCGCCAGCACCCCCGTTGCCGGGAGGGAATGCCGTGCCCATCCCACGGGCCACCCGGCTTCCGAGCGGGAGACGCCAAACCCCGCCAAGGCAAAAAGCAGCGCTTGGATGTAAATGGAATAGCGCGGGGATGTTTCGCCCGTGCAAACATAGGCCGCCGCCAGCAAAACGCACGGCATCAGGAACGGCCAGTTCCGGCTTTTCGCCGCCCGTGGCATCCAGCGCAAGCCTCCCAAGGCGGCCAAAGGCAAAAACGCCAGCAGGAAGACGACTCTGGCCCCCTTGGCCGCGGCAGCCCAGTTCTCCGCCCCGTTGGCAACCAGCATTTCCTCGGCACCGGCCGCGAATCCAAGCAGGAAATACTTGGCGAGTTTCACGGGGAAAAGCCGGAACAGCACTTCCGGCGCGTTGTAGGCCAGTTGCGACAGGAGCAAGCGCTTTTGGACACCGGTTTTCAGTTCCAAAGGGGTCAGGCAATCGATGATTTCGTGGCTGTACGCATATTCCCCTCCCGTCTCCGGAACCCATCCCCGCGCCATGAAAGCCACCGCGCCGCTTTCGAGATGGTGCAGGTCCGCGGCATCGATGCGCGCCAGAAGCGGCCCCACGGCCATCCGCGCCACCAGCAAGGGAACCAGCCACAATCCCGCCAGCGCCACTGCCGCATCCCGGATTTTCAACCGTCCCGCGACGGCCAACCCCATGCAAACGGCCAGGACGGAAACTCCGTAAACCCAATCGATTCCGCCCTCCAGTTCCATCAACGGCAACAACAGGCACGCCGCCGCGAACAAGGCAAGCCGTCCCGTCCGGCCGTGCCCCACGCGGAAAAACTCGACGAGGACCCAAAGGGCTGCCGAAAACAACAGCCCCCCCGGCAAGTGGTGGTTGAGTTCCAGGCAGGCTATCCAGCGGAACGGGAACACCGTCTGGAAAACCGTCGCCCAAACGGCCGTTTTCCTCCCGAACAAAACGGCCAGCATCCGCCAAACGAACAGCATCGGCAAAACGGACAGGACGGCCTGGACCATTTGGACCGCACGGCCGAAATCCGCCCCGGCCGCCTTGCGCAGGGGCAGGTAAAACGGGTGGGCACGGCGGGTCCAGACGCGATAGTCGTACTGGTCGCTGAGCGCGCCCAGCGCTTCCGGCCCGCTTCCGTTCGCGGCGAGATGGTCGAGATAGCGGGTGAAAATGGCCGCGTCGTTGGTCGGCCGCCATCCGGAACCGGACAGCCCGATCAGCACGGCCTGGCCCGCAAGCGAAATGCCCATGCAGGCCAAGAGGAAACATGCCGGGCGCATGTGACGCGAAAGCATCCGCAGAAGCCAGGCAAGGGCCGTTGCAAGCACGGCGTAGAGCAAGGCCCACCCCCAAACCCGGCATGCCTCCGTTCCCCAGCCCCCGCCCCACGGCGAAAAGCGGACCACCGTGGCGGACCAGGCCATCCCCATGCCGGCCAATGCGGCCCAAAGCCCGCATTGGGCCAACACCCCCACCGCAACCGTCCCTCCCCGCGCCGCGATGCCTGTCCGTTCCCGCTTCATGCCATTTCCTGCCGCAATTCCTTCAGGCAATCCCCGACAAGATGATGTCGCAGATGCGATCCACGTCGGCCAACGGCAGATCCGGATACAACGGCAATGTCAGGATGTTCCGCGCCACGCGGGCGGCCACGGGTGTCTTCCCTCCGCCCGCCGTCGGCAAATCCCGGTAGCATTCGTAGTCGCTCGTCAGGGGATGGAAATACTTCCTGGGATGGATTCCGCAGGCCGCCAGTGCGGACGCCGCCCCGTCCCGCGTCGCCCGGACGCCGTCGAAAAGGAGCGGGAAGTATGCGTAGTTGCTCGCGACATCCTTTTCCGGCGGGCACGGGCGAAGTCCCGGGATTCCGTCCAACCGTTCCATGTACCGCTCGAAAACGGTTTTCCGTTTCGCGATTTCCCCGTCCAGATGGCGCAGGTTGCAAATCCCCATCGCCGCCTGGAATTCGTTCATCTTCGCGTTCCCTCCCACGGCCGTCACGCTTTCTTCGCCATGGATGCCGAAATTCTTCAAATCGGACAAGGCATCCGCCAAGCACCCGTCCGCCGTGCAGGCGACCCCGCCTTCGATGGTGTGGAACACCTTGGTTGCATGGAAACTGAACATCGCCGCATCGCCGAAACGGGCCGGCGATTTTCCCCGGTACCGCGCGCCGAATGCATGGGCTGCGTCGTAGACGACCTTCAGTCCGTGCCGCCGGGCGAAGGAGCCGATGGCATCCGTGTCGCAGGGATTCCCGTAGACGTGGACGGGGAGAACCGCCACGGTCCTGGCGGTCAAGGCCTTTTCGAGGCAACCGGGATCCAGCGTGTAGTTGTCTTCCCGGATGTCGCAGAAAACGGGGACCAACCCGTTGCGGACGATGGCATGCGTCGTCGAAGCGAACGTGAAAGGGGTGGTCAAGACCTCCGACCCCGCGGGGAAACGCATGGCCGCCAGGATGTTTTCGAGCGCCAGATGGCCGTTGGCGCAAAGCACCGCGCGGGGGCATTCCAGATACCCTTCGAGCGCCGCGCGGAACTCCTCGTGTTTCGCGCCCATGTTGGTCAACCAATGGGTACGCCAAAGCTCCTTGATTTCTTCGCAGTACTCCTCGAACGGAGGCATCGAAGAACGCGTAACGGGAATCTGGTCAACCATGTTGCACTCCACGGAACGTACCCCGGAACTCCCGGAGCAGACAAGTTGCGGAGAACGTATTCAAATGCAGGGGAGAAAGCAAGCGCTTCGCAAACGCCTCCAAGGTTCCCGGTCCAAAAAAGTTCGCGGGAAGGGTGCAAAGAGGCTTGCAAAGGGCCGGGCGGAAGAATAGGGTACGCGCTTCACGACCCCATCGTCTATCGGTCAGGACACAAGGTTTTCATCCTTGGAAGAGGAGTTCGATTCTCCTTGGGGTCGCCACTTTTTATCCACCCACCACCCCTTCAGGAGCATCCCATGTCCCGCAACGCCCGCAACAACGACACCACCCGCCCGCGCAAGTCCGGCGCCGCCAAGGCCCGCCGCCTGCTGGAGCACCGCCGCCGCATCGTGGCCCTGGGCGTTTCCGAGGAGAAGGCCCTCCAGATGGACGCCGCCCGCCTCCGTCTCCTCCTCTCCAAGCCGCAGTTGATTCCCAACTACGTCAAGTAATCCCGCCGGACGACCGTCCGAAAGGGGCGCGCTTTCCGGCGCGCCCTTTTCCGTTTCCGCCTCCTTCCCCTCCCCTTTCCCCATGGACGAACTTCTCCAAATCCTCAAACAGAACGCCCGCACGTCCCTCGAGGACCTCGCCAAGATGACCGCTTCGACGCCGGAGGCCGTCGCGAAGAAAATCGCGGAATACGAGGCAAACGGCGTCATCCGCGGCTACCAGGCGCTCGTCAACGAGGACA
This sequence comes from Kiritimatiellia bacterium, assembly GCA_017445365.1. GTDB lineage: Bacteria > Verrucomicrobiota > Kiritimatiellia > CAIQIC01 > Lenti-01 > RGIG3480. The sequence goes on along the minus strand of JAFSUH010000047.1, from coordinate 1,931 downwards.
CCCTCCCGCGCGACCGCGTGGACGCCGTCATCGAAGTGCGCGTCCGCCCCGAGCGCGAAGGCGGGTTCGACTCCGTCGCGCGCCGCATCGCGGGTTTCCGCGAAGTGGAAAGCGTATACCTCATGAGCTCGGGGACCTACGACCTCGTCCTCTTCGTCTCCGGCAAGACCCTCCAGGACGTCGCCGGATTCGTCGCGCGGCGCCTTTCGACCCTCGACGGGGTGCTTTCGACGGCGACGCACTTCATGCTGAAGACCTACAAGCTTTCCGGCGTCATCATGGAGCCGCCCCCCGCGGACGAGCGCTTGCAGGTGAGCCCGTGACCTCCCCCCGCCCGCTCGTCGCGCCGCGTGTTTCGGCGCTTCCCTTTTCCGGCATCCGCCGCTTCTTCGACCTGGTCGCGAACCGCCGCGACATCATTTCCCTGGGCGTGGGCGAACCCGACTTCGCGACGCCGTGGACGGTGCGCGAGGCGGCGATGTTCTCGCTCGAAAGGGGCGCGACGCACTACACGAGCAACCGCGGCGAACCGGCGCTCCGCCGCGCCATCGCGGGCTACGTGCAGCGCAAGTTTTCCGGCACCTGGGACCCGGAGAGGGAAATCGTCGTCACCGTCGGCGTGAGCGAAGCGATCGACATCGCCCTGCGCACCATCCTCTCCCCCGGCGACGAGGTGCTCTACCACGAGCCGTGCTTCGTCTCGTACGCGCCGGGCATCGTCCTCGCCGGCGGCGTCCCCGTCGCGGTCGAAACGCGCGTCGAAGACGACTTCCGCCTGACGCGCGCGATGCTGGAGCGCGCCGTGACGGAGAAGACCCGCGCGATTCTCCTCAACTTCCCCTGCAACCCGACCGGCGCGATTTTGAACGAACGGGACGTCGCCGAAATCGCGGATTTCGTCCGCGAGCACGATTTGATTCTCGTCAGCGACGAAATCTACGCGGAACTGACCTACGAACGGGAACACGTTTCCTTCGCCTCGCACCCGGAAATCCGCGACCGGCTCGTGTTCCTCCACGGGATGAGCAAGGCCTGGGCGATGACGGGCTTCCGCATCGGCTACGCGTGCGCGCCGGAAGAGATTTCGCGGAACATGAACAAGATCCACCAGTACGCGATCATGTCCGCGCCGACGACCGGCCAGCGGGCGGCGAAGGACGCGCTGGAAAACGGCGACGGGGAAGTCGCGAAGATGAAGGCGGAATACAACCGCCGGCGGAACTTCGTCGCGGCGAGCTTCGAAGAGATGGGCCTCCCCTGCCGGAAACCGGCGGGCGCGTTCTACGCGTTCCCGTGCGTGAAGGGGTTCGGGCTTTCGAGCGAGGAGTTCGCGATGCGCCTCCTCGAAGAAGAGGGCGTCGCGGCGATTCCGGGCAGCGCCTTCGGCCCGTGCGGCGAAGGCTTCCTGCGCTGTTCGTACGCGACGGCCATGCCGCAGATCAAGGAAGCGATGGCGCGCCTCGCCCGGTTCGTCTCCCGCCTGCGCCGGCCTTAGGTCTTCTTCACCGGACACGTTGCCGCAAGCGGCGGATCAGTCCGCGGATGGATGGGCCCCGCCCGGTTTCGAGCCGGGCCGTTTTTCCCGCGCGCGGCGGCAAGGATTTGCCAATGTTCGGCAAATTTCACGCGATTTTGCCAAGCATTGGCAAAATGCGCGCGGGGAGAAATTGCGGATTGCGCGCGCGCGTGCAATTAAGTAGGCTTGTCCGACTTTTCCAAACAGGAACCCTCCCCATGAGCGATTCTCCCCTCCCTTCCCCCGACCCCGCCCCCGAGAAGTACGACGCCAAGCACGGCGGCATCAAGATCCTCGGCAACATGGAAGCCGTCCGCCAGCGCCCCGCCATGTACATCGGCGACACCTTCGAGCGCGGCTTCCACCATTGCGTCTACGAAGTCGTCGACAACTCCATCGACGAGGCCATGGCCGG
>JAFSUH010000046.1 GCA_017445365.1 Kiritimatiellia bacterium | reverse complement strand
CGCGAGATTACGGGAATGCGGAACTTTTTACGTCCCTTGCGTTCTTCGACATTCCAACCCTTTTGCCATGTTCCCCCGAAGGGGGACTTTCAATGGTTTTCAATGTTCAACCCTTCGCGTACCTTGCGAACTTCGCGCGAGGCTTTTCCCGCGGTCGCGACAAGCGCTCCCCTCCCTCGCAAACACGCGGCCGGAAGCCGCATCCCCCAAAAATCCTGTCCATCCTGTAAATCCTGTCCGAAACTCTCCGCGCCTCTGCGTCTTTGCGGGAAATTCTTCTTGGTTTTCATGGCGCGGCGGGGATGGGGCCCCCGCGAAGCTTGCTTCGTGGGGCTTCGCCGCACCGAAAGTGTGTCTCCGCGGAAAGTTCTTTGCGTCCCTTGCGTTCTTCAATTCGCTTGTGCGGCGGCGAACGATCCCGCGAAATAGAGTGGCACGAAACGCAGGCGCTGTTCCGGCAAGGTTCCGTACGGCGCCGAAGAGAGCACAACCCCCTCCTTCACGTTGGGATGGTCCGCCAGAAACTGGTGGAGGCTGCGCAAGCGCCCCGCCGCCCCGGCCTTCACCTCCACCGGCACCACCCGCCCGCCCGCTTCCACGACGAAATCGACCTCCGCCGTGCTGTTGTGCGCCTCGCGCTTCCACCAATGCAACGCCTCCCGCCCCCGTGCCGCGGCGAATTCCTGCGCGACGAACTGCTCCGCCAGCGCCCCTTGGTAGACCGAGAGGATGTCCCCCGCCAGGATTTGCGGATCGACAGGCATTCCGGAGCGCGCCTGGAACAGGCCGACGTCCCCCGCGTAGGGCTTGATCCGCGGCGTCGCATCCGATTCGAACGGGAACGCCGCACCCGCCACCGCCCGGCAGGCGTGCAGCAACCGCGCCTTGCACAGGAGCGAAAAGGCCTTCTTGTTCGTCGCCCCCGCGTGCTCCCTGGACAGGCCCGCCCAAGACACCTGCCGGCCCACCGACGCGTTGGCGTTGCGCCAGACCGCCTCCAGCGTGTCCGCGTCCATCCGCTCCGGGTACTTCCCGAAATCCTGCTCGAAGGCCGATACCAGCGCCTCCTGCGTTTCCCGCACGGGCCGGTAGCGCCGCGTTTCCGCCCAGATTCGGACGCACTCCGGAAGCCCCCCCGCAAGACAGTACTCCTTCACCCGCTCGAGCAACCGCCCGTGGACCGCTTCAGGCAACGCCGCCGGGGCTCCCCGCACCGCTTCCGCCAGCACCTCCTCCCCGCACGCTTCGAGAAACTCCGCGAATCCCATCGGCGCCAGCTCCGCGAACTGCACCCGTCCCACCGGGAAGGGATGCTCCTCCAGCGCGAAATCCAGAAGCGAGCCCGCCGCAACCACGTGCAATCCCGGCATCTTCTCCCGGAAATACCGCAACGACTCCAGCGCCCGCGGACACGCCTGCACTTCGTCGAAAAAGAGCAGCGTTTCCCCCGGCACGATGGACGTTCCCGCCAGCATCTCCAGCTCCCGGCAGATTCGCACCGGGTCCAAATCCGCCTCGAAGACCTGCCTCCAGGCTTTCGAATACTCGAAATCCACTTCGCAGAAGCGCCCCGCGAACCGCCGCGCCGCCAACTCCCGCACGCACCACGTCTTCCCCGTCTGGCGCATCCCCCGCATCACCAACGGCTTGCGGTCGGCATTTGCCGCCCACGTTTCCAACCGCTCCGTGAAATTCCGTTTCATCCGTTCCTCCTTGGAAATTGCGCCGCCAGTTCTACCATAACCATGTCAAATCGCAAATCAATATTCCAAACAACCATGTAAAACGCGAATCCATCTTGTTGAAGGGGGTTCGCGACTCACTCATCCAGCGCGGAAAACAAGGAAGTCTTCCCAAACCCGCCCCCGACGGCGGGGATGCCGTCGCCATATCGCACAGCGTGCGAGATTACGGAATTTCATGCGAGATTACGGAAAAACAGGGCATCTTCCGGCCTCTTTCCATGCCCGCGGAAGGGGTTTCAACGGCTTTCGATGTCCCCATTTGTGACGTGGAAAACTGGCAAACAAACGAGGGGAAGCGCGTTCCGCCGGTTGCCAATGGCAAACGATGTCCGGGCGCAAAACTTGCCCCTTGCACCGGGGAGGGTTTCGGGGAAAAATCGGATGCAACAAGGATTTGCCAACGGAACCCACGCCCATGGACAAACGCGTATTCAGGATGTGCGACGGATACGCCGCGAAGATTGCGGCGTTGCGGCCGTTCCCGGAGGAAACGCTCTCGTCGCTGCGCGCCTACTACCGCGTGGGGCTGACGTATTCGAGCAACGCCCTGGAGGGAAACTCGCTCACGGAAAGCGAGACGAAAGTCGTCATCGAGGACGGCCTCACCATCGGCGGCAAGCCCTTGCGGGACGTGTACGAGGCGGCGGGGCACGCCAGGGCATACGACTTCCTTTTCGACATTTCGAAAGACCGGCCCGTCGGGGAGGCGGACATCCTGGAACTCCACCGCTTGTTCCATTCGCAAATCGACAAGGACAACGCCGGGAGGTGGCGGAAGGTGCGCGTTTTCATCTCCGGTTCGCGCCGGGTGCTTCCCGCGCCGGAAAAGGTGCCCGGACTGATGGCCGCGTTCGTCCGGTGGATGGCGGAGAACGAGGGGAAGCTGCATCCCGTGGAATTCGCCGCGCGCGTCCACCAGAAGTTCGTTTTCATCCACCCGTTCGTCGACGGGAACGGCCGCGTGGCGCGTCTTCTCATGAATCTCGCCCTGCTCCGCGCCGGATGGACGATTGCCGTCATTCCGCCCATCTGCCGTTCCGAATACATCGCGGCGCTCGACAAGGCCGGAAGGTCGCCGGGGGATTTCATCCGTTTCATCGCGTCCCGCGTTTGCGAGACGCAGAAGGAGCTTCTGCGGTTGATGGGGCAATCCACGGTCCTCGGCGGTGATAGAGTAAATCCGCCGAACGGTGATAGAGTAAATGATGGAGTAAACGAAAACGCGGTGGCGGTGGAATTGCTGTCGGCCATCGTTCGGAAACCCGGGTTGCGCACCCATGAACTCGCCGCTTTCATCGGCAAAAGCATCCCGACCGTTTCGCGCTACTTGAAAACGCTCAAGGACGCGGGGAAAATCGAGTTCCGCGGCGCTCCGAAGAACGGCGGCTATTTCGCGGTGTGATGCGGACGGATGCCCTGTGCGGGATTGCGGGAAAGCGGCCCGTTCCTCTCCCCATCCTGCAACTCCTGTCCGAAAACTCTCTGCGTCTCCGCGCCTCTGCGGGAAAGTTTGAATCACGACGGCGGGGACGCCGTTGCTACATCCGCGAAGCGCGAGATTACGGGAATGCGGAACTTTTTACGTCCCTTGCGTTCTTCGACATTCCAACCCTTTTGCCATGTTCCCCCGAAGGGGGACTTTCAATGGTTTTCAATGTTCAACCCTTCGCGTACCTTG
>JAFSUH010000045.1 GCA_017445365.1 Kiritimatiellia bacterium | reverse complement strand
GCCGCCCTTGGGGGCGGGACGGCCAGCCGGAAGCGGACGTGGAAGAGCGGAGCCACCCGGCCCGGCCCGCCTGCTCCGGCAACCTCCGCTACCTCCCGAAAATCCCCATCGGAAGTGACAACTTTTTCCCGGGACTTGACAGGACGCGCGGCAAAAGCCGCGCGTTTTTTCCGTTTTGCCAATGTTTGGCAAATTTCATGCGATTTTGCCAAGCATTGGCAAAATGTTTCCCGCACGCGACCAATGGATTTGCCAATGTTTGGCAATAATGGACCGATTTTGCCAAACATTGGCAAAAGGAAGCGGCGGCACGCGCCATGCGCGGTGCCGCCGCAAACGAAGCCCCCTCCCCGGGGTCCCCGAAAAGCTTGCTTTTCGGGGTCAGGCGTCGGGCCAGAGCTCGTGCGCGAGTTCGCGCAGCTTGTACTTCTGGATCTTCTGCGAGGCCGTCATCGGAAACTCGTCCATGAAGTGGACGTATTTCGGAATCTTGAACCACGAAATCTGGTCCTTGCAGTACGCGGCGACGTCCGCTTCCGTAAGCTCGCTCCCCGGCGAGCGGATGATGAAGGCACCCGGCTGCTCGCCGTATTTCTTGCTGGGCACCCCCACCACCTGCACGTCCTGCACGCCCGGAAGGCGCGTCAGGAAATCCTCCACCTCGCGCGGCGAGATGTTTTCCCCGCCGCGGATGATGAGGTCCTTCAGGCGCGAGGTGATGTAGAAGTACCCGTCGGCGTCCATGTGGCCGATGTCGCCGGAGTGCAACCACCCGCGCTCGTCGATGCATTTCGCGGTCTGCTCGGGCATTTTGTAATACCCCTTCATCGTGTTGAACCCGCGGCAGCAGATTTCCCCGTCCACGCCGATGGGGCAGAGCTCCTGCGTCTCCGGGTCGATGATGGCGACTTCGACGCCCGGCAGGGCCTGGCCGATGGTCTCGCACTTGCGGCGGAGGTCGGGCTCGAAGTACCGCGTCATGGTCATCACGGGGCCCGATTCGGTCAGGCCGTAGGGGTTGGTGATTTCCTTCATGTACATCCGCTCGACCGTCTGCTCCATCCGGTTGACCGGGCAGGTGGAGCCGGACATGATGCCGGTGCGCAGGCTCGAAAAATCGAACTTGCTGAACACCGGGTTGTCCAAAATCGCGATGTACATCGTCGGAACCCCGTACACCGCGGTGCACTTTTCCCGCTCGATGCTCATCATGACCACGAGCGGGTCGTACTTTTCGAGGAGCACCATCGTCGAACCGTGGTTGACGCAGCTCATGACGCCCAAGACGCACCCGAAGCAGTGGAACAGCGGCACGGGGATGCACACGCGGTCGCGCGCGGAGAGGTTCTGGCACGCTCCGATCCAGAAGCCGTCGTTGGCGATGTTGCGGTGGGTGAGCTGGACGCCCTTGGGGAAGCCGGTGGTGCCGCTGGTGTACTGCATGTTGACGACGTCGTTTACGTCGCACGCGGCCTGCCGGGCGAGGTATTCCGCCTGCGGGGTTTCGACGGCGAGGGCGAGGACTTCGTTCAAGGAATACATCCCGCGGTGCTTTTCGGGGCCGAGGAACATGACGCGCTTCAGGCACGGATAACGCTGCGAACGGAGCCGCCCGCGCGGCTGTTCCTTGAGCTCGGGAATCAGGTCGTAGAGGATTTCGAGGTAGTTGCAGTCGCGGAACCCGTCGATGACGAAGAGGTTTTCCGTGTCGGACTGTTTCAAGGCGAAATCGATTTCCGCCTTCTTGTAGTTGATGTTGAGCGGCAGGAGGATCGCCCCGATTTTCGCCGCGGCGAACATCAGGATGATCCAGTGCGGGACGTTGGTCGCCCAGAGCGCGATTTTCTCGCCGTGCCGGATGCCCATCGCCATCAGGCCCTTCGCGAGGCGGTCCACCTCGCGGGAGAACTCGAACCACGTCAGCCGGAAGTCGCGGTCGGCGTACACGAGCGCGTCCTGCGGGCCGCAGCGGGCGACGGTCTGGTCGAGCAGCTGGCCCAGGGTGTATTCGCGCAAAACCGGATACCCGTTCCACGGGACGCCCGTGGAAACGGATTGGGTGAAGGGGGGGGTGTCCGGCGCGGTGCCGAACGGGTCTGTCAACGAAAATGTTTTTTGCATGGGCCGTCCCCTAGTCCATGGGGGTGAAGACGACCGCGTAGATCGTCGCGGGCGCGCCGTTCGCCGCGGAGACGCGGTGCGAGACGATGGAGTTGTAGTACATCGAGTCGCCGGGCTGGAGGACGTGCCGCTCGCCCGCGTACATCAGTTCGACCTCGCCGGAGACGACGATGATGAACTCCTCGCCCTCGTGGGTGGAGAACTTCGCTTCGGCGTCGGCGGCGATTTCGATGTAGAACGGCTCCATGTGCCGGTCGTTCTTGCCCGCGCCGAGGGGGAAGTAGGTGAAGCCTTCCGAGACCTTGGAGATGTGGCGGGCGCGGTCGCCTTCGCGGTCGGCGAGGCGGACGATGACCGGGTCGGGGGAGAACTGGTCGTCCATGAAGGTGCCGAGGCGCTGGCCGAGGGCGCGGGCAAGCTTGACGAAGATGCCGAGGGCGGGGTAGGCCTCGCCGGCTTCGACGGCCCGGACGGTGGAGAGGGCGACGGAAGACTTTTCGGCGAGTTCTTCCTGGGACATGCCGAGATTCGTGCGGTAGCGGACGATGCGTTCGGCGAGCTTCTGGGTGGCTTCGGGGGTCATGGCGGATCCTTTGGTTCCGGGGTGGTTCCTTTCGGGAAAGGCGCGGACTTTAACAAAAGTCCGGCGACGGACAAGGATGCATTTCGCTTTCCCCGCGGTCCTTCCGAAAGGCGGTTGTCTTGGAACGGGGGCGTGGTATCCAAACCGACGCCCAACCGGGGCGGCGCCCTGGCGGGGGGATTTCGGCGGGCAGAGTGCCCCCGGGCGGCGGCGGGATTCCGGCAGACCGGTAGACCGGAAGACCGGATTGACCCCATGGGGTTCCCGAAGGGAAAGAAAACGTTTGCCCTTCCCTTTGGGAATTCGCCCGTTTCCAACCCGGTCACCCGGTCAACCGGCTTTCCGGTCAACCGGAAACGCCTGACCTTCGCCCGGCGGGCAACCCTCCCACGACAGCGGCGTCCACCTCCGCCTGCCCTTCCCTCCGGGAATCCCGCCTGTCGCATCCGATGGCTTTCGACGGCCCTCGATGGCTCTCGATGGCCTTCGAAACACCCGACGCAAGCGTGGCGGCTCTCCCTCCCGCGTCAGCGGCGAGACGCGGCTCGGTGGGGACACCTCGCCCCACCTTCGCTTGCAACGGCCGCGCTCGCCGGTCCGCCGGGAAGAAGCCAAAAAGCAAGCGCCGCGGATGAGGCGGGGGAGGGAGGGCCTGCACGGGAATTTTGGGCATTGCGGGGGAGAGGGGAAACGGGCAGAATCCATATTGTCCTGTTTGGCGGGGAAACCCGGCGGACGGGGCGACAATCCAACTGATTTGCATTCGCAAGTCTTTGTTCAAGTGAAATCTAGACAATTTCCCATTCAGAACGACGCGTTGCGAGGCCGCCATTCGGCGTGCCTCTCTTCTGTCTTTCTGAATGGGCAGTCTAGAGCCTCACTTGAAAGTAGCGGAGAGGCTTTCTTTTGCATTCCGAAGCATACCTTGAACAGGAGTTCCCCATGAAGCATTTCACTGTCTTGATGAAATTGGTTCTTCTAACCATGACGTTTAGCATGGTGCCGCACGCTGAGGCGGAAAATACGTGGGAAACTGTCAACGGCATGACGTGGTGTTACAATGTTTTCGACGGCAAGGCCACGATTATGTGTGAAACTCCGAATTCGTATTGGTGGTTCAATCCCGCCATCTCGACCACGACTACCGGTGCCATCACGATTCCTTCCTCCTTGGGTGGGTATCCCGTCACGTGCATAGGGACACGTGCGTGCTTTGGCTGTGCGGGCCTGACGAGCGTGACGATCCCGAACAGCGTGACGAGCATCGATAGCAGTGCGTTTTCCGGTTGCAGCGGGTTGACGAACGTGACGATTGGCAACGCCGTGAAAAGCATCGGGGAGTGTGCTTTTGAGGGGTGTACCGGCTTGGCGAGCGTGGCGATTCCCGATGGCGTGACGAGCATCGGGGGGTGGGCCTTCGATGGTTGCAACGGATTGAAGAGCGTGACGATTGGCGGCGGTGTAACGAACATTGGAAATTATGCGTTTCGTTGCGATGTACTTTCAAACGTATGGTTCAAAGGTGGGGTTCCGGCGGGATATTATTATGCGCCTTTCAACAATGTGGCTTCAGGTGCGCGGGGCATTACACGGCGGAACACGCAATCGAATGGGCGGCGGTGATTGGGGCGGACGGGAAGTGGCAGGGACTTGCCATGCAAGGAGCAGCAGTGTCGAATTGCTGCTTGCACCTGTTCCGGAACGGCTGGAAAGCCACGCAATCGGAGGCGGACCGCTTCCCTCCCTTGTGGTTCGAGTTCGGCAAGGGACGGAAACTGCCCGCCAAGCCGTTCGAGCGGGGGGACTGCACGTTTTACGGCTGGTCGGTGGGGACGCCGGAGTACCAATGGGACGAGGTGCACGGTCCGTTCTACGAGGCCGGTCTCGTCAAAGACGGGTGCGAGTGGAATCCGTCGGAAAGCGATTGGGGAGAATGGTTCTCCCGCGGTTGGGTGAAGCAGGTGGACGGGAAATACGAACTCGATCTCTACGGGGTTTGGGGAACGCAGACGACGTGCGAGTTTTTCTTCGAGAACGCGGACGGGAGCGAGGAAGAGTCGCCTTTGTCCGCCCACGTGCAGGTGCTTTTCGACGACGGGCCGGAAACGGCGTGGCACCGGGGCGGGGAAGCGGTGGACCTCCTGCCGGGCTGGCATTCGTTGACCGTGCGGCCGGACGAGGGATACGGGGAGTACGTGCCGGGATGGAGGTCGGCGGTCGGGGGAAACGTTCGCTGGGACGAGGACCGGAAGAAGGCGTTGTTCTACATCCCGGGCACGTACGACGGGCAGCGTTGGGGCGGAGAGGACCCATCCGCCCGCCTCATCTTGCGCGCGCTCCTGATGCCGCCGGAAGAGGCGGGGCGGGTGCGGTTCGCCTGCACCGACATCATCACGGAGTTGCAGAGGAAGGCGTGTCCCGGTTTTCCCGCTTTCGACCCGAACAAGGTCCGCATCCGGCTCCGGAAACTCGAAGCGGACGGGACGGAGGGAAAAGAGATCGGGGCGTGGCCGTGGGGAACGGGGGCGGTCCTGCCGCCGGGAACGTACCGGGTGGAATTCGGGTATGCGGAGAAATACTGGGCGCCGGTCCGACCCGAAGGGGGATGGCCCGCATGGTTCCGGGAAGAGAGCGAACCCGACCGCTTCCGTTTCACGGTCGAGGCGGGGGCGGACAAGGAAGTTCCCGTCTGCTTCCGTCCGTTCGGAGCGGCCAAAACGCTGTTCGCGCGCGTGGAATTCGACGGGCACGGGGGAACGCCGGAGGTGGGCGAAATGTGGTACCGCTTCGACGAGAACCTGAACGGGTGGGGGTGGTACGACATCGATCCGGCGACCTTCAGCGCCAAGATGCCGAAGGCCACGCGGGCGGGCGGCTGGACGTTCGCGGGGTGGTACAAGGAGACGGCGGGCGGGGAACCGCTGGACCTTGCGGCACTGGAAGCCTGGCTGAACACGAAGCCGTTCGGCCTGACCTTGCACGCGCGGTGGGCGAAGACGAAGTACAAGGTGGAATTCCATCCGAACGGCGGGGCCGGGGGGATGGGGTCGCAGACGCTCACCTACGGGCTGGCGGCGAAACTCAACCCGAACGCTTTCTGGAACCTGGGTGGCTGATTGACTCAGGTTCATCCATTTAGATGGAATCGGTGGCATGAAAGCCACCATCGGACATCCTTATCCGCACACCTTCGAAGAGTTTCTGGATTGGTTCCGGACCGAGGAAGACTGCGCTTCGTATTT
>JAFSUH010000044.1 GCA_017445365.1 Kiritimatiellia bacterium | reverse complement strand
GCGGATGCCATTCATCCGGAATCTGGGGGAAACAGGCGTCCGCACATTCCCGGCGCCGTCCTGCGGCATGAGGGACACCGGCGGGCAGGGACTGCCCGCCCTACCCATCCTTGCGCATGGGAAATCGCAAGGTTTTCACCTGACAACTCCTTTGGGCCGGTTTCGCCCGGCCCATCACGGCGTTGTGCTCATTGGGTTGAAGAAGAAATGGTACTGGGCATCCTACATGGCCTTTCTGTTCTTTTGTGCTGATTTCCCCTCCCCGAGCCCTCTGCGGCTCCGCGACTCCGCGTGAGCTTTTCCGCTCTTCTCCCGCCCGCTGTGTGGGCGGGACGATTCGGTAGAGGGCGCGGCCGGAAGTGAGAACATGGAAAACATTGGCCTTTTCGCTTGTTTTCCGCTCTCGGGACGCCTCGCGGACGGGCCTCTGGGGATGCGGCAGGACAAGTGACGAGAGCGCCCTGCGGGCGCAGTGACGAGTGACGAGAGACGAGTTTGCGGGGGCGCGCCTTCGGGCGTGCAATGCCCCATCCCCACGCGGCAGGATGCCGTACCCCCGGAAGTCGCGCGGAACCTTCTGAACAAGCATTGCATGACTTTCGTCAGCTCTGCAAAAATGGTTGACAGTAGCAAACAAAATTGAGATTGTTTGTTCGGCAAAGGAAAACAAATCGGAGGTTGGCATGGTGGACATCGAAGTGTTGAAGCGGGTCATCGTGGAGAACCAGGAGTTCGTGCGGGGGGTGGAATTGACGGAGCGCGAGTATGGGTTCGAAGAGGGGGGGCGGTACGTGCTGGTGGGCTTGCGGCAGGCCGGGAAGAGTTACCTGATGTACCAGCGGATGAAGGCGGAGTTGGCCGCGGGAAGGCGGCCGGAGGAACTGTGCCTGGTGAATTTCGACGACGAACGGCTCGCGGAATTGAAGGCGAAGGAGCTGGATGCGATCCTGGTGGCGTACCGGTCGCTGTACCCGGGGGAGCCGTCGCTGTATTTCGACGAGATCCAGAACGTGGAAGGGTGGGAAAAGTTCGCGCGGCGGTTGGCGAACGAGGGGCGGCGGGTGTGGGTGACCGGTTCGAACGCGAAGATGCTCAGCCGGGAAATCGCTTCGACGCTGGGGGGCCGGTATCTGGTGAAGGAGGTCTGGCCGTATTCGTTCTCGGAATACCTGCGGGCGGCGGGCGTGCGGGAGGGGCCGGGGAGGAAGTACGGCCGTGGCGCCGGGGAGGTGGCGCGGCGGTTCGAGGCCTATCTGCGCTTCGGGGGGCTGCCGGAGACGCTGCGCCACGCGGACAAGCGGGGCTGGCTGAACGGGCTGTTCGGGCGCATCTTCTTCAGCGACATGGTGGCGCGGAACGGGGTGCGCAACGAGGAAGGCTTGCGCCTGACGGTCAAGAAGCTCGCGGAAAGCGTGTGCCAGAGCGCGTCCTACCACCGGATCGCGGACTTGGTGAAGGCCGCGGGGGCCGGTGGAACGGCGTCCGGGGTGAGGGATTACGTGCGGTTCATGCGGGAGTCGTGCCTGGTGTTTTCCATCGCGAACAGCGCGGGGAGTTTTTCGGAACGGGAAGGGGTGCAGAAGCACTATTTCACCGACAACGGACTCTTGAACATCTTCCTGGGCGACCCGGACAGCGCGTTGCTGGAGAATTTGTGCGCCGTGCACCTGCGGCGGCGTTACGGGGAGGGACTGAAGTTCTACAGGAGGAACGCGGAGGTCGATTTCCACGTCCCCGAGGCGGGGCTCGGCGTGCAGGCGTGCTGGTCGCTCGCCAATGCGGAGACCGCCAGACGGGCGGTCGCGGCGCTGGAAAAACTCGATGCATGGCGCCCGCTCGGACGCATGCTCGTCGTGACCCGCAACGAACGGGGCGAAATTCCCCTCGCCAACGGGAAGCGGGTGGAGGTGCTTCCGGCGGCGGAGTGGTTGCTGGCAGCATGCTGAGTGCGGTTGGTTCTTGACAGGCGAGGAATCCGGGGGACAATCCGAATTCAAATTTGCACGACATGGAGAGTGGATTTGACATGAAGGTCCGGCGGGACAGGTATCTGGAACAGCTGAAACACCGAATGCACAACGGATTGGTGAAAATCGTGACCGGGGTGCGGCGGTGCGGAAAGTCGTATTTGCTGTCGGTGCTGTTCAAGGAATGGCTGGAGGAGCAGGGGGTGGACGGACGGCACATCGTGGAGGTGCCGCTGGACCGGGACGAGTTCCGGGGTTGCCGGGACGCGCTGTCGCTGGGGGAGTGGATCCGGGCACGGCTCCCGGAGGACGGGAAGTGGACGTACGTGTTCATCGACGAGGTGCAGCTGGCGCGGAAAATCCTGCCGCCGGAGGTGGACTTGGCGCGGTTGGCGCCGGAGGACCGGGAGGGGGCCTACGCGACGTTCCACGACACGCTGAACGGGCTCCGGCAGATGGACAAGGTGGATGTGTACGTGACGGGGTCGAACTCGCGGATGCTGTCGAGCGACATCGAGTCGGAGTTCGCGGACCGGGGGAGCCAGGTGCGGGTGCATCCGTTTTCGTTCGCGGAATACTGCGATGCGACGGGGGTGGGGCCCGGCGGGGACAAGGCGGCGGCGTTCGATCGCTACCTGCTGTGGGGCGGGATGCCGCTGGCGGTGGCGGAGAGCGATGACCGGGAGCGGGCGCGGTACCTGGAAGGGTTGTTCCGGGAGGTGTACCTCGCGGACATCCGCAAGAGGTACCGGCTGAAGGACGACGGGGTGCTGGGAAAGGTGGTGGACGCGGTGGCGAGCGCCACAGGGTCGCTGACCAACCCGCACAAGCTGGTGGAAACGCTGCGGTCGGCGGCGCGGACGGCGACGAACGACCACACGGTCCGGCGGTACCTGGAGCACTTGCAGGACGCGTTCCTGTTCTCGGAAGCGAAACGTTGGGACGTGAAGGGAAAGCGGTATTTCGATTCGCCGTCGAAGTGGTACTGCGAAGACACGGGGCTCCGGAACGCGCGGATGGGGTTCCGGGAGACGTCGCCGTCGCACGCGATGGAGAACGTGCTCTACAACGAGCTGGTGAGGCGGGGATGCCTGGTGGACGTGGGGGTGGTGCCCATCACGGCGACGGGGGCGAACGGGAAGCGGGAGATGCGCCTGCACGAAATCGATTTTGTGGTGAACCGGGCCCCGGGGCGGCTGTACATCCAGTCGGCGTTCGCGATGCCGACGGCGGAAAAGGAGGAACGGGAGCTGCTGCCGCTGCGGAAAAGCGGGGACTTTTTCAGGAAGATGGTGGTGACGGGGGGAACGGAGGGCCTGCGGGTGTCGGAAGAGGGCATTTGGAGGGTCGGGGTGGTGCCGTTCCTGCTGGACGAGGGAATCCTGGACCGGGCGCTGGCGGAGTGAGAGGCCGGCTTTTCCAAAATCCGCAACACGGTACTGACCTATTGCAAAGAGCCAGAGCGCCCTGCGGGCGCAGTGACGAGTTACGAGTTACGAGAGACGAGTTTGCGGTGCACCCTGCGCGCGGACGGCACGGCGGCCGCCGCGGCGGGTGAAAAGTTGAAGAATGGCCCTTCAACAGATTTCCTCAACTTTTCAACCTTTCAACTCTTCACCCTTTCACCCCTTCAATGCGGGGCCGCTCGCGGGCGGGAGGATTGGAAATGGGCTCGGCTGGAAGCCTCACCTCCGGAGGTGGCGCGGAAGTCGGGGAAGAGGTGTGGCGGTGCTTCCGGAGGTGCGGCATCTTGCCGCGCCAGGGGGGGAATGGCGGGGCCGACAGGCCGTAGCGCAACCTCGTCGCTCGTCACTTGCAGAAAGCACAACACCATTGGTAAATCTCCATCGGAAGACAAGAAATACCATTGGTAAATCTCCATTCTGGATTGATGGGAAGGCGGGGACATGGTATATCTCCATCGACACAAGCGGAGAAAGGCAACCGGAATGAAACGTATCTTTGCAAAAAAACTGGAAGAATGGCACGGCAAGTCCGTCCGCAAGCCGCTCGTCATCCGCGGAATGCGCCAGACCGGCAAGACGTGGTGCGCCAGGGAGTTTGCCAAAACGTTCTACAAAGACGCCTTTCTGGAGGTGAACTTCGAGATTTCCCCGCAATGGCAGTCGGTCTTCGACCGGGATCTGGACCCGGTCCGCATCTGCAACGAACTCGAACTCATCTCCGGCCAGCGGCTCCTGGGCGGGAAAACCCTGCTGTTCCTGGACGAAATCCAGTTGTGCCCCAAGGCGTTGGCGGCGTTGCGGTACTTTTACGAGCAACTGCCGGAGGTGCCGGTTCTCGCGGCGGGGTCGCTTCTGGATTTCGCCCTCGACGACCTCCCATTCCCCGTCGGGAGGGTCCAGTTCGCCGAATTGCACCCGATGACCTTCGCCGAGTATCTGGAAGCGGTGGGCAACGAACCCTTGGCGGCGGTGGTGCGGGGGGACCCCAAGGCGTTGCCCGAGGCCGTCCACGCGAAGTTGCTGGACGAGGTGCGGACCTATTCGCTCGTCGGGGGGCTGCCCGAATGCGTCAAGGTCCGGGCGGAGGGCGGTAGCCTGCTGGACGTGCGGGAAATCCAGAACGACCTGATCATCGCCTTCGAGCAGGATTTCGCGAAGTACCCGGAACGCATGGAGGCTTCCACGCTCCGCGAAATCTGGCGCGCCGCCGTCGCGTCCGCCGGGCGGCAGATTGCCTACGCGGCGCTTTCCCGCAGGCATTCGGGAACCACCAACAAAAAGGCGCTGGAGCTCCTCGCGAAGGCGCGGCTGGTGAAGCTGTCGCGGGCGGTGTCGTCCGCCGCCCTGCCGTTCGACCTCGACACGGCGCCCCGGATCAAGCCCTACGCGGGGGACATCGGCCTCTACCAGGCGATGTCCGGCCGGCCGGCGGACGAAGTCCTGCGCGAACGCGATTTGCTCAACACTTACAACGGCGCGCTGGCGGAGCAGTTCGTGGCGCAGGAACTGTCCGCGGCATTCGGCGGCGACGAACCGCACTGGTGGAAACGGGACGCGAAAAACGCGCAGGCCGAGGTCGATTTCGTGGTCGCCCTGGACGGCCGCGTGCAGCCCATCGAGGTAAAAAGCGGCGCGGCGGGCCGTCTCAAGAGCGTGCACCAGCTGCTGAAGGAAGCCCCGTCCGTCCTGGACGCCATCGTCTTCTCCTCCGCCCCCTTCGGGGAGCTTCCCGCCCAGCGGCTGAAGTTCCGGCCCATCTACTACGCGGGCGCAGTGACGAGTTTGCGGTGCGCCCTGCGGGCGGGGCGAAGAAGACCAGTTCAAGGTGACGATTCCCCTTGCCGGAAGCCACAACCCGGAAACGGCCGAACAAAACAAATCTGTTTTCAAACAACTCGGGACAACTTGGAAACAACTGAAAAGAATTTTTGAAAGGAAGACAAACAGGGACAAATTTTTTTTCTTTGGTCCGCAAAGTGTGTCCGG
>JAFSUH010000043.1 GCA_017445365.1 Kiritimatiellia bacterium | reverse complement strand
GAGGGGCTTTGCGGGAGGGGGGAATCGGGCGAGTCGAGGATGGCGCGGATGGCGCGGCGGAAGAAGTCCGCGGGCTCGACGGCGCGGGGGGCGGGGGGGCCGCCGGGGGCGAGCCAGCGGCCGGGGACGGCGTAGCGGTCGGGCACGCCGCCGCGGGCGGATGCGAGGTCGTCGAGGCGGGAAAGGACGCGGGAGAGGGCGGAAACGGGGGAAAAGGGGAGGGAGGCGTTCATCGCGTAAAACGTTTTACTTCCGCCGCGCCTTCCCCCGCAAGCCAATTTTCGCCGCCCGCCGCGCCCGAATCGCATTTTGCCAATGCTTGGCAAAATCACCCGCAATTTGCCAAACATCGGCAAATCCTTGTCGCCGCGCGCTTTCCGGCTTTTGCCAAACATCGGCCAAACGCCTTCCGGCCGCGGCGGGGCGGAAAATTCGCCGTTTCCCGGCGGACGCGGCGTGGTAGAGTGGCGGAAACCCTTCCCGGAGGAAAACCCGTGAAAAAAGATTTCGGAACGAAAAACTGGATGTTCCCGATGCCCGTCCTCATGGTCGGCAGCTACGGCGCGGACGGCACCGCGGACTTCATGCCCGCCGCCTGGGGCGGCGTGACGCTCGAAGACCGGCTGACCCTTTGCATCGATACCGCCCACAAGACCTGGGAAAACATCGCCGCGCGCAAGGCCTTCACCGTCGCCTTCGCCACGGCGGACACCGTGCGCGCGTGCGACTGCCTCGGCCTCGCCAGCGCCCGCGACGTGCCCGGCAAGGTCGCGGCAAGCGGCCTCCATGTTTCGAAGGGGAAGCACGCGGACGCGCCCGTGGCGGACGAGTTCCCGCTCGTCCTCGAATGCGGGCTCGTTTCGATGGACCCGGAAACCTGCAACGTCGTCGGCCGGATCCTCTCCTGCGCGGTCGAGGAATCGGCGCTTTCGGATGGCCTCCCCGACGCGGAAAAGATGAAGCCCGTCTGCTACGACCCGTGCCGCCACGCCTACCGCGCGGTGGGCGGCATCGTCGCGGAAGCCTTTTCGTGCGGGAAGGACGCGGCGCCGCGGGCGTAGCGCGGAAGGCGGCCTCCCATGCGGAACATCGCTCCGTTCCGGGGCATCCACCCCGTTTTCGGCCCGGGATGCCACGTGGCGCCCGGCGCGTCCGTCGTCGGCGACGTCGTCTGCGGCGCCGGATGCTCCGTCTGGCACGGCGCCTCCGTCCGCGGCGACGTGAACCGCATCCGCATCGGCAACCGCGTGAACGTCCAGGAGGGCTGCTCCCTGCACGTGTCCGAAGGCGGGTTTTCCCTCGAAATCGGCGACGACACGACCATCGGCCACAACGCGACCGTCCACGGCTGCCGCATCGAAGGGCACGCGCTCGTCGGGAGGGGCGCCGTCCTCCTCGACGGCTGCCGCATCGGCCGGGGCGCCGTCGTCGCCGCCGGGGCCGTCGTGCCCCCGGGTTGCGTTGTCGGCGCCGGGGAACTGTGGGCCGGGGTCCCCGCCCGGCGCGTCCGCGCGCTCTCCCCCGCCGAACAGGAACGCCTCGTGGACGAGGGCGTGCGCGCGTACGAAGCTTTCGCCCGCGAACATGCCGCGGAAGCCGCCCGCCCCCGCGGCGGCAATCCCTTCCGCGCGGCCTTCGCGGGGCTCGCGCAGGCCTTCTGCACGCAACGGAACCTGCGGCTCCACGCCGCCGCCGCGGCCGCCGCCGTCGCGCTGGGGGCGTACCTCGGCCTCTCCCGCGGGGAATGGATCGCCGTCGTCCTCTGCATCGCGCTCGTGTCCGCGCTCGAATGCGCCAATACCGCCCTCGAAGCCGCGGTCGATCTCGCCGAGCCGTCCCGGCATCCGCTCGCGAAACGCGCGAAGGACTGCGCCGCCGCGGCCGTCCTGCTCGCGGCGTTCGGGGCCGCCGCCGTCGGCGCGATCGTCTTCCTCCCGAAACTCCTGCCCTGACGGGCGTTCCGCCGTCCCCTTTTGCCGCGCGGGACGGCAAGCGCGGTTCCGGTGCCGCTATCCGTGCGGCAGGAGGCGCGCGATGTCGGCCGGGGAGAGACGGCGGAGGGGTTTGCCGCGGAGGAGGTTTTCCCCCAACGGGCCGATGGCGACCCGCCGCAAGGCGCGCACCTTGAGCCCCAAAGCATCCATCATCCGGCGGATTTCGCGGTTGCGGCCCTCGCCCAGCACCAACTTGGCGACGAAGCCCTTTTCCGCCTCGTATTCGTTTTCCGCCGAAAGCGCGCGCAGGGTTTCCCCGCCGTCCGGGATGCCGCGGACGAGGCGCGCGAGCTCCGCCGCCGAAAGCGGGCGCGGCAGGAGGACGCGGTAGGTCTTGCGGATGCCGTACCGCGGGTGCCCCGCCTTCTCCGCGAGCGCTCCGTCGTTGGTCAAAATCACGAGCCCCTCGCTCAGGAAATCGAGCCTCCCCACCGTGTAGAGCCGGAGCCCCCGCGGCGCGCCGTGCCGCACGGCCCATTCCCCGATGGTCTCCCGCCCCTCCGGGTCGTGCGCGGTGCAGAGGACCCCGCGCGGCTTGTCGCACAGGAACGCCACCGTTTCCGGCTTCCGCGGCAGGGGTCGCCCGTCGAGCCGCACGTCCGCGTCCGCGGGAATCCGCTCCATCGGGACGGTGACGACCTTGCCGTCCACGGTGACGCGCCCCACGGCGATCATGCCGTCCGCGTGCCGCCGCGAGGCGACGCCCGCCTCCGTCAGCATCCGTTGCAGCTTGACGGGTGTTCCGTTCATGGGGCGCGGGAGGCGAACATCGCGCGGACGGTTTCCGGACGCACGCTTCTCAGGTCGTCCGCGACGGCCTGCGCCCCCGCCGCGCGCAACTCGGCGGCGTTTTTTTCGCGGGCGACGCCGAAGACGGCGAGCCCCGCCGCGCGCGCGGAACGCACCCCGTCGGCGGTGTCCTCGAAAGCCAGCGTTTCCGCCGCTTCCAGGTCCGGCACGGCGCGGCGGAGCTTCGCCAGCGCCGCCAGGTACGGGTCGGCCGCGGGCTTGCTTTTTTCCGTTTCTTCCGCGGTGACGCGCGCGGCGAAGCACCCCTCCACGCCCCAGTGCTTCAAAAGCGGCGCCGTGTCGCTCGCGAGCGCCCCCGAGCAGAGGGCGACCGGCATCGCCGCGGCGAAGGCGCGCAACGCCGCGAGGCCGTCGGGAAAGTCCGCGACGCCGCCGTGCTCCGCGCGCGTGGCGAACAACATCGCCTTGACGTCGATGAGGCGGGCGACGTCGGCTTCGGAAAGCTCGACGCCCTCCTCCGCGGCGAGCGAGCGGAAGGCGTCGGCGTCGGAAAACCCGATGCGCTTCGCCTTGTACTCCTCCCAATCCCGCGCCGGGTCGCGCTTCGGGACGGGGAGTCCCTTGCGGGCGAGATGGCCGTCGAAGGCTTTCCGCAGGGTCTCGCAGTGGGTCGGCTCGCTTTGGGCGAGCACGCCGTCGAAATCGAAAACCGCCGCGCGCGGGAAAAAACTGGAAGCTTGTGGTTTCATCGCCGGGAGTCTAAAGCGCCCCGGCGGATTTCCGTCAACGGAAAAACGACATCTCAAAGCCGGAGCAGCTGCGGGATGGCGTCGAAATGCGCGTCGCGGGAATGGAGGGCCAGGCCGTGCTGGACGGCGAGGGCGGCAATCCACAGGTCGTTCGTCGGGATGGGGGTGCCCTGGCGGCGGAGCTGGGCGAAAAGCCCGGCGTAGGCCCCGACGGTGGCTTCGTCCGCGTACAGGACTTCGACGCGGGGGGAGGCGAGGAAGCGTTCCAGCGTTTCTTCGTTGCTGCGGCCCTGCGTACCGGCGCGGAATCCGGCCCGCAACTCGGCCAGCGCGACGAAGGGCAGGAACACCCGTTCGGCGGAAACGACGGCGGTGACGGAGGCGGGCACGCCCTTGCAGAAGTCGCCGTAGCGGTTCGTGTCGAGCAAAATCCTCATTTCCAGAGGTCTCCGTCGATGCCGCGCTGTTCGTCGAGCGCCCGGTCGGTTTCCGGGTCGTCCACCCACGTGCCGGCGAAAACGCCCAAGCCGTTGTCGAAGGGCTTGTCCGCGCTCTCGCCCATGCCGAGGTGCAGCAGTTGCAACAGGAAGGCGTTGAAACTGCCCGAACTCTCGCGGGCGCGAGAGCGGAGACGGCGGTCGAAATCGGGGGCGATGCCGCGGATGGTGTACTGAATCGATTTCATGTCTGCATTGTATCCACAAAAGTGCATGCACCGCAAGCGGGATTCCGCCGGGCCCGGCGCGGGAGGTTTGACGGGCGGGGAAATCGCGGCAGAATGGGGCCATGAAACACGCCCACTCGCGCAAGGCCGATTTCGATTTCGTCTTTCCCGACCCGCCGCTCAACATCGTGCTGGTTTCCCCGGAGATACCGCCGAACACGGGAAACATCGCCCGCTCGTGCGCGGCGACGGGCTCGCGCCTGCATCTGGTAAAGCCGATGGGCTTCGCCCTCGACAACGCGAAGCTCCGCCGCGCGGGTCTCGATTACTGGGACGCCATCCGCGTCACGGTCCATGAAAGTTTCGCCGCCTGCCGCGCGGCGCTCGCGGGCGCGGGCAAGTGGCTTTTTTTCACAACGGCGTCGCCGAAGCTGTACACCGAAGCGCGCTACAAACCGGGCGACGTGCTCGTGTTCGGCTGCGAAACGAAGGGCCTCCCGGAGGAAATCCTCGCGGCCAACCCCGACGCGTGCTACGGCATTCCGATGCAAACGCAGTTCGTCGGCTCCCTCAACCTCTCTTCCGCCGCGGCCGTCGTCCTCTACGAAGCCCTGCGGCAGATCGACGCGCGGGCCCGGAAGATGCCGTGAACCCCGCCGATGCTTTCCACCGCTGCCAAGGATTGGCAAATCCGCTCCGTTTTTGCCGAACATCGGCAAGGGTGCCGGGCCCATTCGGTTTGACGCGCGGGGGGAAATCTGCTTTGCTTTCCTGCCTACAAGGAATCCCAACCAGAAAGCCCTCCATGAAGAAAATCATCGCCATCGCATTGATCGTTTCGTTCGTCTGCGCCGCGGTCGTCCCGAACGCCTTCGCCGCCAAGAGCCGCGAGCCCGGCGGTCTCGTCGCCGGTCTCGTCGGTTGCTGCTTCGGCATCCGCACCGCCGCCGCCTACAACTCCGGCAAGGAACTCCACATCCGCGACATCCTCCAACTGCTTTTCGTCGGCAGCATCTGGAGCTTCTTCTCCGCGTACGGCGGCATCACCTCCGAAGACCTCCACGAAAGCGATCCGGCCTACTTCTAACCCGTGGCCGTTTTTTCCCGAGCCCGCCCCGGTGCCCTCGCACTGGCGGCGGGTGTTTTGCTTTCGGCCCTCGCGGCCCCGGCCTTGGCCGACGGTGCCGCCCCCGCCGCCCCGGCGGTTCTCGCCGCCCCGGCGGAAGGCGTGTACGCCGCCCTCCGCGCGTCGTACGAAGGCGTGAGCAACCTCACCTGCGTCGTCCGCCGCGAAATGCCCCTGCCCGGCGGGAAGACCGTCCGCGTCATTTCCCGCGTCGCCTGGGCGCGCGGCAACCGGCTCGCGAGCGTCTCCGTCTCGCCGCCGGGCCGGAAGGTCGTCATCGACGGGGAGAAGGTGTACGACCGCCGCGAAGCGGGCGGCGCGGTCCGCGTGCGCGCGCTTTCGGATCAGAGCACCGCGCAGAAGGCGAACCAGGTGTCCGTGCCCGCCTCGCCGGAGGAATACCTCCTCCCCTTCGACGGCGCCGAAGCGCGCGACATCCCGCCCGCGAAGGGCGAGGCGCGCCGGGTGCTTTTCGTTTCGCCGGAAGATGCCGTCGGCGTGCCGCCGTCGATTGCGGCGGGATTCGCCGCCGACGGGCGCGTGACGGAGCTGACGTACTTCCTCGACCGCGGCGGCGAGGCGCCGGGGGCGCGCCTGCGCTTCCTCCTGCCCCGCGAAGTCCTTCCCGGCGCGTGGCTGTACGCGCGCGAAGAGCTCGCCGACGCGGACGGACGGACGGCGGTCTCGCGCTTCGACGAGCTCGCCGTCAACGCCGACCTGCCCGCCTCGCTGTTCTCCGCGGACGGGGCCTTCGACGAGTGACCTCCGTGCCCATGCGCGCCTTCCGCCTGCTTTTGCTCGCTGTTGTCGCCGCGGTTTCCGCCGCGGCGTCCGCGGCCCCGCCGACCCCGCGGCAGGCGGCGCT
>JAFSUH010000042.1 GCA_017445365.1 Kiritimatiellia bacterium | reverse complement strand
GAACAGGTGGCCACCGCCATGCGTTCCTTCCGCATCGGCGACACCCTGATGGAAGAGCGCCAGCGCGTCACCGAGCAGACCCGCGAAATCCTTTCCGCCCACGCGCGGCGCCTCTCCGAACTGGAAAGCCCCTCCGCCCGCCGCCGCCACCGCACCGGCCGCGCGCTGATCCTCCTGCTCGCGCAACTCATGTGCCTTGCCTGGGAGCGCATTTCCCGCCGCGGCATCCTCCCGCACGGCGCGACCGGAATCCGGCGGAAGTGGCTTCTCGCCTTCCTCGCGGTCCTTACCGTCGCCCTCGTGCTCGCGGGCCGCGCGCTCTGCGCGTCGCAGCCGCTCCTTCCGATGTGGCTTCTGCCGTACCTCCTGCCGCTTTCCGCCGCGGCCATCCTCGCCGCCCTCTTCGCCGACGGCGCGACGGGGCTCGCCGCCGCGCTCTGGCTGGGACTCGCCTGCGACATGCTCTTCGGCAAGAACGGCGGGGTAGCGATTCCCGCCTTCGCCGCCTCCGCTTCGGCGGTGCTCGTCCTCCGCCGCGTCCACAAGCGCTCGCAGATCATGCGCGCGGGGCTCCTTTCCGGCGCGGTCGCGGCGCTCGTTGCCGCCGCGTACGCGGTCATGCAGCGGCTTCCCGGCGAGGCCGCCGCCGCGCAGGCCGTTTCCGCCCTCGCGGGAGGCTTCCTCTCCGGCTCCATCGCGACCCTGCTCCTGCCGGCGTGCGAGTGGATGTTCGGCTTCACCACCGGCGTGACCTTCCTCGAACTGACCGACGCGGGCCACCCGCTGCTCCGCCGTCTCGCGGTCGAGGCCCCCGGCACGTACCACCATTCGCTCATGGTCGCCGCGCTCGCGTCCGCCGCCGCCGAGAAGATCGGCGCCGATTCGCTGGAGGTGACCGTCGAGGCGTACTTCCACGACATCGGCAAACTCGCCAAGCCCGAATTTTTCACCGAAAACCAGCGCGGCGGCGACAACCCGCACGACCAACTCGCCCCGGCGATGAGCGCCCTGATCATCCAGTCGCACGTCAAGGAGGGGCTGAGCCTCGCGAAGCGGTACCGCCTGCCCGCGGTCGTCCGCCAGGCCATCGCCTCGCACCACGGGACCGGTCTCGCGAGCTTCTTCTACCAGATCGCGAAGAAGGAGGCCGACGCGGCGGGCCTGCCGGAGGCGCCGGGGCTGGAGGCGAGCTTCCGGTACGAAGGGCCGCGCCCGCGCACGAAGGAGCACGCGATTTTGATGCTCGCCGACGGCGTCGAGGCCGCCTCGCGGTCGCTCGAAAAGCCCACCCCGCAGCACATCCGCACCCTGGTCGAGCGGATGGCCTCCGCGCGCATCGCCGACGGCCAGCTCGACGAAAGTCCGCTTTCGCTCAAGGAAATCCGCGAAATCCGCGAGTCGCTCGTCTTCTCGCTCTGGAACATGCGCCATGGAAGGACGCCCTACCCGCCCCGCCATCCGGATCGTGCGGCGAAAAACGCTTGACGCGCCGCCGTCGCGCGCGGTGGCGGCGCTCGCCGCGAAGCTGCTGGAGGCGGCCTTTGCCGGGCGCGCCGACGCGCCGGGAGCGCTTGCCATCGAGCTTGTCGGCGACCGGGAGATGCCGGAAGCGAAAGCGCGCGTGTTCGGCTTGCGCGTCCAGACCGACGTGATTTCCCTGCGGTACGCGCCGGTGCCCGGCGGCCCGCCGGGCGGCGAGGCGGAAATCGTGGTCAACGCCGAGCGCGCGCGGCAGGAGGGGGCGAAGCGGCCGGGCGGGGAAGCGAAGGAGTTCGCCCTGTACCTCGCCCACGGCATCGACCACCTGACCGGGGCCGACGACGCGACGCCGCCGGAACGGCGGCGCATGCGCCGGCGGGAACTGCGGTGGCTCGGACGCTTCGCGGGAGAGGTGGATGCGCTTCGAACCGGTCATTGAGAAGACGGAAGCGGTTTTGCTTGACATCCTCCCGCAGGGGGAGACGAGCGCGTGGCTCAAGTGGCTTTCGCGCGACGCGGGCCGCCTCGTGACGCTGGCGAAGGGGTTCCACCGGGTGGATTCGCCGTTCGCGGGGCAGGCGAAGGAGCTGCACCGCTCGGAAGTCGTGTACTACCGGCGGGCGAGCGGTTTGCATTTTTTGCGGGAAACGAGCCTCCTCGACGGCGGCGACGCTTTCGCGGGCGACTGGCGGCGGATGGCCGCGGCCGGATACGCGGCGGGGCTGGTGGACCGCGCCGTCCCGCCGGGGGACGGGGAAGGCAAGGAGTTCTATCCGCTTCTGGCGGATGCGCTCGCCGCGTGGCGGGAGCGATGCCCGGGCCCGGCGGGCATCCTGCGCTTCGAGGCGGAATTGCTGGACGAACTGGGCCTGCTCCCGCACTGGGAGGAGACCCCGGCGGCGCGCGCGGACCTCCCGCATGCCGTGCGGGAGGCGATGGAGCGGATGCGCCGCGGCGACGGAACCCTCACCGCGCTCCCGAAACCGGTGTTTCTCCGCATGAAGGATTTTCTGGGCACCCTTCTCCGCGAAGCCGCTCCCGATTCCCTCTCCCCGCGCGAACTCGTTTTCAATCTCTTGGGCCCCTGATTTTTTGCCAAACCCCGGCGTGCCGGGACGGAGCGGGCTACGCGTGGGGATGGGCGTCGTCGTAGGCCTGTTTCAGGCGTTCGACGGAGACGTGCGTGTAGATCTGCGTGGTCGAGAGGTTGGCGTGGCCGAGCAGTTCCTGCACGCCGCGCAAATCCGCTCCCGCGTCGAGGAGGTGGGTCGCGAACGAATGGCGCAACTTGTGCGGCGTGACCGTCTCCGGGAGACCCGCGATGGCGAGATACGTCTTCAACGCCCGCTCCACGCTCCGCGGCGTCAGTCGCGCCCCGGTGTGGCCCATGAAAAG
This sequence comes from Kiritimatiellia bacterium, assembly GCA_017445365.1. Taxonomy (GTDB): domain Bacteria; phylum Verrucomicrobiota; class Kiritimatiellia; order CAIQIC01; family Lenti-01; genus RGIG3480. The sequence goes on along the minus strand of JAFSUH010000042.1, from coordinate 6,751 downwards.
CGGCCGCGCCACCCGCTTCCCCCCGCCCGCCCAGAAAAACGCGTCGCGCGCGGCGATCGCCTCTTCCAGCGCGGCAACCGCCGTCCGGCCCAGGAGGCAGATCCGTTCCTTCCGCCCCTTGCCGGTGACGTGCACCGTCCCCTCCCGCAAATCGAGCGCGTCTTCCGGCAGGTTGCAGAGTTCCGAGATGCGCATCCCGCTCGCGTACAAGGTTTCCAGGATCGCGCGGTCGCGCTTGGCGGCGTAGGCCGCGAACGGCGTCTTTCCCGCGCGCGGCAGCTCCTCGTACCGCTTCCGCGGCGCTTCCATGAGCTTCGCCGTTTCCAGCGTCGTGAGCACCGTCGGCAGGCGCTTCGCCCGCCGCGGCATCGCCACGTTCGCGAAGGGATTCATCTTGACGACGCCCTTCCGCATCAAAAACTTCCAGAAACTGCGCAGGGCCGACACGTGCCGCCGCGCCGTCGCGGAGCTCCGCCCGTCCTCCAGGGTCGCGGCGAGGTACGCCCGCGCGTCCTCCTTGCCCACCCGCTCCCACGGCGCCGCGAAGTCCGCCTTCCCCGCCGCTTCCCCCCAGCGGAACCGCGCGAACGCCTTCGCGTCGGCCGCGTAGGCCGCCAAGGTGTGCGGCGAAGCGTCCTTGCGCTTGGCCATCTCCTCCAGGAACGCTTCGAGCCGCTTCATGGCCGCTCCAGCAGTTCTTCGTCCGCGGGAAGCAGGGTCCCCAGCACGTGCAGCACGCGGTACGCCGCGACCGCCGCCTCCCGCCGCATCGAACAGCGGTCGAGCGCGCGGGCGATGCAGTCGCCCTCCGCGTCGCTCACCGCGTCCGCGCCCGTCTTCTTCGCGGCGAAGAGCACCCGCGCGAGCTCCGCGCGTCCCTCCGCGACTTCGGCGTTGCGATCCGCGAGCGCCTCCTCCGCCCGCGAGCGGCGGTACGCCATCAAGGCCTCGCTCACTTCCAGCGCCAGCCGGCAGCGCGCGATTTCCGCGCTCCGCTCCGCCGCCTCCCCGCGCAGGTCCGCCGCGGCCACCGCCATCTTCGCCCGCCGCCGGTCGATGTTGATGTCCGCTTCAAGCCCCGCCTGCCAAACGTCTTCGTCGAGCGCCCCCGCGTCCGACCAGTTGCGCCCCTCGCCCTGCCGCCCGGCCTTCCCGACGAAACGGATGTCGGGGAGGAGCTCCCGCCGCGCGAGCCGCGCCTCGCGCGCGGAAACGCGGATGTCGTCGAGGACCTGCGCGTAGTCCGGCCGCTCGCGCAAGGCCACCGCGAGCGCCTTTTCGGGGGAGATGTCCTCGAGCACCAGCTCGTCGCCTTCCACCAGCTCGAAGGGTTCGTCCGCTTCGAGCCCCACGAGATCCGCGAACGACTGGCGGCGGATGTCGAGCTCGGTCCGCTCCTGCTCCAGGCGCGCCACCGCCTCCCCGCGCTGGAGTTCCATCCGCAGGACTTCGGTCCGCCCCACCCGGCCCTGCCGCTCCTGCGCTTCGGCGAGGGCGCCGAGCCGCTCCATGCGCGCGGCGAAAGCCTCGTCGGCGCGGATCTGCGCGGCGAGGTAGAGCAAGTCCTCGAACGCCTCCACCACCGAAAGCGCCAAAGCGGAGCGCGCCCGCGCGAGGGAACGGGCCGCGGAACGCAAGGCGTCGTCCGCGAGGGCGACCGGCTCGTCGCGCACGAGGGAGCCGAAGCCCCGGAAGAGGGGCTGCTCGACGCGCACGGCGGCTTCGCCGCGCCGCCACGGCTCCGCGCCGTCGTTTTCGATGGTCGTCGCGCCCGCGCCGAAACGCACCCGCGCGCCGGTCGCGAGAACCGCCGAAGCGGAGGCGCCGAAGGAGCCGCTTTCCCCGTCGGAGCCCGTCCGCCAGCCGCCTTCCGGCGTCAAGGAAAAATCGAGCACGTTCGCCCGTTGCCGGTCGACTTGGAGCGACGCTTCCGCCACGTCCAGCGTCCGGAGGAGGAGGTCGCGGTTGTGGCGGAGGGCGAAGCCGATGGCGTCTTCCAGCGTGAAGACCGCGACGGGCGGCTCCTCCGCGGCGGGAGAGACGGGTTCGGCGCCGTCCGCGTCCGGCGGCGCGGCTTCCGCCGCGGGCGCGGGGGGTTCCGGGACAGCTTGCGGGACGGCCTCTTCCGCCGGAACGGATTCCGCGGCCGGGGCGCCGTCCGCCTTCGCCGGGAGCGCGGGCCACGCCGCCGCGAGGGCCAAAAGAATTGTCAAGCAAAAAAGAACCATCCCCCGCCGGATGCGGGTTTCGGCGGAAGGAGAGACGGCTTGCGGACGGGGGCGGCTCATGGGGCAGGAAAACCGTCAGGCGTCGGGCGTGCGTTCGCGCGGCGGGCCCGGGAGCGGCGCCACGTCGATTTCGCACCCCAGCATCGTGTTGCCGTCGAAGAGGAAGCGGCCGAGGAACGGCCGGTCCGCGAGCATGAGCGGCATCCAGATGCGGTCGTCGGTCCACATCTTTTCGTACGGGACGTGCCGCTCGTCCACCCACAGGGGAATGGCCTCCGGCGTGCTCGTCGGAACCCCTTCGTAGCCCGTCGCCGTGAACACGTGGCAACGCAGGGAGTAGCCGTTGGTGAACTCGAACCAGAGCTCGCCCGCTTCCTTGACGCCCGTCGGCGTGATGCGCAGTTCCTCCTGCGCCTCGCGAATCGCCCCCGCCGCGGGCGACGGGTCCGTCGGCTCGATGCGCCCGCCCGGGCCGTTGAGCAAGCCCGCGCCCATGCCCTGCAACTTGTGGATGAGCAACAGCATCCCGTCCGTCCGCACGAAAAGGATGGTCGCCTTTTCCTTCGGCTTCCAGTGCGCCCAGTCCATCGAAGTGAAGCGCCCTTTCATGGCATTCCTCCTCCCAGCCGTTCGCCGGCGGAAACCCCGCGGCCGCAAACCCACGCCGCCGCGCACATCGCTTTCTTCCCCGCCGGTCCCACCTGTGCCAGCCGCAGGAGGGAGCCGTCGCCGCACCGGACGTCCACGCCCGCCGCGGAGCACGCGACCACCGTCCCCGCGGGCTCGCGCCCGCCGTCGGCTTCCCGCGCGGCGGCGGAAAGAATCTTGAGGAGGCGGCCGTTCGGCAGGGTCGTGAAGACGCCGGGCCACGGGTCGAAGGCGCGGATGCGGCGGACGTAGACCGCCGCGGGGAGCGAAAAATCGCAGAAGCCGTCGGATTTGGAAAGCACGCCCGCGTGGGTTGCCCGCGTCCCGTCCTGCGGGACGCGGCAGGCGGTGCCCGCTTCGATGGCGCGCGCGGTTTCCTCGAAAAGCGCCGCGCCCGCGCGGGCGAGCTTCGCCGAAAGCGTCGGCAGGGTCTCGTCCGCTTCGAGGGGGAATTCCTTTTGCGCGAAAATGTCCCCGGCGTCGAGGTCCTTTGTCACGCGGAGAACGGTCACGCCGCAAGTGGCGTCCCCTTCGGCGAGCGTGCGCTGGAGCGGCGTCGCCCCGCGCCAGCGCGGGAGGAGCGAGGGGTGGATGTTGAGGATTTCCCGCGTGGCGACGGCCCGCAGGGGAGAACGGATGAAAGCGCCGTAATCGCAGACAAGGAGGAAGGACGGGCGGAGGGAGGCGATTTCGTCGAATCCCGCGCCTTCGTTGGCGGATTCCGGGGCGGAGACGTGCAACCCCAACTCCGCCGCGGCGAGCGCGACGGGCGACGGGCGCGGTTCCCGTCCGCGCCCGGCGGGCCGCGGCGGAAAGGTGACGACGAGCGGGATGGCGGCACGGGCTTCCGGCGAGAGCGCGCGCAGCACGTCCGCGGCGAAAGCGCCCGTTCCGAGGAAAACCGTCCGTTCCATCCGCTTCCTCCTAGACGCGGATGACGTCCACGGTCGGGTCGATCCGCTCCCGGAGCGTTTTTTCGACGAGGGCCGCGAGCGTTCCCTGCGCGCCGGGGCAGGTCGCGCACGCGCCGGTGAGGCGGACGAACACCTTGTTGCCCTTGACGTCGACGAGCTCGACGTTGCCCCCGTCGGCGCGGAGGTTGCCGCGCACGGATTCGAGCGCTTCGTTGATGCGCTGGGCGCGCCGGAAGGGGGATTCGGCTGCGGCGGCGGGCGCCGCGGGTGCGGCAACGGCGGCGGCTTCGGCGCCCCAGATGTCGTTCAAGATGTCCTGGATGCCACCGGGCGCGTACCGGCACGCGCCGCACATCCCGCCCGCCTTGAGGGCGTTGGTCACTTCCTCGACCGTGTGCAGGGAAAGCTCCTGGATGCGGCGACGGAGATACGGCTCGGTGACGGCGAAGCACTTGCAGACGATGCGGCCTTCGTCTTCGGCGAGTTTTTCTTCGCCGCGCTTGACCCCGGCGGCGGCGAGGTCCACGCCGCGGCGTTGCGCCCAGTCGAAAACGGCGGCTTCGAGGGCGTCGGCGCCCATGACGGAGCAGTGGATTTTCTGCTGGGGGAGGCCGCCCAGGAAATCGACGATGTCGGCGTTGGTGACGGAGAGGGCCTGGATCGGGGTGAGTCGGCGGGATTCGAGGATGGTGCAGAGGGCCTCGCTCGCGGCGATGGCGGAGGTGCAGCCGAAGGTGAGGTACTTCGCCTCGACGATGACGTCGTCCAGGGGATTGGCTGCCTTTTCGACGCGGAAGGTGAGCTTGAGGGCGTCGCCGCAGACGATGGAGCCGTGCTCGCCGACCCCGTCGGGGGAGGCGATTTCGCCCAAGTGGGTGCCTTCGCGGCCCTGGACGGCGGCGAGGAAGAGGTCTTTGGTTTTCTGCGTGTAATCCCAGGACATGGCATGCTCCTTGTTGAAGCGCGGCAACATACCCCCGCCCCGCCGCCCCCGCAAGCCAGCTTTGCTCCCACCGCGTGCGAAGTTCCGTCCGGGGGATCGGGGGAAAGCCGGATGCGCCTCCGCCGGGCACCAAGCGACGAACGCACGCGCCGCCGCAGGGACGAAGAAAACCCCGGAAACAATGGATTCGGATGTTTCCGGGGAGAAAAGTTGGCGGGGTCGACGGGACTTGAACCCGCCGCACTTTGCATCTTTACAGGTATTTCTTGCGATGTTGGGACTTTATGGAGACTTTTCTTGTATTTAATTCCCCCTTGGCGTACAAACGGAACCGGACGCGAACGAGGGAGAACCCCATGAAAAAGACAACCGAACAGGCGAAGCAGAAACAGGGCCGGAAAGCCGCCGGACGCGCGAAGGGCGCAGGGACCTTGGAACGGCACGGGCGCACTTGGCGCGCGGTGTGGCGGGTGGATGGCGTCACATACCGCCGTTCCACCGGGACCGCGGACAAGCGCGAGGCCGAAAAGCGGCTTGCGGAGTTCGTTGCGCCCTACCGCTTGGCAAGCGAGGCCGGGGCGGACGCCAAGGCGGCGAAGATGGCGGGCCGGGAGGGGATGGGCGCGACGGCGAAGGCGCTTGCCGATGCCGCAAAGGCGAAGCGGGCGGAGGCCGGACGCCTCTCCGTTCCGATTGCCAAGGCATGGGCCGCCTTCAACGCCTCTCTCTCCAGGAAGGCCGTTTCGGAGTCGACGGCGCGCACGTATGAGGGCCGTTGGGAATGCTTTGCGGCATGGATGAAGAAGAACCGTCCGAACGCGGCGGGGCTGGCGGACGTGGACGCGGACACGGCGGAGGCCTTCATGCGCTACGTCAAGGGCCAATTCTCCCCAAAGACCTTCAATGACTACCGCGCCTTGCTTTTGATGGTGTGGAAGGTGTTGGACAAGCCCGCGGGGTTGGACGGCGCGAACCCGTGGAAGGAAATCGCGACGTTGGACAAGGAAACGCACGTCCGCCGGGAACTGACGGTTGAAGAGCTGGCGCGGGTCGTGGGGCCGTTGGAAGGCGAAGAGCGCGCCCTTTTCGCAATCGGAATCTATAGCGGATTGCGCCTTGGCGATGCCGTCATGTTGGATTGGGGCGCGGTGGACCTTGTGCGCGGGTTCATCCAGTGGAAACCGCGAAAGACGGCGAAGCACGGCACGCTCGTACGGATTCCCCTCTTCCCCGCGCTGGCGTCCATCCTCGCGGAGACTCCCAAGCGGGACCGGAAGGGCGCAATCCTCCCCGAACTGGCGGCGGAATATCGGCATTGCCGCCAAAACACCGGGCGGCGGGTGCAACGGGTATTCGAGGCGGCGGGTATCGAAACGCAGAGCGAAACGGGCCGGGGCAGGAAGGCCGTGGAAGTGGGGTTTCATTCCCTCCGGCACACGTTCGTTTCCTTGTGCGCCAATGCCGGGGTGCCGCTTCATATCGTGCAAGCGATTGTCGGGCATACCAACGCGGCCATGACGGCGCACTACTTCCACGTGAGCGACGCGGCCTTGCAAGGGGCGGTCGCCGTCCTCCCGGACGTGTTCACCCCGGCGGCACTTCCCGCGCCCCAAGGCGAAGAGGAGGACGGGGACACCGGAACGGCGGACGCGGAGACGTTGGAGGCGGTCCCGGCGGAGTTGGCGCGGCTGGCGCGGCGGCTGGCGAAGGTGTCTCCGGAGACGCGCGCCAAAGTCGAGGAGTTGCTTGTGAAAGAGGGTGCCTAATGAATGGGGAATACTGGAACCGCCAATTCTTGGCCGCGAGGGACAAGCCCAAGGAAGAACCGCCGTTCATGGTGGAACGTCGCCAAAAGGAAGAAGCCCGTTGGAAGGAGAGGCGCGAAGGATGGGGGTATCGCGTGGCAGTTGCGCGGCGGCGGCTTGAAGTTGTCCGCAAGGTGACCGGATGGCTTGCGGGAGGCGAAGCGCCCCCGGACGGGGTGACGCGGGGGGACGTGCTGGCGCGCGGTATCGGCT
>JAFSUH010000041.1 GCA_017445365.1 Kiritimatiellia bacterium | reverse complement strand
CCCATTGTCAACCCCATCCGCGTCCCGCCCCGTCCCGTCCGCGAGCGGGCGCACCGTACTCCCTTCCATCCAACAAATGAACAAAAGTGCGTTTTTCCTTGTCTTCCGCAATCCGTTCCGCTAGAACCCATCCCGTGAAAATACCCGTCCCCAACCCTCCGCCCCTCCCCAATATTCCCGCAAACGCCCGCCCCATCGCCGATGCCATTTCGGACCTTGCCTCCGAAGACTCCATCAAGGCGCGCATCCACACAATCCGCGGCGTCCAAGTCATGCTGGACCGCGATTTGGCGGCACTCTTCGGAGTCGGGACCAAGGCATTGAACCAAGCCGTGAAACGCAACCCCGGGCGTTTCCCCGAACGGTTCATGTTCCAGGCGAGCGAACAAGAGGCGGCGGACTTGAGGTCACAAATTGTGACCTCAAGTTGGGGCGGCCGCCGCTACAGCCCGTTTGCGTTCACAGAGCACGGCGTCATCATGCTCGCGTCGGTCCTGCGTTCGGGGACGGCCATTTCTGTCTCCTTGCGCATTGTCGAAGCCTTCGTCGCCATGCGCAAGGCCCTCGCCTCCATCACCCCCCTCCTGACCCGCATCGACGCCGTTGAGCGCCGGCAAATCACCGACCAATCCCGCAACGAAGAACGTTTCGACACCATCTTCAAGGCCATGGACGGAGGCGACTTCCCGCCCCAGAAAGTCTTCTTCGACGGCAAACACTACGACGCCTTTTCCTTCGCCCGCAAACTCGTCCGCAAGGCGGCGAAAACCATCCTTCTCGTCGACCCCTACTGCGACGACACCACCCTCGACATCCTCGCCCAAAAACGTGGTTCCGCCGCCGCGACCATCGCCACCACCCGCAAAACCGCCACCCAATGCCTGACCCCGGCCGCCCTCGCCAAATTCAACAAACAGAACCCGCCACTCGCCGTCAAAACCACTTCCGCCTTCCACAACCGCTTCCTGGTCCTCGACGGCGCGGACCTCTACCACTTCGGTGCCTCCCTGAAAGATCTCGGCCGCAAATACTGTGCCGTCACCCGCATGTCCCCCCTCTTCATCTCATCCATCCTGGAGCGCATCTGAACCCCTTCCGCGCCCCGCCCTCCCTGCCATCTCCCGACATGGCGCATTGTGCATTGCGCATTCCCTTGGGCGCCCATGGCGGAGCTGATGGTTTGGAAACAGGGAACCCATTGCGTATTTTCCGCAATCCCACGGGCTTGCCTGGGGCGGAGCGGGGCGTGGGCTGCTCTTGCGTTTTCCGTTTTCCACCTTGCATCAAAGCATCAAACACGTAGAATGGAGGGCGAAAGGACTTCGCCATGAGAACGACCGTCACCATCGATGACGACATCGCCGTCCGCCTCGCGGAAATCCGCGCCGGGGACGGGGAACGCTTCAAGACGCTCCTCAACCGGGTCCTCCGCGCCGGACTGGCCTCCCTCCGCGAAGACGCCGCCCGCGCCCCCGCCCGGCCCTTCTCCACGAAGACCTATCCCTCCAAATGCCTCCTTCCCGCGGACATGGCCTCCACGCACGAGATGCTCGCCTTTGCCGAGGGGGAGGATTGGCGGTGAGGCTCCTCGACGTCAACCTCCTCGTGTACGCCACCTTCTCCGCCATGCCCCGCCACGCCGCGGCCAGGCGCTGGCTGGATGGCCTCCTGCGCGGACGCGAACAGGTCGCTTTCCCGTGGGAGACGCTGTGCGGGTTCGTACGCCTCGCCTCCAATCCCCGCGTGTTCTCGCCCTGCCTGCCGGTGGCGGAGGCCTGGCGCCATGCCGCCGCCTGGCTCGACTGCCCCTGCGCCTGGATACCCGCCGCGACGCCGCGCCACCGCGACATCCTCTCCGGGCTCCTATCGCTCCCCGGCCTGACCCACAAACTCGTCGCCGACGCCCACCTCGCCGCCTTGGCCCTCGAACACGGCCTCGTGCTCTGTTCCGCCGACGAAGACTTCCGCCTGTTCCCCGGCCTCCGCTTCGAGAACCCCCGCGCATGACGCCGCGCCCTCCCCATGGAAACACGCCCGTTGCTCTCCTTGCCCGCAAGCGAACGGGCCGGAAATGGCTGACGTTGTGGGGAGTGCTCTTGGTCGGGCATATTGTCGGATATCTTGCCGCCCCTCCGTGGAAAACATCGTTTCACGGTCCTGTGGTTGCCAACTTGCTGCTGCTTCCATGCACGGCCGTTATTGCAGCAGCATTCGGGCCGTTGATTTTTGTTGCGTTCGGTTTATTCGCGTTTTGTGTCCAAAGAGGCACGAAAACGGCTGTCGGAATCTTCGTGCTTGGCGCTCCGTTGCTCTACACCGCCTTGATTTTGGGGGTCCGCCGTTGGTGGAAAACGGAAAGCCCACATGCGAGGTTTCTCGGCGGGCTTGCCTTGGCGGGCTACAACGCACTCGTGACCTTTTGCGTGCTTTGCTTTGGCTTCCGCGTTTGACTTGGCAGACAAAGCGCACTCGTTCCCATCCTCGCCCCCTTGAGCATTGTGCATTGTGCATTTCCTGCCCCCAGGTCCCCCATTGCGGGTTTTCCGCAATCCCGCGGGCTTGGCTGGGACGGACGGGACGGGGGCTTCCCTTGCGCTTCTCATGGCGCGAGGGTGGGAGTTGCCCCTCCCCGAGAGGATGAACCGCTGCCCTCTCGCTTTCTCCCCGCGTACCAGGGCGGATTCCAATGCAAAGAAGGCAACGGGGTTCTGCCGCCACGGGTTCGAGTCCGTTCCTTTGCGTTATCCGCATGCCTCCAAAACAAGTGGTGCTCGCGACCGACGCCTGCTTTGCGGCTTGACATTTTCATATCTTGAAAGATATATTTTGGCCATGAAGAAACAACTCCATTTCACCCCCCAGGCTTCCGATTTCCTCACGGAACAGTCCGCCGCCGTGCAGACGGCTTTCTTCGAAAAGCTGAAAAAGCTTTCCGACGACGGTTTGCTGCGCGAGCCCGACGCCAAGAAAATCGCGCCCAACCTCTTCGAAATCCGGGTAAAGGTCACGCGTCTGCAGTACCGCCTCTTTTACTGCTATGTCGACGAAAACGGCATTTGGGTGCTTTCCGGATTCGTCAAAAAGACCCGGAAGACGCCGGACTCCGAAATCCGCAAGGCCCTCAAAATCAAGAGAGGAGTGGAATGATGCCCCAAACGAAAGCCCAACTCCGGGCCGAAGGCAAGGCCCGCGCCGATGCCTTCATGGCCCGTTTCGCCGGTTACGAGACCACGCCAACGGCCCGCCGCCGCCGCCGCGCCCTCGACGACCGGCAGGCCCGTTCGCTTGCCAAGGATCTCTCCGGCGAACGCCCCGGAGGTCTTGCGGAACTCCGGGAAATTCCAGGCTTTGCCGAAAACGAAGCCTCCATCCGCCGCCAGAACGCCCTCCACCTCGCCATGATGGAAGCCAAACGGGCCTCCGGACTGAACCAAATGCAGATTGCCCGCCGCCTCGGCATGGCCCAACCGAACGTCTCCCGTCTCGAACACAGCCAAAATGTCTCCTTCCGCACCTTTTCCGCCTACCTCCTGGCCTGCGGCTTCGACTTCTCCATCCGTCTCCACCCCGTCCCTGCCACCGCTCCCATCCCGGCAAGACAATGAAAAAGTTGCTAAAATGCCATAAAATGGGGCCAGGCCTTTTCCAGACACATTTCTCCCCCTGAAGGGTTGAAAAGTTGAAAAGTTGAAAGGTTGAAGGGTTGAGGAAATCTGTTGAAGGGCCATTCTTCAACTTTTCAACTTTTCAACTTTTCAACTGTTCAACTTTTCAACCGTGCCGAAGGCGCGACGCACCGCCCGCGCGGGCGTAGCGTTTTTCAACACAAAGAACGCAAAGCGAACACAAAGAACACAAGGTCTTTCCGCCTCCCGTCTTTGTGTTCTTTGCGTCCAACCCTTTGCGTTCTTTGCGTTTTCCTCTTGCACTTGCCTTGCACACACCTTGCGGGGGGGCGGCAACGGGGACAACCGGGACGGATGGGACGGACGGGACGGGGGGTGACTACCGCTTGCGGGACGGGGAGGTATCTGGTAGGTTCCATGCAGAAAAGAAAGGGGTTCCATGCCATCCATTTCCATGTTCTACGGGATTCTGGTTTTCCTCTGCTTCGGGAATGACGACGACCACCACGCTCCGCACATCCATGCGCGATACCAGAATGACAAGGTGTCTGTCGCCATCGAAGGCGGGGAGGTGCTGGCGGGGAGTTTCCCGGAGGCCAAGCTGCGCATGTTGCGCGTATGGATGGACATCCACCGCGAAGAGCTCCTCGCGGACTGGGAACTGGCGAAGGCCGGGGACACGCCTTTCCGCATCCGCCCCCTGGAGTGATTCCGCTCCATGCCCGCCGCGCTCCACGATGTCCTCTCGGTACGGCCGCTCGACGGCCACCTCCTGAGGTTGCGTTTCGATGACGGAGCGGAATGTCTCTTCGACATGACCCCCTGGATGGAGCGGCCTCCCTACGCGCCGCTTCGGAATCCGGCCTTGTTCAATCGAGCAAGGGTCGAGTTCGGCACCGTCACCTGGCCCAACGGCCTGGACATCGACCCCGAGACGCTGTACCCCCGATGAACCGAACCGCCCGCATGGACAGCGTTTGGTCAAATCTTATCCCGGCGGGGCGTGGGGGTTGTTGGGTGGCGGATGGGGGGTGGCCGGAATGAGAACCGGGCATTTCGCCCCGTGCGTGCATGTGGATCGGCGGGTGTGGCACAGGGAAATCGATGTATTCGGACGGGACAACCGGGACGCAAGCGGGACGGACGGGACGCCGCGGGGCGAAGATGGAGGGCGGCCGTGAGCGCATCCCGCCAGCTCCCCTTGATCTTTCCTTGCGCGGTGGCGCGGCAGGATGCCGCACCTCCGGAAGCGGGGCGGAACCTTCTGCACAAGCGGTGCTTGGCTTCCGGAGGTGCGGCTTCCAGCCGCGCCGGGGTAGATGGGGCGCGGCGGGACACGCCCCCCTTTTTCGGGGCGGGGGCGCGGCCGTGGATGGGGTGTCCATGGCTGGCGGAAGACAGGCGGCAGGGGCCGCGACGGGGGGAGTACGGCGGGGTGCCGTCGCGGCAAGTGCAACTCCACACCGGCAACAAGCGGGGCAAGCCCTTTGCGGCAAGCGTGTT
>JAFSUH010000004.1 GCA_017445365.1 Kiritimatiellia bacterium | reverse complement strand
TCCGCCTCCCCGACCTCCCGCAGGAGGACTCGGCCGACGCGCTGGCCATCGCGATGACGCACCTGCACCAGCGCCGCCTCGCCGGCCTCCGCGCGCGCTGATGCGCCCTTCTGTAGCCGTTTGAAGGTAGGGACGTTTCCACGAAACGTCCGCAACGGCGGACGCATCGTGGATGCGTCCCTTTGAAACGGCCATGCGCCAAATGAAACCCGTCAAATAAATCGTGCCCGAGAATCGTATAATGGACGGAGACCCCGCATCCGTCACCTCTTCCGAAAGGGAACGATCATGACCCGTTTTGCAACATGCCTCTTCCGATTCGCGTTGTGTGCCTGCGCCCTCGCCGCATTTCCGGCGTCGGCGGAGCGGCCGGATTCCGCAACGAACGACACGGCTTTCTTCCACGCCGCGCTCGCCTTCGCCCGCACGGAGGCGGAACGGGCGGGGATGCGGTGCCACACCGGAACCTTCACATGTACGCATTCCATCCCTTCGAGCCACCCCGGGGCCAGTCTTTCTTTCCAACTCGATGTGACCTCGCCCGAAACACCCCAAAAAACCTTCAGTGCAACGCTGTGGATCGGCCATTCGGGAACGAACGGGTTCCAGCTTGCCGATTTCGATCACAACGTGGCTCTCCGGGAACGGTCGGTCAAAATCGAACGACTTCCGGACGGTTCAACGGACTACACGTCGGCCATGGGAATGACGGTCCGGGTCAGCCCTCCCTCCCCCCGGGATCCGCCGCCGGACCGCGTCCTGCACGCAACGGCGGACGACCGTTTTCTCGTTCTGAAAATCCCCGGACGGTGCGACGCCCCGGGGCGCTGGGATCCCTTCTGGACCTCCGCGACCAATGCGTTCATCCGACAAAACGGACGGCTTTCCGGAGAAAACGGCGGACGGGAGTCGGACAAGGACGACCTGGAAATCTGGGGGCTGGACTGGTGCCCCCGTTTTGCCTCGCGCGCGGCCGAAATCGGGCTCGAGCGCGTTGATCACTGTTCCTTTGATTCCAAGGAGCCGTTTCACAACGGTCTCAGTTTTCTAACCTATCGATGGCCGTTGGACCAGTCGGGAAAACCCGGATGGAGGCTCTGGCTGTCGGCCCGAAGCGCGGATGACAAACATCGTCCGCTGCGCGCGACACTTTTCGCCGGACGCGGAACCGGCCTCCCGTTCCGTCCGCAAGACTGGCTCATTCCCAACGATCCGCGCAAGCACAATGTCCGGCATCGGACGGACGGGCGCCACTTCTTCGTGCTGGTCGCAGAGGTTCCCAGGTTCGACGACCCCGTTTTGGACAGAATCCTTGATGAGGCGGTCGCCGCGGGAAGGTCTCTCGACAATCCCGGCCCACGGTAGGGCGGCCTCGCCGAGGCCGCCGCCCATGCGCAGCAACATCCGCGGGCGAGACGCCCGCGCCCCCGGCCTCCGATTGCTGCGTTGCCCGGGTTAGAGCCCTAGGCGCGGGAAGGCCAATGCGCCGATTCCCGCGCACAGCGCGATCAGCGGCATGATGTGCAGCCGCCCCGTCCGCAGCGCCCAGGCGGAGAAGCCCGCCAGCAGCAGCGCCAGCGGACGCACGCGCAGCCCCTCGGGCCAGCCGCCGCCCGCAATCCATTCGGCCAGCCCGCGCCACGGCAGGTCGGCGGCGCCTTCCGGCAGCGCGAAGACGGACATCCGCGCGAAGATCAGCACCGCGACGACCATGAGGCCGACCGTGGCCGG
>JAFSUH010000040.1 GCA_017445365.1 Kiritimatiellia bacterium | reverse complement strand
GTTTGCCAAGGCTTGGCAATCACGGCCCCCGTTTGCCGAACCTTGGCAAACGTCCTCCTCTTTTCGTTTTTCACTCTTCGCTTTCCACTCGGCGAAGCCGGCGCGGCGGCGCCGGGCTTCGCCGGCCGCTCCATCGTCCGGCAGCCGGACATGTGCGACGTGGACCTCGTGGACACGGTGATCTGGTACGCGCAGGAGAGCGTGGCCTCCTCCGTCACTTCCAAAATCGAAGGAAAAAACGCCGTCGCGGAAATCCGCGAGCCCGGCGTCCGCTTGCACTGGAAGGGCGGCACCGTCAAGCCGACGGAGGGGCACAAGGCGCTTGCCATCCCGAACGACCCGGACGTGAAGGGCATCTGGCCGAGCGAGCACCGGCAGGCCGATCCGGCGGGCACCTTCCTCGCCTGGCCGAAGGGCAAGGCTTTCGGGTTCATCGCCAAGCGCCACCCGAAGGGGAGCAAGGACCGGACGCTGCACGTCCTCTGGTGGCTCAAGACCGAAACGCACCACGAAGCGGACCCCACGGTGGTCCCGGAAGACGCCCTCGTCCAGGGCGTGCAAAAGGCCTGCGCGTCCGTTTGCAGGGCCCTTGCAAGGGGAGGAAAAGCATGAAGTGCCAAGCAAGAAGTAAAAAGGAAGAAGGAAGAAGTGCGGTAGCGGCTTCGCCGCGCCGGGAACGGGACAACCGCGCGGAAGCGCGTCCGAACTCCTTGCTTCTTGCTCCTTCCTTCTTACTTCGCGACTCCGAAGGAGGCGCGCGATGACCGCGGCCTCCAAAATCCTGAAAAAGGCGCTCGTCGGCTCGAAGCTCGGCACGGCCGGCTGGGACAACGTGGCCGCGAATCTCCGCGACCGCGCCTTCTTCTCCGCCAAGGTGGAGGACGCGCGCATTTTGCACGCCGCCCGGCAAATGTGCGCCGAGGTGGCCGAAGGCAAGCGCTCCCCCAGCGAGTTCCGCCGCGACATGCGCGCGCTCCTGGCCAGGATGGGCCACCCCAAGGGAAACGGCGGGTTGACCGACCTCTACTCGCAGCGCCGCCTGGACGTGCTCCGGGAAACCAACGTGCAGCAGGCGCGCGGGTACGCCCAGCACCTCGAAGGCACCACCGAAGGCGCGCTCCTCGCGTTCCCCGCCCAGGAACTCCTCCGCCTCGAAGACCGCGAGCACCCCCGCAACTGGGAAGCCCGCTGGCAGGCGGCGGGCGGGCGGTTCTTCGACGGGGGACGCATGATCGCCCTCAAGGGCGACCCCATCTGGACGAAAATTTCCCGCTTCGGCACGCCCTGGCCGCCGTTCGACTTCAATTCGGGCATGGGCGTGGAGGACATCGACCGCGACGAGGCGGTGGAACTCGGCCTGATCGCCGAAGACGACCCGCCGCCGGAGGTTCCGGACTTCGGATTCAACGACGATCTCGAAGCGGTGGTGGACTTCGGAGATAACGGGTCGGAATGGCAGGAACTCAAAGCCTCTTTCGGGGACTTGATCCGCTTCGTCAAAGGTGGGGACAAAGCCCCCAACCGGGTGATTTGGCGCGGCGGGGAAGTCTGCAAGAACCTCTTCAACGGCGGGAACTTCAACATCGAGCTGGGGGAATCTTCCCCCGCGCTCCTCGACAAGCTGGGAGCGGTCGGTGGGGGACGGAAACTGGCGGAAGCCATCAAGGGGAAGCCTCTTTCCGTCGATCAGACATGGCGTGACGCCAAACGGCGGGACAAGGTCTCGACCCATCTCTCCCACTTCTTCCCGGACGAGAAATATCCAGACAACATCCCCCTCACCGCTGGTGACGTGGAGCTGCTTCCATCCATCTGGCGGAATCCCGATCGTGTCAGGAAAATCGACGCGGAAAAATTCGATGCGGAAGTGGACGGCCTTGACGGGAGCCGATACATCATCCGAATTAGGATAACCGAGGCAGAAAACTTGGGCAATCCAAGCCTTTGGACCTTCTTCCGGACACGCGCCCCCGGAAAGGACGTCCCGCGTGCTACATCGGCTCCGACTAGCGCGGGGACGGAATCCATCCCTCGCGTTGAACGCCAGGCGACTCCACGCGGGACAACGGAAAGGACTCAAGCATGAATGATTCTTGTTTGCAACCGTTTTTGCGGGAGGTCCCGCGATGACCGCGAAACGGATTTCCTTCACCCAGATCGCGGCGGACAAGATTGCCGAAGAAATCCGCTCCGGCCCGGAAGCGGACTTCTTCGCCGGCATTCCCGTTTTGGCAGGCGACCCCGGCGACGTGGTCGCCCGCGCGAACCAAGCGCTCGCGGAAACGAGCCTCTGCATCGTGATCGCCGTCACCGGCGGCCCCGCGCCGATTCCCGGCGACCCGACGAGCTGGAACGCGGAGCTCGACGTCATCGAACGCCCCGCCGTCAACCGCGCCGCCGGGGATTCCGCGAAGACCGCCGACCAGGCGGCGGACGCGCTCCTGCGCACCTTCGCCTGGGGGGAGAAGCATTTCCTCCCGTCGCGCGATCCGGAAGCGGTGGCGATGCAGGTGGAAGAGGAACGCGGCACCGTCAAGCAGGTGGTCTGGAGAATCCGCGGGACCACCACCGTCCTTTTGGCCGACGCGCCCGCCTGCCCGAACGAAGCGAAGTGGAACTGACCCCATGGCAAGCAACGGAACCGACATCCTGATCCGCATCCTCACCGCCTACGAAGCCGGCGGCATGGAAGCCGCCAAGCGCGCCGCGGAAGATCTCGGCAAAACCATCGATGACGCTTCCGAGGGCGGAAAGACCCTCTCCGGCATCATGGACCTGATGAACGGGAACGCCGGTGCCGCCTCGCAGGTTTTCAACGGTCTGTCCGGCGTCCTCCGGGGCGGTGCCGGGTCCGCTTCGGGGATGGCCACCGCCATCAAGGGGATCGGCAGCGCCATCGGCATCGCGTCAGGACCGCTGGCCCTCCTGGCAGGGGCCGTGTCCCTCGGCATCACCCTCTGGAACAAACACAAAGCCGCGGTCGAAGAAGCCACCGAAGCCGCGAAGAAGGCAGCCGAAGAACAGAAGAAGGCGGCGGAGGAAGCGGCCGAGGCGGCGGAGAAAGCGGCCGAAGCCGCGAGGAAAGCGCTCGAAGAAACGCTGGCAAAAGCGGCCGAGGCAGCCAAGTCGGACATCAAAGGTGTTTCCGACGGATTGAAAGAAGCGAGGGACGAGGCCAACGCCCTCGACGACGCTCTTGCGGCGCTTGAGGATGCTCAGCTGGGATACGAGCTCGCTGTTCTCGACGAAAAAATGGAACAGGCTGAATCGCCGGAAGAAAAAGCCGCACTGAAGAGGCAGAAGAGCGATCTCAAACGCAACAGCGAAGAGAAGAAAACGGCAAGAGAAATGCAACGCCTGCAGTCGGAGCTGGACGGCATGGACGAAACCGAGGCCGCGGCAAAAGGATTCGTGGACGCGGCTCAACGGGAGATTGACGATTACGTCGAAGGGAAACTGGCCGAAGCCAGCCAGGCCAGAAACGAATCGGCGTCGCTGGCCGAAAGCATCCGCCGCCGGGAAGGAGATGCCGCGTTTTTGCCGGACGTGGGACCGAACAGCGTGGAGGAAATGGCACTGGTCGCGGAGGAGGACGGCCGGAAAAAAGCGGAAAAGTTGCGTACCGAAGCCGAAAGCATCCCTCCCGAACTGCAAGCGAGGCTGGACGCCGCGAGCAAGGAATACGCCGACTTGCTGGCGAAAAACCTTCTGCCGCGTAAAATCACGAAGCTCAAAATGGATACCCTTTCCGTCAAAGGACAGACGAGCGACTTGGGATACGATGCCGAAACCCGCGAAATTGACCGTGATGAGAAGACGGAGCGGAAGAAGGCCGACGAGGAAGCGGCGAAGGCGAAGGAGGACGCGCGCAAGGAGCGGGAGGCGGCCCGCTCGCCGGGCAGCCACTACCGCGCGGCGGGCGCGCAGATTCTCCCGGGCCAGACGCTGGACGGGGAAACCTACGTCGGCGACGCCGCCGGGGACACGCGCGAGCTTGCCTTGTCCGGACTCGCCGAAACGGGCCGGAAGATGATCGCCGGCAACAAGGCCGACGACTCCGCGGCCATCGCGGACCTGTTGGCCTTCTTCGACGAAATCGGAGCGAGGATCAACAACCAGGACCGGCTCATCCGGGAGCTGCAGGCCGGGGTCGAAAAGGCCCGCAGCCAAATCAAGAACGGGAGAACCTAGACCATGGCGGCTACCTGGAGAATCAAGGAAGCATCGGAAAGCGGGGACGGCGACACCCTCGCCACCCTCGGCATCGAGGAACTGCGCATCGCCTTCCGCAACCGGGCCGCCGACGAGGCCGTATTCACCATCCCCGGCGACACCTACCACGCCAATCCCGGCTTTACCCACGGCGTCCAATACGCCATCACAAAAACCGTCCCCGACGGCAACTCGACCCGGACCGACGTCGTTTTCATCGGCCGCCTCGCCTCCATCTCCCACGCGGCGGAAACTCCCAACCACCGCCGCACCGTCCGCCTCCTCGGCGGCTGGGCGGAGCTGGAAAGCTACGTGTACACCCAGCCTTGGAAGCAGGGCTCCGGAAACACGTCCGGCTCCCGCTCCCGCGTCATCCTGGGCCTCGCCTACGCCAACGACGTCCCGAAACCCATTTCCTTCGACATGCAGATCGCCTCGATCGTCGGCCGTGCCGGGAGCGTCACGCTTGGCACCTGCAACGTCGCGGGAGGCAACCCCGGCACCAAGGCGATGCCCTACGACGAACAGGTGGACCTTACCTGCGCCGAAGCGCTCAAGCGCGTCCTCGCGTGGGTCCCGGACACGCAGGTCTGGTTCACGTACGACACCGGGCACACGGTGATGCACGTCGCCCGTCTCGCCAACTGCGGCAGCCGCACCGCATCCGCCTCGGCGGCCGAAAGTCTCGAATGCACCCCCCGGCCGGACTTGCAGGTTCCCAACGTCATCCTCTACTTCGAGAAGACCGGCACGCAAACGACGACGGACCCGGTCACGCAAGAGCAAACCACTTCGACGTACAAGGACGTGGAAAAGCAGTACTACCCCAACGTGTCGGGGAACGACAAACCGGACATCGAACGGGGAAGCCTCGTTTGCACCATCCAGCTCGCCGGGGCCTCCACCCGCACTTTCGCGCAGAGGATAAAGGTCCGGCCCATTCCCAACGTTTTCGGGGACACCGGCACGGCCAAGACGCGCTGGAAGAAATGGATTCCCTGGTTGCAGGACATCCCCGACAATGCCTTGACGGTTTCGGACGGCTCCTGGGTGGATGCCGACGTGGACGGGGACGTGGCCAAAACAAGCTGGCCCCCGAAGAAAGGCAACACGATCCCGAATTGCCCGAACGAAATCGTCGAAGGCGAAATTCCGGACTGGCTGGAGAACCACAAGGTCGTCACCGTCACACTCTCCGTCAAGGTTTCGTACGAGACCGCGACGGAGACCGTCACGGACATGCTGGTCAGCCACACGATGACGATGACCTCCGCAGCCACGGGCACCTACACGAAAACGCTCACGGAAAACGCCGGGGATTCGGTACCGGCAGGACTGGCCCGGAAGCTGTACGACTCGCTCAACCGGCTGTACTACGAGGGGCGGTACGTCCGGGTGGACGAAGATCCGCCCGGCCTGGGGCATCCGGGGGAGAAGTTCAACATTTCCGGTGCGAACACGGCATGGGCAAGCATGGATACGCCCGTCCAGACGGTGGAGTGGGACGTGGGAAGAGGCCGGACGACCGTGGAGTTCGGCCCGCCGGAGCACCTGGGGCCGCAGGACCTCTTCCAGTTCATGCAGGCGAACCGGCGCCGCAACACGGCGGTGTCGCTGGCGGAAAAGACTTCGGCGGACGTTTCCGCCTCCGGATCCAGCGTGGGCGGGCCGGGAAAGACGAGCGACGGCACCTCCGGCAGCGGACGGAAGGTCAAGCAGGTGTTTTCCGACCCGTCTGCCAACGGGGGGCCGGCCGTCACCGTCAACGGCGAAAACGCCACGGTCAATCTCGCCGTCAACGTGACGGAAACGCCCGAAGGCGGGGAACCAACCACGACCAACAAGGCACTTGTTTTCAACCCGGCCGCCACGCCGGAAGAACTCTCCGTCATCGCGGGAGCCACGCTGGAAGCCGAAGTTTCCGGCAATTCGATCATCCTGACGCTGGTCGCCACGAAGAAGAAGCTGACAAAGGTGTCGAACGCCCTCTATTCCATCGAAGACGACGGGACGGAAACTTCGACCGCCACGATTGTCGGGGGAACCTGCCAACAACAATGAGTTTCCCGCTTTTCCAGAACGGCAAACTCCTCTTCCGCGGTGGCCATCCGACCGCTTGCTGTTGCGACGATCCTGGAACTCCCGTCGTGCCACCCGCTCCGCCGGACCAGCCGGACCCCGTGGAGCGGGGCAGCTGGATCGCGTTCATGCTGGTTGGCGTAAGGGTCACGACTCTCCCGGCGGCTTGGTGCAGGCATCGGGCGTGGATCATGGTCATGGGATGGCCGTCCACTAGAGGCCCCGTCGTGTGGGTTCGCAAGCCGGCGGGAATTTCCGGCCTGGCGGCGAGGCGGGAGGCTTCCAAGACGGCGGCGGAGGTAAGCCTTCCGTATGTCCACAACAGCAATTTCAATTGCTGCGATCCAGCGGACCCGCTCAACTGCGACGACACTTGCAAGGGCACCAACCTGTGGACGGATTTCCTTCTGCAGGGTGTGGACAACCAGAACCCGCGCTATCACGTCAGTTTTTCGTTCGAGGATTGCCCCGTCGTTGAAGAGGGGCAGACGTACCCCGACGGCATTCTCACTCTCACCATGCGTTATTTGCGGGAGGAAGAGGTTTCGTGATGGCTTGCGGTTGCATCGAACACGCTAAAGGCGCCAGCGATTTTCCCCACCGCCACGCTAGGCAGACACGCCCAACCGAACCCTGCCCCTTGTGCGCGGAAAAACACTTGGGAACAGCTGCAACGCTTGCCGGGGAAATCGGCTACGAAACAGTGAACCGGCAGCACATCGCCATCGAGCTGCATGGCGCGCTATGGCATCTGGCGAATGCCCACCCGGTCCTGGCCGCCAAAATCGGGGAAATGGTCCGGGCAATCCAGGGAGGCGGAAAGGCGACCGTGGAGTGGGACGAGTTGCTGGCGGCAATCGACCCGCTGGCCCGTGCGGCGGCGGGGGTGGGGGAAAGTGGATACCCTCCCGTGCGCCGGCAACGCATCATCGGGGAGCTGGTTTGCGCGAGCTGGCATCTGGCACTTGAACACCCCGAGGTTGCCATGAAAGTCCGCGACGTCCGGCATGCCATCCAGTTTGATCTGAATCCCTCGCCGGATTGGGATGGGATTCTCGCGGCAATCGACCCGCTCGCCAGGGCGGCTGCAAAACCCGTGCAAGCTCGCTGACAGCCCCCTGCACCCCCTTTGCTCTCCCCTCGCAAACCCGCTGTTTTCCCATCTTCATGATAACCCATCCCATCTCGCGCGAGAAAATACATAGCAGTTCGCTAAAATCGGTTGTTTACGAGGATTTCCGGGGTTGGGCGGTTCTCCGTGGGGTGGACACAATGCATGGGGGCAAACCCGCGCTTCGACATCCCACTTTGCCACACCGCCCCCTCCCGCGGCAAGCCGCCATTCCGCCGCAAGTTTCCGTGGGCGGACACAAGGCACGATTCACGATGCGGAATGCGCGATGGGCGGAAGTGCGGGATTGCGGAATTTCGTGCGGGATTACGGGAAACAGGCCGTTTCGAGGCTGTCTTCCGCGGTCGCGACAAGCGCCCCCTTCCCCCATGGACACGCGGCTGGAAGCCGCATCCCCAAAATCCTGTCAATCCTGTCGAAAACCCTGTTTCTCCTGCGGGAGACTTTTCCTTCCGGGGTCGGGGCGGGAGGGTGGAAATGGCCGCGGGATCAGGGAAGTGGCTGCTCGTCAAGCCAATATCATGGATGTTTCATTGTCGGGTTGCGGAATCCATGAGGAAGCCCGTCCCGGAAGCGAAAGGCTCGTCGAGGCCCTCCGCCGCCAGTTCCCGGGGGAGGGCCGCCGTCCCCGCACCTACCGGCGGAGCTCTTGGAACTCCTCCCGCCCGTTGCCCGTGGGCGTTCCGGGTACTTGCGGTGAAACTCCCGCTCCGGCCGGAGGCCCTTTCCGCATCCACGCCCATTGCGGGGCAGGCACGGCGGAAAAGCACCCCGATTCCCGTCATCTCGCAGTCGATGCGCGCCTCCGCTCCGGGGTGGCTTTGCGCTCCGCCTGCCCGGTCAATCCGGCCGGGCGGCGTCATGCGGCGAGAAAAATGTCCAAAGCAAAAGGGTTGCCGTTTCTCCCGCCCGCCGCGTAAGATGGGACCAATCCGCTCCGGTGCCGGATGGGCCGGCGACGGCGCGGAACGAGGTGCCTTCCATGAAATCCGTCTCCCGCCTGTTCCTTGTCCTTGCATGCATCGCATGCGCCATTCCCGCTTTCGCCGACTTTGCCCGCGGCGGATTCAACGGTTGGGCGGCAAACGCGCCCATGGAAGCGAACGCCGGGAACACGTTTTACACCGTGACGGCAAAGGCCACGGCCACTTCCACCGAGGGGCTGAAATTCGACCTCGACGGGAACTGGACTTCCAGCCAATGGGGCGCGGGCACCGCGGCGACGGTCAACTCCTCCGTCGGTTCGGCCAATTGGTCCGGCAGCGGGAATCTTGCGATGAGCGCGACCAGCGGCAAGTACTACACCTTCCACCTCGCGGGCTGGTACCTGTCCAATCCCCGTGCCTACGTCGTCATGGAAACCGATGCGGAACCCGTCACCTTCTCCGACGCGTCCGACGACCATGCCACGCAGTACACCGACGCGGTCACCGTGACGGCGACCCTTTCCGCGACGCCCAGCACGCAGGAAAAGGTCTATTTGGTGTACACCGTCGACAACTGGACGAACCGCGTTCTCGTGTCCATGACGGCCTCCGGCGCGACCGCCACCGGCTCCATCCCCGCGCAATCCGCCGGAACCGCGGTCGAGTACTACGTGTTCACCTCCACGTTCACCCTGACCACCGCCAAGCTGACGGACAACGCCATTTCCACCGTCTGGTCCGATTCGGGCACCGGGACGAGCATCCCGACGGCCGATTTCGTGCTTCTCACCCGCTATCCGACCGCCAACAAGTCCTACACCGTCACGGCGAAGCCGGCGGCGGCAACGGTCGCCGGGCCGACGGGCAGCACCTCCCTCACTCTCGGAAGCTCGTTCTCCCTCGCGTATTCCGCGGTCAATTTCGAGAGCGACCCCGCTTGGACCTGCACGGTCACCCCGGCCATCGCCGATGCGGCCGTCTCTCCCGCGAGCGGCACCGCGACGACCTTCACCGCGACCCCGGAAACGGCTGGCACCTACACGCTCAAGGTCATCGCGACCGCGGACACCGTTTCGGCGACGAACACGGCGACCTTGACCGTGACCGCGCCGGACTACGGCAACTGCTGGCACGAGCCGGGCGAAGTGCCCGACGGATGGGGGGAAACGACCATGCGCTTGCCGGAAACGCCCGAGGAAGGCGCCACCAACCTCTTCCTCGTTGTCGGCAGCTACCAGCCGGAAGGCAACATGACGACCGGCACCGTGTACGTTTCGCTCGACGACGGCGCCACGTGGGCGGCCCACGGCCTCGGGTTCGATTCCGGCGTGGACGGCGGCAACAAGTACTGGGCGTGCAACATCGACATTTCCGATTTGGTGGAGGGCGACACTCTCCAATACGCGATTGAAGTGGCGTTCTCCGACAAGGACACGACCTATCTCGGCACGACCAACCAAGCCAACGGCGTCAAGTATCCCACGCTCGCCCTTGCGAAGGAAAACGCCTTCGCGGTGGAAATCGGCGCCGCGCCGGTCGTGGAGCCGGAGTTCGGCAACTGCTGGCACGAGCCGGGCGAAGTGCCCGACGGGTGGGGCGAAACCACGATGCGCTATCCGCTCGCGCCCGCCGAAGGCGCCACCAACCTCTTCCTCGTGGTGGGTAGCTACCAGCCGGAAGGCAACATGACGACCGGCACCGTGTACGTTTCGCTCGACGACGGCGTCACGTGGGCGGCCCACGGCCTCGGGTTCGATTCCGGCGTGGACGGCGGCAACAAGTACTGGTCCTGCAACCTCGACATCTCCGGCTTGGTCGAAGGCGACACCCTCCAGTACGCCATCGAAGTGGCGTTCTCCGACAAGGACACGACCTACCTCGGCACCACCAACCAGACCAGCACCGCGAAGTTCGAGACGCTGGCGGAAGCGAAGGCCGCGGCCTACGGAATCACGATTGGCGAAGCGCCGGTCGTGGAGCCGGAATTCGGCAACTGCTGGCACCAGCCGGCGGAAGTTCCCACCGGGTGGAACGAAACCACGATGCGCTATCCCCTCGCGCCTGCCGAAGGCGCCACCAACCTCTTCCTCGTAGTGGGCAGCTACGAGCCGGAAGGCAACATGACCACGGGGACGGTGTACGCCTCGACCGACGACGGTGCCACGTGGGTGTCCCACGCCCTTGCGTACAACTCCGCGAACGGGTCCGACAAGTTCTGGGCGTGCGACATCGATATTTCCGCTCTTTCGGAGGGCGACAGCATCCAGTACGCCATCGAAGTGGTCTTCTCCGACAAGGATACGACCTATCTTGGCACCACCAACCAGCTTGACGGCGTGAAATACGCAACGCTCGCCGAGGCCAAGGAAACGCCCTTCGAGGTCACCCTTGGCGAAGCCCCCGTTCTGCCGCTCGCGACAACCGTTTGGCACATCCCGGCGGAATACCCCTCCGGCGCGGAAACGTGGTCCACTCCGATGCGCTACCCGCTGGCTCTCACCGAAGGCGTCACCAACGTCGCCGTCTTCGTCGGCAACTACCAAGCCGACACCGATGGCGCGAACATGATCGGCGGGAAGATTTTCTACTCCATCGACGGGGGAGCCTTCGTGGAAGACGACCTCGTCTGGGGCAGTGAAATGCGCGATGCCTACAACGCCGGATACCTCAAGTTCTGGAAAGCCGACATCGACACTTCCGCCATCGCGGAGGGCGGCACGCTTGCCTACTACGTGGAAGCCGACATCGACGGATGCGCGCCGACCTACATCATTTCCGACGGCGCCGACGGGTGCGTCCTCACCAATGCGGTGGACACGGAAACCGACGCGCTGTTCACCGTGACGTGCGGCGAACGCGTGTACAACCTCGGCAACTGCTGGCACAACCCCGGCAACTACGAGCCGTGGAGCGATGCGACAATGCGCAATCCTTGCTACCCCGCGCTTTCCAACGCGGTGTGCTTCTTCGTCGGCAACCAGGACGCCGGCGACGGCGGCAACCCCGGCGACATGTCCGGCGGCAGCCTGTTCTGGCGCTACGTCGGCGAAACGGCGTTCGAGGAAGTCGCCCTTGCCTTTGAAAACGGCACGTCGCTGGCCAACAACAAGTACTGGAAGGCCATCGTGGACGCGGCGGATCTGCCGACCGCGGGCGACGTGGAGTACTACTTCTGCGTCACCTACACCGACCACGACGACACCTACCTCGCCGCCGCCGCAAGCGGCGCGGGCAGCACCACCTACGCCACCGCGGCACTCGCTTGCGAACACCTTTTCGCGATGCCCGTCGGCGATGCAGCCGGCAGCGAACCCGGCTTCATGTGGCACGCGGGCAACACCGTTCTCGCGGGCACCAACGCCGTCCAGTTCTGGGTCAAGATCGGCTACACGAAAGACGGCGTCGATTGGGCCGACAACGTCGAGTTGCGCTACAACATCAAGACGGGTGCCATCCCCGCCTCCGTCACGGCTTCGGCCAAGCGGCTTTCGGCGAAGTCCTATCGCGCGACGGCGCGCTCGCTTGTCAACTACACCGCCCTTCCCCTCACGCGCGACCACGAGGAAGAGGATTCGAGCGAATACGGCAATTCCGTTTGGTGGATGTGCACGCTCACCGACGACGCGCTCGCCGGGGCGAACACCTACGTCGAATACCAGATCGCCGCGAAAAACGCGCAAGGCAACGACACGTGGCGCTTCGCCGACTACCGGACGGGCAGCGCTTCCAACACGTTCTACTACACGATGTGGCAGGCCGGAGCGAACGAGCTGACGGTCAACGGCCTCAATGCCGACTACACGACGAGCAAATTCTTCATCGACGAAGCGGCCATCGCCGCGGGCGAGGAAGAAGCCCCGTCGATCGTGGTCGTGTACAACCCGCCGGTCGCAAACCCGTACGCGGTGGAACTGTTCAGCAACGTCGGCCGCCGCGATTTCTGGAACGCGGACCTCGACGCCAACAACATCCCCGACGCCATCTTCCCGCCCAACGGCGACCTCTACACGGTGGATGTCACCAACGGGTACTACCAGGCGCAGGCGATGACGGCGACGGCCGGAGTGGGCTACACCATCACCATCCCCGCTGAGAAGACCGGTGCCTACCGGCTGACCGCGCGCTACAAGGCGAGCGCGACCGACACCTGGCACTACTACTCCGAAAGCGGCAGCGGCATCCGCGACCATGCGGTCGTCATCTCCCCGAAGAAGGTTCTCTCGCAGAACGTCTACGAATTGAACGCCCTGACCGTCAAGGCCACCAACGCGACGCGGTCCGGCCGCTCGACCTTCGCCGACCTCATCAATCCGGCGCCGGAAAACCAGGACACCTTCGACGAGTTTTCCCTTGACTACCTCAACAAGCTCGGCGCCAACTGCCTCTGGTTCCAGCCCATCCACCCGGCCACCGAAAGCGGCATCGACTTCGACGAAGGTCCCGGCTCGCCGTACGCCGCGAAGGACTACTTCGCCGTCGCCCGCTGGTTCGGTGCCGACGAAACCGAAGCGTCCGCCCTTCAGGAATTCCACGATTTCGTTGCCGCCTGCGACCTCGGGTACTGCGCGTCGCTCACCAACCGCGGCTACGTCGGGACCGTCAACATCATGCTCGACGGCGTCTTCAACCACACCAGCTGGGACGCGGTCCTCGGCGAACGCGGCGTGGCGATGCTCGCCGCGAAGGGCATCACCACCTACACGGACAAGAACGGCCAGACGCAGACCATCACCGCGGACACCCCCATCGGGCATGTCCGGCCGAACTGGTACGCGTATTGGCAGAACTACGGCGAGCCGGCGTCCTTCTTCTGGTCGACGACCGACCACGACGTGGCCACCGCCCCCGACCGCGGCGACTTCGGCAAGTGGGGCGACACCGCGGAATTGTTCTACGGTCGCTACGCCGCCCTCGTCGAGCACAACCCCGACGACAACGGCAACTACCTCAACGAGAGCGACTGGTTCGACTGGTCGTGCATGACCAACGAGGGGTACGCGACGGCGGAACTGTGGGAGTACATGGGCGGCTACGTCGAGTTCTGGCTCGACAAGACCGGCCACACCTTCGCCAACGACAAGCTCGGCGAAGTCGATGAAAACGGCGCGGCCTACGACGACTACGGCATCGACGGGTTGCGTTGCGACTTCGGCCAGGGCCTGCCGCCGCAGTTCTGGGAGTACTGCATCAACCGCGCGCGCTCCAAGAAGTGGAACTTCATGTTCATGGCCGAAAGCCTCGACGGCGGCGTGGTCAGCTACCGCTCGAACCGCCACTTCGACATCCTCAACGAAAACTTCGTCTTCCAGTCCACCTCCGCGGGCAGCCCGGCGGCCCTGCAAAGCGTCGTCGAAAGCCGCAAGAGCCTCTACAACGGCGGGGCGGTCCTGCTGAACCAGACCAGCCACGACGAAATCATGCCCTACGACGACCCGTGGGTCACCGCCTCCCGCCATGCGGTCAACGCCACCTTCATGGGGTTGCCGATGATGTTCAACGGCCAGGAACAGGGCATCGTCCCGCTCCGCGGCGTGGACACCACCGGCAAGGAGGAAGGCTGGAAGGCCGACGGGACGGTTCTCTCCGGGTTCATCTACCACGAATTGAACTTCGGCAAGCTCGTCCCGCACTTCAAGAGCTGGAACCAGCTGCGCATCTGGGACGAGCCGCCCAGCAGCGTCTGGGCAACGGGGGCCGACGAGCCGGAAGAGGAATCCCGCTACATGGCCCAGTGGTACGGCCGGGTCAACGCCGCGCGCCTGCGCTCGCCCGCGTTGCGCTCCTCCAACCAGTACTATCTGGGGCGCCGCGGGTATGTCGTCGATGACGACGGAGGAACCTACGACAACAACTCCATCTTCGCCGTCGCCAAGTACGAGGAAGCCGGTGCCGCCGACAAGGGCAAGGACGCCGTTCTCGCCTTCGCGCGCTTCATGAACGGCGGCGACAGCCACTACGCGGCGAGCGAGACCTACGCGATCACCCCGGAAGTGGCCGCGTTGCTCGGCATTTCCTCCAACCGGACGTACACCGCGCGCAACCTCGCCGCCACCGTCGCCGAGGACATCGTCTGGACCAAGACCGGCGGGGAAATCCTCTCCGACGGCATCTGGGTCAACCTCACCACCGGCGACGGGAGCAACATGTACGACGACGGCGCGATCGTCCAGTACCTGAAGATCGAGCTGGCGAGCGGCATCGTCTTCGGGAACGAGACCAACGCCGTCTGCGGCACCGCGACGAACTTGGCCTTGACCATCTCCGATGCCGCCTCCTAAGCGATTTCCGCCACCGCCAACGGCGAGGCGTTCACCGACTTCGTCTACGACGAAACCGCCGGGAAGATTTCCTACACGCCGGCGGCCGCGGGCGAAATCGTCTTCACCTGCTCCGCCACCGGTGCGGCCGGCGGGACGACAAGCGTTTCGGTCGCGGTTTCCGTCGCCAAGGGAACGCCCGAATTCGTCGCGTACGGGCCGCTGGGCGGATACGTGGGCGAAACGCTTGCGGACGTCGCCCTGCCCGAAACCTACGCATGGGTGGATGCCACCACGCAACTCGCGGATGTCGGCGAACAAGAGTTTGCCGCCGTCTACGACCCCGACCCCGCGAACTGGAACAGCGTGACCGGAAGCCTCACCGTCACCGTGTCCAAGGGCACGCTCGTTTTCCGGCCGATCGGACCGTTCGAATCCGTTTACGGACGGACCCTCGGCGATGTCGCCCTGCCGGACGGCTACACGTGGGCGCTCGATGCAAGCTTGGCCCTCCCCGTCGGCACGAACGACTTCGCGGCGCACTACAATCCCGATCCGGAGCGGTACAACACCGCCGACGGATACGTGACCGTCATCGTTGCCAAGGCCACGCCGGAAATCGAATCTCCGACCAATCTGACGGCGACCGTCGGGCAGACCTTGGCCGATGTCGCGTTGCCGGACGGCTTCGCGTGGGATGCGCCGGAGACGGTCTTCACCGCCGAAGGTACCTTCCCGTTCGCCTGGACGTACACGCCCGAAGACACCGGCAACTGGAACACGGTCGAAGGCACGAGCGATGTCGTGGTCACCGGCGGGGAAGAACCCGGGCCGGACCACGCGCCGCGGACCACCTTCATCGCCGTCGATCCGGCGGCGGGGACGGTGACGCTCGCGGGCGAGGATTACCCGGAAGAAGTCTCCGGCAACGTCTGGTGGGCCGTCGGCCTGGGCAGCGGATACGAATGGTTGCCCTACGAGGGCTCCGTCACGACCAACGCGGATGCGACGTACACCATCTCGCCCGTCCCGCTCCCCGCCATGGGCTTCTACTGCGTCGGCACGCCCGCCGTTCCGTAGGCAACGCCGCACGCCGCCAACCGGCCCGCTCGTTTCCGAGCGGGCCGTTTTTTTTGCCGGGCGCGGACCGGAATCTCCCGCCGGAAGGGAATCCCATTCCCGGAAGGAGGACGGCCCTTGCAAACTCCTTTCCGACGTGATTGCCAATGTTTGGCAAAATGGGCCCGATTTTGCCGAACATTGGCAAAATCGGGGCACGGCCGCCGGAAAGGGCTCGCCCTCCTTGCCAAACGGCCCCGAAAAGGGAAAAACGCTTGCATGCAAGCGCCGAGCGAACCCTCCCGCCCTCGAACGGACGCGATGCCGCCCGTCGCCGGGGAAGGCTTTCGGGCAAGGTGCCTCCGCGCCCAAGGGCCCACCGGGATTTCCGGGCTTTGGCGCGCCGCCTTGCATGGGGCATGGCGCTTTCCGTCGCGGCGTTGGTGTCGGGGCTCTTCTGGCTTGCCGCCATGCGGCAGCATGAAGTCGTGGAGATGCCGCCCTTTTCCCAATGGCCGGTGGAAGTCCGCGCGGCCGCCGAAGCGGTGCGTTCCGCGCCGGGCGCGAGGAAAGAAGACCTCCGCACGTTGGAGGCGTATCCCGGCGACGCTTCCCGCCGGAAACTCCTCCGCCGCCGGGAGTGTTGGCTGCCTTCTCATCCCGTCCCGGGATTCCGGCAGGTGCTGGACCTCCTCGGAGCGCCCAATCTCCGGCCTCGGGGCCGCTCGGACGGTCGCGACTGGTACGTCGCGAATCGGGACGCGGCATGGGAATGGAACGATGCCGCGTCGCGCGGGGAAGCGGACGGGGAAGTCCCCCCAACCCCGGTGCTTTTCTTCGCCTGCGACCACGACATGCTGGCCGCGGTCGTTGGCTGCCACACCTCCTTGGGCTATTGAACGGGGCGGGATTCGACGCGGCCCCCGTCCTGCGGGACGGCGAGGCGGAGGGCGGGGCAGGGGAAGTCGGCGGGGGCGGTGCCAAGGCCCAAGCCGCTACCGGAAATCTTGGCCGCGAACGTGCCCGGGGCGTTGGCAAGCATTTCGGGCAATTCGCGCATCCGGCGGTCTTCCACCCCGTAGGCCTTTTGCGCGCGCCGCCCGTTCGAAAGCGCTTCCGCGAAGGCGGACCCGTCGCGGTTTCCCGCCGCCTCCTTCGCTTCTTCCGCGGCGCGATTCACGGCGCGCAAAAGCGCCGGGTGCCGCGTCCGCCCTGCACGCGCAAAATGCAGTCGCGGCTTGTTGGGACCCCTCCTGCGGCGGGAGGGTTTCCCCGGCGCGTGCGCCCGCGGAGGCGGGACTACTCCGCCGGGGAGAGGCGGAGGCGGAGGAAGAGGGCGGCGGGGTCGTTGGTCGGGTGGACGCCGTAGCGGTTGTCGCCCGCGGGCGAAAGTTCGTCCGCCGTCGGGGCGCGCCAGACGTTCGTTCCGCACAGTTCCCCGGCGACTTCGATGTCCACCGCGATGCCGTGCCCGTTGGTGGGAACGAGCACTTCGTACGCGCCGTCGCCCGTCGCCGCGTGCAGGGTCTCCAAGCCGTTGGTCCAGCGGAGGTATTCTTCCGCGTACGCCATCCCCTCCGCGTTGGTCCCCCAAAGGTCCGCGATGCCCGCGGCGGCGGCCCAGCGCTCGTAGTCCGTCATGGTCCCCGTGCGCGTCGTGCCGCTCGCGACGGCGCTCCACGCGCTCGTCGCGCTCGCGTTGGCCGCCGCGGCGCGGACGAACCACGTCTCGCCGCTTCCCAGCCCCGAGAGCGCGTACGGGGACGACGCGGCGGCCGCCGCGAAGACTTCGGTCCCTTCGCGCGCGGTGACGGCGATTTCGTCCACGTACCGCGCCGAGGAGGTCGCGTTGGTCGTTTGGACGAGGCGGACGAACACGTTGGTCCATCCCGAAAGGTCCACCGTCCGTTGCACCGC
>JAFSUH010000039.1 GCA_017445365.1 Kiritimatiellia bacterium | reverse complement strand
CCTGGGGCGCCCTGCGGGCGCAAGTAAGAAGGACGAAGTGCGGTGCCGCCCTGCGGGCGGGGAGTGGAAGGGGCATCGCGGGCGGGTTTGACAAAGGGGACGCGGGCGTGGTAGGGGGGTGGGAAACGGAAGGAGAGGCGAAAGAATGAAAAGATTGTTTTTGTTGGTTTGGATTGCCGCAGCGGTTGCCGCGTTGGCGGACGGGGAGGCAAAGGCTCCTTTCGAGTGGTCGTCCTTTGATCTCGGGGACATCAAGGTGATGCGCCAAGTGGCGGAAGATTTCCTTTGTGGGCTCGGAGGAGGCGAGGTCCCCGGAGAGGGCGATGTCGACTTTTTCGTTTTGCGGGGAAAGGCGTTCGAAGCGCTGTCGCCGGATTTGCGGGCGGCGTTGGATGGGAGGGAAGGGGTGTGCATCGGCCAGTACCAGTCGGACGGGGTTCCCCACCGGGTGCTGTATTCGGTGGACGATCCGCCGGTGCGCATCGGAATTTTCCGCCAGGAAGCCGGCGGCCGCTGGACCGCCTGCCCCGATCCCGTCCCCCTCCCGGACCCGGCCGCGCCGAATGACGCCCGTTCCCTGCCCGATCCCGACGACCCGCGCTACGCCCGCGCCGCGGAAATCGGCGGCGAACGGCACGCCCCCCCTCCGGGCAATGCCCTCCTGCAACTCGGTGCGGACGCCCTGTGGCACGCGATCCTCCCCTGAGACGGGCGCGGGGGCCTGGAGGGGATTTGTCCATGACGGCAGGGAGAAGGGGCCAGACCACAAATCACCCCTCCAGAGGGAGCGCTAGTTCCCGAACAGGTCGGAATGGGAGCCGGAGCGGGTGAGTTCGAGAATGAGGACGTCAGCGTGGATTTTGTAGATGAGCAGCCATTCGGGGGCGATATGGCATTCGCGGTGGGCTGACCAGACGCCGGAAAGGGCATGGTCGCGGTTGGCAGGGGCCAGTTCCTCTCCGTTGCGGAGCTTGGCGACGACGGCATGCAGCTTGGCGAGGGGGAATCCGCGCTTGAGAAGGCGCTTGTAATCGCGCTTGAAGGCGGAAGTGTGGCGGACGGCAAGGGTCATTCGGCCAAGTCCCGCCAGAGCTGGTCAAGGTCGGTGTAGGTGGGTGCGTCGGGGTCGGCGGCGATTCGCTCGCCTTCACGCATGGCGGCCACCGTCTCGGCATTGGGGCGGCGTGGTCCTTCGATGATGAAGGGGATGCGGTTCTCGCGCACAACGGTGTTGATGTACACGTTGATGACAGAGGACGCGGAAAGTCCCACGTCATCGCAGAAGCGGGTGAACCTTTCCTTGGTTTTCTCGTCAAGTGAGATTGTTAGATTTGACATGTGTAGACCACATCCTTTCATTTGAATCCATGTGGAATATACATGTATTCAAGTGTTTATGCAAGGGTGGATTATCCTCTGTTTCCGCCCTCCGGTTTGGACTGCGTACCTTGAAGGAGTGTCCCGAGTTGTCCCAGTGGTCTCCCCCCATTCGCTCTCCAAGCGTTCCTGTCCGCGAAGCGGTTTTCTTGGTTTTCAATGTAGACATCCCTCCCGTCTCCCAGCCATCCGGGGATTCTCGGCGGCATTCGGGACATTCTTGTGGATTCCCGCCCCCCGCTTCCCGCCCGTACACTTGGCGGACTTGGCGGACTTTGCGTGAGACATTCTTCTATCCATCCGCTTGGGCGCGGCAGGATGCCGCACCCCCGGAAGTGGCGCAGGACCTTCTGAACAAGCATCGCGTGACTTCCGGAGGTGCGGCTTGCTGCCGCGCCGCGGGATTGTAGATTATGGAAAACAGGTGGTTTTCGGCTGGTTTTCGCTTCCCGGAATCGTCGCGGACGGGACGCCCGCGCCCCACCCTCCACCCGCTTTCCCATCCGTTTCCCGGTCGCCGCCCGGTTGGGGCGGCGCACCATGCAAAGATTTTTTCGCTTGTTCTTCATTTGTGTTCAATTGGTTGGAGAAATCTTCCTGCGAACAAGGGGCCAGGCCCGAATGCTGTGGCGTCCTTTTCCAGTGGTTCCGGTTGGTTGCACGATCCGAAAAAGATAGCCCTTTGGGGCGGCGGTGCCATTCTCGTCTCGTACGCGCTCATGTTGGGATTCGGAAATCTGCTCGCATTGATGGACGTGATTCGCACAAAAATCATGCAAAGCAAACAAGGCGTCCACTCCCATCCAAACCATTGAAGATGCATCCGTTCCGGCCAAACGTTTCCTCTGACCTTTTTCCCACGAAAGGAAGTCCCTCCCATGCCGGGTGACATGGACGTCCTTTTTTTGGGGGGCTCAGGTGAGGTCGGCGGCATTTTCCGCCACGGTTTCTCCGTGGTCGAAAAGCCATTCGGGGGCGATGTCGAGGTCGCCGTCAAGCCAACTCACGATGCCGTGGTCCAGGGTAAAGGAATGGAAGGCCCGCTCGTCGGCCAGTGCCGCGAAGGCCGGGAGGGCAAGGAGGGGGGTGAGATCGGCGTCGCGGACTTCCCCGGTGCCGAAACGGATGCGCAGGCGGGGGGGCTCCAATGCCCGGCAAGCGACAACCTTCAGCAATGGTCGCCGTCCGGTGTCGGGGAAGCAGATGCCGTTTTCGATTCTCATGTCGATTCTCTCACGCCAGCGGTTGGATTTTGCCGGGGGCTTCGCCGCGGACGGCGCGGTTCCATGCGGCATACAGTTCGTCCTCGTGGATGGCCAGCCAGGCGGACAGGATGCGCATCTGCTTGGCGGGAAGGGAGCCCGCCAGCACGCCACATGCCGCGATGGCCACCACCACGAAGATACCCGCCGCCACCCGATGCCAGCGGCGCCGCCGCGGGAAGCATGCGACACCCCACGCCAGCAGGGCCACCGGAGAACATAGACGGCCCCTTAGTTCCCGAAAATTTGGACTTGCGAGGGGGGGGGTAACGGGCGAGAATGGCAACGAGATCACAAGCACATGCCTGCAAGAGTCTACAGCAGAAATCCGTCCTTCGACCGCATCCACTTCGCCACGATGGCGCTGGAGAGCGGAGCGAAGTGCCTGGGCATCCCGCCCCGGGAAATGTACCGCCGCCTGAAACGCCAGGGCTTGATCCGGCGGCGCCTCCTGCGCCACTACGACCTTCTGCACACGCAAAGCCTCGACTACGTGGCCGAGGACATCGCCGAAACTCTCAAAAACTGGGAAGCTCGCCCGTGAGGACGCTCTACCACGGCTCGTGGACCGTCGTCGACAGGCCGGAGGCGGCACGGGGTCGGCGCAACCTCGACTTCGGACGCGGCTTCTACCTCACGGAATTGCGCGCCCAGGCCGAACGCTGGGCGCGGCTCGTCGCCGAACGCAAGGCGCGTGACGGGACCGCGCGGCTGAACGTCTACCGCTTCGACGACGATGCGGCGCGACGGTTCCGGTGGCTGCGTTTCGGGGAATACGACCTCGCGTGGCTCGATTTCGTCGTGGCGTGCCGGGCGGGGGAGGACGTCTGGAAGGGGTACGACATCGTGGAAGGGGGCGTCGCGAACGACAACGTCATCGATACCGTCGAGGACTACACCATGGGCATCATCACCGCCGAACAGGCTCTCGGGCAGTTGCGCTACAAGGCCGTCAACCACCAGCTGTGCATCGTCGGGCAGGAAGCCCTCGACCGTTGCCTGTGCTTCGTCGAGGCCCTTGCCCTGGAGCCGGGGACGCCATGAGGGATTCCGTCCGCTGGCGCAAGCAAAGCCGCATCGTGCTGATGCTGGCGGAGGAACTGGGCATCGGCGAAGAGGAAGCCCTCGACCGCTTCTACAACTCGCGCACCTACGCCTTCTTCGCCGACCCTTCCCGCGGCCTGCAAGCCATGAGCGACCGCTACGTTGTCGACGAAATCCTGCAGGAAAGTCCGCAGGAAGAGCCTCCACTGGACAAAACCGAAGGAGAAACGCCATGAGCCCAACAGGAAAAACATTGCTGGGATATGGCGCATTGGTTTTGTTTTTCTTTGCCTATCCGGTTCTTTGGTTGCTTTTGATTTTCCGTGTACATGTGTCCAGCGATGTCGCCTGGTGGCTGGCCGTGTTCCCGCATGTGTGTCCGGTGCTTTTTCTGGGGTGGTGTGTCCGCCAGTTGCTGCTGGCCAAAACCCTGAAAAAGGTTTTGCTTTGGGTGTGTTTGCTACTGGCGTCGCTTCTTGGCGTGGGGTGGAATTTTCTTTTGATAGGTGGAATGTACATGCGCTGACCGCGGTGCCCCGACCGAACACAAGGGCGGCGGCTGGGAAGAGAGAGGTGGGTGGTGTCCTGCCGCGCCCTCGCGCAAGGAAAACGCCAGGCCAGCCCCGTCCCAATCCGCCCGAGGAAAACTCGGGGCGCCCTTCGGGCGCAAGTAAGAAGGACGAAGGAAGAAGGACGAAGTGCGGTGCCGCCCTGCGGGCGGGGAGTGGAAGGGGAATCGCGGGCGGGCCGCCCGCGCTCCGACAGTCCATCCGCTTCCCTCCCGCCTTTCAATGTCCGCGAAGCGGGGGGCGTGATTCCCTCCTCCCGCTTCTCTCCCGCGTTCCATCCACCGGGGCGTAACGGGAAAGTCGCACCTCCCGTCGGAAGGGGGCGG
>JAFSUH010000038.1 GCA_017445365.1 Kiritimatiellia bacterium | reverse complement strand
GACGGCGTGGAAGGCCGCGCGTACACCGTGGAAGCGAAGAAGGACCTGCTGGATGCGGACTGGGCCGACGTGACGGGAAATCCCGCACCCGAAGCCGATGGCTACCGCTTCTTCCGCGTGGGCGTGTCGCTGCCGCAATGAATAGGGAAAGGATGGCAGGGACGCTTCAAAGCGTCCCTGCCCCCAATCCCGTCCATCCTGTCCAAAAACTCTCCGTGACTCCTGCATCTCCGCGGGAAACTTTTCTTTTGGCTGTGTTGGAGAATAGTATTGATATCTCTCAAATCCCAAGGAAACATGGGGATGTGCGGGGTGAGGAAAGATGGCCAAAACGGCTGAAATCGGCCGATTTCCATGCTATTTCGCTTGTCCATCAACACTTTTCTCCAACAGAGCCTTTCTTTTTTCTGGCGCGGCGGGGATGGGGTCCCCGCGAAGCTTGCTTCGTGGGGCTTCGCCGCACCGGACGCAATGCCAATCGGGCTTGCCCGGGCAATCGCAAAGCAGCGCGGCAAGATGCCGCACCTCCGAAAAATCCTGTCCATCCCGTAAATCCTGTCCGAAAACTCTCTCTGTAGGAAACTTTTGCAGGGTTTCATGGCGCTGCGGGACGCCCCACCTCCGAAAGTGTGTCTCCGCGGATCATTCTTTGCGTTCCTTGCGTCCTTTGTGGCTTCTATCCCTTTTTCAATGCCCGCGAAGCGGGTTCAATGGTTTTCAATGTCCCCCCTCTTCATATCCTTCGCGCGAGGCTTTTTCCCCCACAGCCACGCGGCTGGAAGCCGC
Source organism: Kiritimatiellia bacterium (assembly GCA_017445365.1). Lineage (GTDB taxonomy): Bacteria > Verrucomicrobiota > Kiritimatiellia > CAIQIC01 > Lenti-01 > RGIG3480. Next base: position 4,244 of record JAFSUH010000038.1, on the reverse strand, counting down.
ATTTCCAAAAATCCCGTCCATCCTGCAAATCCTGTCGGAAAGATTCTCTGCGGGGATGATGCGACGGCGGGGACGCTGTCGCCTCATCCGCGGTCCCGGCAGGCAACGCCTGCCAAGCACCCAAGCACAAATTCCCACCCGCCCCCTTGCGGCGGGGGAGGGGAGGCGGGTAGGCTTGCGGCATGCGCGAAACACTCCCCGAACCCGACGCCGCCGACCGCCTCCCGCGGCGGGAGACGCTTCGGCTTTTGGCCGTCGCGGCGTTTTTGGCGTGCCTGCCGGATTGGGATTACCTCCCGGGCCTGCTCGTCGGCGAACTCAACCGCTACCACCAGCTTTTCACGCATTCGCTTGCGTTCTGCGCGGTCGCGTCGGCGGTGGCGGCCCGGGCGTTGCGCCGGACGCGCCTCCGCCCGCCCGCCGTGGCGGCCATCGTCTTCTCGCACCTCCTCCTCGACCTTCTCACCGAAGACGCCCGTCCGCCCGTCGGCATCCCGTTGCTGTGGCCCTTTTCGGACCGGCCCTTCCAGATCGCCCCGCTTTTCCCGCGCTGGGAAAAGCTCTCCGTGGTGCAGGCCCTGACGAGCCCGGCGAACCTGCGCCCCGTCGCGGTGGAACTCGCGACGGGGGTGGCCATCCTCCTCCTTTGCCTCCTCGTTTGCCTCGTCCTCCGCCGCCGCGGGCGGGGGTGAGGGCGGTCACTCCGTGGCGAGCAGCTCCGCGAGCGGGCGGAAGTCGTCGAAGGCCCAGTCCGCTCCGGCGGCGAGGAGGTCTTCCCGGCTGGTTCGGCCCGCCGCGATGCCCACGCACCGCAAGCCCGCTTCCCGCGCGGCCGCGACGTCTTTTTCCGTGTCGCCGTACACGACGGCGGTTTCCCGGGAGGGCGGGGGACCATCGGGATGGGCCGCCCGCGCGCTTGCCAACGCGGAGAAAACGATGTCGCGGCGCACTTCGTGGAAGTCGCCGTATCCGCCGAAAGAAAACAGCGTTCCCGCGAATCCCGCGGCGGCCACCTTGGCGAACGCGCTCTTCCGCGTGTTGCCGGTGATGAGGCCCGGGAAGGCGCCGTGCGCGGCGAGGCCTTCGACGTAGGCCAAGGCACCCGGCACCCGCACCGGCGGCTTTTCCGCGAGCCGTTTTTCCAAAAGCGGCCCCAAATCGCGCGAGATGGTTTCGCGCAGGGGCGGGACGGGGTGGCCCGCCGCCGCGAGCCGCGCGCAGAGCAGGGCCGACACCGCCGCGTCCGAATTGCCCGCGAAGGGGATGTCGCGCAAGTCGTCGTCGATGCCCGTCAACGCGCGGTAGATTCCGGCGAAAGCCGCGCGGCCCGCCCCGCGGGTGTCGAGCAGGGTCGAATCCACGTCGAAGAGGTGGTGGCGGAAGGCCCGCGGGCGGAAGGGGGCGTTCACCGGAAAACCGCTTCGAGGGAGTCGGCGAGGTCGTCTTCGTCTTCTTCCGTGCCGGGAACGGCGAGCGAAGACGGGTAGATGTCCTCCTCGATGGCTTCGCGGATGACGCCGAACGAGGCCGAGACGAAAACCGCGAGATTCAATTCGAGCGCCTTGTCCGAGAGGCCCTCCAGCGGTTGCCAGCTCCATTCGGTGACGAGCGCGCCGCCCGGAACGTCCGTGTCCACGATGATTTTCGGGAAAAAGGTCGCCTTCTGCCGTTCCGCGGCGAATGCAAACGCGCGCGGGACGTTCCCGGCAACGAGGTCCTCGTCGGAGAGGATGCCCTGGGCCTGCAGGAGGTCCTTGTCCGGGTGGTACGCGAGGCGGAAGCGGACGTGCCCGCGGAAGAGGCCGTCTTCGCGGAAGGCGAGCGAGAGGACGTTTTCGTTGCCTTCGTCCGGGACGAAGGAAAATCCGAGTCCGGCGAGGGCGTCGCGCACGCGGCGGACGGGGGAGAGCGTGTCGGCGGGCGGGGCCTTCCGGCGGCGCGGCTTCGGGGCCTGCGGCGCGGCGGAAACGGCCCCGGCAACGAGGCACGCGGCCAGGAGAAAAAGGAAAAAGCGTTTCATGGCGGCACTTTGGCACGTTTGCCGGTCTTTGGCAAACGCGGGCGGCGGCGGCTTTCCGTTTTGCCAATGTTTGGCAGATTTCCCTTGATTTTGCCGATGTTTGGCAAAACGGTCCGGCGGGGACGCCCCGCCCCGCCGGAATGCAAGCCCCGCAAGGCGCCGCCTCCGGCCACCATGGCGCGTCGGCCAGCGCCTTGCCGCCCCCTTGCGCGCGGGAGGGAAGCGGGCTATAAACGCGGGGTCGTTTTCCCGTTTTCCTTTCCCCTCCACCTCCTTTCCCGATGCTTGCCGAACTTTCCACGCGTCTAGAGGCGCTCGAATCCCGCCTCGAAGGAATGAGAGGCTATCTTTGACGTAGCCTCCCGCCGCGACGAACTCTCCCGCCTGTCCGACGCCATGTCCGCCCCGTCCTTCTGGGACGACCCCGCTTCCGCGCAGGCCCACATCGCCCGCAAGAACGCCGTCGAGGCCGTTCTCGCCCCCTTCGACGCGCTCGCCCGCGAAATCGAAGACGCCCGCGCCCTCCACGACCTGCTCGCGGACGAAGGCGTCGCCGACGACGCCCCCGAATGCGCCGAACTCGCCGACGCGCTCGCCCGCGCGGAGGAATCCTCGGAGCGGTTCGAACTCCAGAGCCTCCTTTCCGGCCGCTTCGACGCCGCCAACGCGTACCTGACGCTCCACGCCGGGGCGGGCGGGACCGAGGCGTGCGACTGGGTGGCGATGCTCCAGCGGATGTACGAGCGCTACTGCCAGTCGCGCGGCTGGACGTGCGAAATCCTCGACGCGATGCCCGGCGACGAGGCCGGGATGAAATCCGTCACCCTCTACGTCGCGGGGCCTTTCGCCTACGGATACCTCAAGGCCGAACGCGGCGTCCACCGGCTCGTGCGCATCTCCCCCTTCGACGCGGCCAAGCGCCGCCACACGACCTTCGCCGCGCTCGACGTGGTTGCGGAACTCGACGACGACGTGGAAGTCGAGGTGAAGGAGAGCGACCTGAAAATCGACACGTACCGCTCTTCCGGCGCGGGCGGCCAGCACGTCAACAAGACCGACAGCGCCATCCGCATCACCCACATCCCCACCGGCATCGTCGTCGCCTGCCAGGCGGAGCGCTCGCAGCACGCCAACCGCAACCGCGCGATGAAGATGCTCAAGGCGAAAATCTACGAGTTGGAGCAGGACAAAAAGCGCGCCGCGCTGGACCGCTTCTACGGCGAAAAGGGCTCCATCGGCTGGGGCAACCAGATCCGCTCGTACGTCCTGCAGCCCTACACGATGGCGAAGGATCACCGCACCGGTTGCGAGAGCGGGAACGTGCAGGCCGTGCTCGACGGCGCGCTCGACCCGTTCGTCGCGGCGTACCTCAAGAAGGCGAAGACCGGCGAAATCGCCTCCCCCGGCGCCGTCGCGGAGGAGCCGTGACGCCCCGTCCGCCCGATTTCGCCGCGGACGATTGCGCGCTCATGGCGGCCGCGGGCGCGGGCGACGAAAGGAGCTTCGCGCTCCTGGTGGACCGGCACGCGCGCGACCTCGTCAACTTTTTCGCGCGCATGGGCGCCGCGGACGCCGCGGAGGACTTGGCGCAGGAGACCTTCCTCAAGCTCTGGGGCGCCCGGGCGCGGTACCGGCCGACCGCCCGCTTCACGACCTTCCTCTACACCGTCGCCCGCCGCGTCTTCCTCGACCTCTGCCGCGCCGAGCGCCGCCGCGGTGCTTTCGCGGAACGGCTCGCGCGCGAAATCCCGGCCGTTTCCGACGGCGGAATGGAGGAGGCGCGTCGGCGAATGGATTTGCTTGCCGCGCTCGACGGACTGCCGCCGCGCCTCAAGGAAGTGCTGGTCCTTTCGGTGATGCAGGGGCTTCCGTACGCGGAAATCGCCGACATCCTTTCGATTCCGGTGGGCACGGTCAAATCGCGCGTGTTCACGGCGCTGGGCTTTTTGCGGGAGACGTTCCGTGAAACACGCTAGCGGAGAACGTGCCCAATGCGTGCGCGACGACCCCGCGCTCGCGCCGTTCCGCGGGCTTCTCGACGCGTTGGGCAAGGGGGAACCGGAAACGTGGAACGGCGGCGACCCGCTCGCCGGGGCGGAGGACTTGGTCGCCGCGTTGCGGGCGTTGCCCGCGCTCGCCGTCCCGGCCGGGTTCGCGGACGGGGTGGTGCGCGCCATCCACGCCAAGCGCCATTTTTGCTTGACACGGTTTTTGGCGCGGCACG
>JAFSUH010000037.1 GCA_017445365.1 Kiritimatiellia bacterium | reverse complement strand
GCGCGGCCGCGAGCACCGCGCCCAGCGCCAGGGCCGCGCGGCCCGCCTGGATGCCGTTCAGTTCCATCTTGTCGTGTGCGTTCGCATCGGTAAGCAAGCGTTCTCCGACAGCCGGGACTCCGTGCGAATAAGCCGGATTCTGTCGCCGTGCCTCGCGGCGCGGCCCGGTCATTTGTCTGAGCGGCCAACCCGGACCCGCCCCGCCTTGCGGCGGACGGAACGGGCCGCTCCGTTTCGGGTCCCTATTTGGCCTTGCTCCGGGCGGGGTTTGCCTTGCGCGGGACCTCTCGGCCTCCGCACGGTGGTCTCTTGCACCGCCGTTTCACCCTTGCTCCGGCGCCTTGCGGCACCGGGGCGGTATCGTTTCTGTGGCACTTTCCTTTCCCGGCGTTTTCCACCGGGATCCCGCACCTCCCGGCGCGGGCGCCCAGCCCTGCGGAGTCCGGACTTTCCTCCGGCGGCGGCGCTTGCGCGTCCCGCCGGCGACCGGCGCCCGGAGCCCCGGCTGTCAAAGAACGTCCCGACCATACCCCTTCCCCCCACGGAACACAACCCGATTGCGCGCGCGATTGCCGCGCCCCCCCCGTCACGGGGAGTCCGCCGCGGCCTTGCGCTTCCATTTGGGCCTCTCGGTGCGGATGACGTCCACGCCGGTTCCGGCGGGGATGTCGAGAACGCGCTGCGCGCGGATGTAGGCCGCCACGAGGTCGCGCATCGCGACGGGGTGCATCGCCAGGCGGGCGTGCGGCTGCGCGGCGAGTTCCGCCAGCCGGGGAAAGCGTCCGCCGCCGCCCGCGAGATGGTAGCTGTTGAAGGCGACCCGGAGGCGCCGGCGCCCGTTGATGGCTTTTCCGTCCGCCCCGCGCAGGTTGCGGATGCGGTCGCCGGGCGGGGCGTAGGCGTGGATTTCGTAGGAGAGTCCCCAGGTGCCGATGGCGCGGACGGTGCCGAGGAACGGGGTCGCTTCTTCCAGGATTTCGCGGATTTCGGCGAGGGTCAGTTCGGCCGTGCCGATGGTGTTCTCGTAGGGGACCAGGCGCCAGAGGTCGGCGCCGGTCACCGGTCCGGCGGGAACGGAGGCGGCGGAAAAGACGCCGTGGAGCACGACGTCGGCCCCCGTCGCGTCCGCGATGGCGCGGCAGAAGAGCTGTTGGACGGGGGAAAGTCCGGGCGCGGCCAGCGAGGCGGTCAGCGGGCCGGCGGTACGGCCGAGTACGGCCTCCATCGCGCGGTCGGCGCGGTCGAGGAAGGGGGCGACGGCGGCGCGCAGGTCCGGGTCCTCGGGCACGGCGGGGGTGACGGGGATCCACTCGAAGCGCTTGGCGGTGACGCGGCGGGAGACGGTGTCGTAGTCGAGGTCGGCGCGGAGGAGGCCCGTGGCGCCGCTGCCGGCCTGGGCGTAGTCGGCGAGCCCGGCGCGCGCCCCCCGCACGACGTGGTGGACGTGGCCGCCGAGAATCAGGTCGAATTCGCCGAAGCGGGTGCCGATCGCGTGGATTTCGTTCGCGTCGTCGTCCTTCGCCTGGAGGCTCTGGTGGGCGAGCAGGACGAGCACCTGCGGGTTCTCGCGGCGGAGGTCGGGCAGGCAGCGTTCGAGGGCGCTGCGGGAGTCGCCGGCGCGCAGTCCGGCGGGGGCCATGTCGCGGAACCACCGGTTGAGATTGGGGTTGGTGAGGCCGACGATGCCGACCCGCACGCCGTCGACGGTCTTGACCGTCCATGGCCGCACGCGCGCGAAGGCGGCCGGCGCCCCCGGGGCCCGCAGGAGATTCGCCGCGAGCACCGGCGCGTCGAACAGCGAAACCAGGCGGCCCGCCTCGGCGACGCCCCAGTCGAATTCGTGGTTGCCGAGGGCGACCGCGTCGTACCCAAGCGCGTTCATGGGCACGGCCATCGCTTCGCCGCCGGAAAGGAGGCTCTCGGCGGTGCCCTGGAAGACGTCCCCGGCGTCGAGCAGCAGGAGGTCCGGGGTCGCGGCCCGGATCTGGCGCACGAGCGTGGCGAGGCGCAGGAGGGAGCCGGTGTTGTGTTCGAGGTAGCGGCCCGGGGTGTCGTGGATGCAGCCGTGGAGATCGGCGGTGCAGAGGATCGTGATCGTGGCGGTCCGCGCGGCGGCATCCGGGGGCCGCACCATGGCGGCCCCCAGCAACGACAACGCCGCCGCGGCCAGCAGGCGGCGGAAGCGGGCAGGGATGGGCATCTGGATCGTCACGTGGCAGGGTGTAGCGCATTTTCCGGACCGACGCCAGCCCGAAGGCACCCCGGAAACCCCGGAAGGAGACAGGACGGAATTCCACCGTCGGCGGGAAACGGCGGACGCACCGAAACACGTTCCCCCCCGTGGAGAGCGCACGGGAGGGGCGCGCTTCCGCGCGACCATGTGGGTGGGAAACTTCTGAGACGCCACGGAAAACCGACGGATTCCGGGGCGGCCTGCAGAACCGCCGGCGGCCCCGGCCCCTGGGCCCCGGTACAAAAAAAGTGTTGGCATTTGCGGGGATTCCGTGCACCTTCGGACGGTGTACAAGCGACGGGATGGTTCCATGCACGCGATGAAAACGATCGGATGGCCGGCACGGGCGCCGGCACTGGCCTTGGCTCTGGCGCTGGCGGCGGGGTGCCGGAGCGTGCCGGATGCGGCGCGGATGGGGGAGATCCGCGCGGAAGCGGCGGAGGCGCGGGTCGCCGCGATGGAGGAGGGTCGGACGGTCGAGGACCGCGGGGAGAAGTTGCAGGGGAAGCTGTCGCTGGAGCAGGCGGTGGGGCGGGGACTGAAGTTCAATCTGGCGCTGCAGCGGGAGACGCTGGAGCGGGAGGTGGCGGCGGGGAGGATCGAGGCGTCGATGCAGAATGCGCTGCCGGGGGTGGTGGCGAGCGGGGGGTACACGCGGCTGGATGACGAGCTCTGGCGGACGGACGGGGACGGCAACCGGGTGCGCGGGCGGTTCGCGGACCGCTACTCGGCCGGGGTGCGCGCGGTGCAGCCGCTGTTCAACGGCCACGTGCTGGCGGCGGTGCGGGCGGCACGGCTGTACCGGGAGTGGGCCGAGGCCCGGATACGCGACGCGGAGGACGAGGTGCGTTCGGCGGTCGCGGAAGCCTACTACGGGGCGGTCCTGACCGGGCACCTGCTGGAAGTGCAGGTCGCGGCGCTGGAGACGGCGGAGCGGCAGCTCTCGGAGGAGCAGGCGCGCCGCAAGCAGGGAATGGCGTCGCACTACGACGTGCTGCGGGCGACGGTGGAGGTCTCGAACTTCAAGGCGCTCGTGCTCCGCGCCCAGAACGAGAAGGACCGCGCGCACACGGACCTGTTCCGGCTGATCGGCGCCTCGCCGGAGAGCGAGGTGGAGCTGACCGACCCGCTCCCGCTCGTCAAGGAGCGCGTGGGCTTCCCCGATGCGCTGCGCACCGCGCTCGCCCGCCGCGCGGACCTGGCGGTGGCCGAGTACGCGGTGCGGATGCAGCGGGAGGCGGTGCGGAACGCGGTCGGCGATTATTTTCCGTCGGTGGAGCTCTTCGCCGCCCAGGATTGGGGGAATCCGGACCCGCACGACTCCTCGCGCGACGACTGGGGCGACGAGTGGTCGGCGGGGGTGCAGTTCACGTGGACGCTGTTCGACGGCCTCGGCCGCCGCGGCGCCCTCCGCCAGCAGCGCGCGGAGCTGCGCAAGCTGGAGCTGGTGCTGGAGGACGCGGAGGAGAACGTGGTCAGCGAAATCCGCCAGCTGGTGCTCTCGCTGGAGACGGCGGAGGAGTTCGCGGAGTCGCAGAGCCGCAACCTGGAGACGGCGAAGGAGGCGCTCCGTCTGGTGGAGGTGGGCCTGCGCGAAGGCGAGAACTCGCAGGTGGAGGTCATGGACGCCCGCCAGGCGCTCACCACCGCCAGCGCCAACTACTACCAGTCCATCTTCGACCACGCCCTCGTCCGCCTCAGGCTCCAGCGCGCCATGGGCACCCTCTCCGACGGCCCCCTGCCGGACAAGCCCGTGCTCGGGGAAGGGGATCATCAAACAACCCACGACAACTTTGAAAACAACTTGTGACAAAGAAGAATGATGGGAGACAACTTGAAACAAAATTGTTTTCGTTTGTTTTTGAGTTGTTTGAGTTGTTTCCCGAAAGGAAAGGTTCGCGCATGAAAAAGATGCTGGTCTTGTTGCTGTTGGCGGGGTTGATGGCGGGATGCGGGGAGGACAAGGGGGCGCCGGGCGCCGGCAAGGAGCAGGCGGAGGCGCTGCCGGTGGCGGTGCGTACGGCGGTGGCGGAGCGGCAGGACATCCGCGAGGTGCTGGAGTTCACCGGCGATGTCGAGTCGCCGCTGTCCGTCGAGGTCTGCGCCAAGGCGTCGGGACGCCTCGAAACGCTGGAACTGCGCCGCGGCAAGGGCAAGGCCCGCCAGGTGATCCCCGTCGAGGAAGGCGTGGAAGTCCTCAAGGGCGAGATCCTCGGCGAAGTGGACCACGCGCTGCTGGAGGCGCAGGTGGCGGTGGCCGGCGCGCAGGTGCAGGCGGCGGAGGTGGTGCTGGAGGACAAGGACCGCGAGAACCGCCGCAAGGAGTCGCTCTACAAGGAGGACGTGGCGACGGAGCAGCAGCGCGACGCCGCGGAGACGGCCTTCAAGAGCGCCCAGGCCTCGCTGGCGCAGGCGCAGGCGCAGCTGCGGCTGGCGCGGGTGAACCTGGAGGAGGCGTTCGTGCGGGCGCCGATGGACGGGGTGGTCGTCAAGCGCTACGTGGACCCGGGGGCGATGGTCGGCGCCAGCGCGCCGGTGGTGCGGCTGGCGCAGCTGGACCCGCTGCGGCTGATGCTGGCGGTGCCGTCGCGCATGCTGCCGCTGCTGAAGGCCGGCGAAACGCCCGTGGAGGTGCGGCTGGAAGGCGCCGGGGAGCGCCCCTTCGCCTGCACCGTCTCGCGCATCTTCCCCTCGGTGGACCCCGCGACGCGCACGGCGACGGTCGAGGTCCTGCTCGGCAACCCCGCCGACGCCGAAGGCCGCCGCGCCGCCTATCCCGGCATGTACGCGACGGCCAGCGTGAGCCTGCAATCGAAGTCCGGCGCCCTGACGGTTCCGTCGGAGGCGGTGGTGCGGGTGCTGGAGCGGCAGGTGCTGTTCGTGGTGGGCGCCGACGGGCGGGCGTCGGCGCGCGACGTCGCCACCGGCATCCGCAGCGGCGGACGCGTGGAAATCGTCTCGGGCCTCGCCGAGGGCGAGGAATACGTCGTCATGGGCCAGAACAAGCTCACCGACGGCGCCCGCGTCGAGCGCGTCAAGGACGCCGAACCCGCCCCCTGAGCGGTTTCCCCCTGTCGGAGCGCGGGCGGCCCGCCCGCTCTGTTTTGTTTTCTCCTTTGTCTCTTTTGTTTCCCAGCGTTTTCCGGAAACGCGAATCGGGCGGTGTTGGCCACCCGATGCCCTTGCGAAAGGTGTCCCGAATTGTCCCGGTTGTCTCCCCCCATCCGCTCTCCAAGCGTTCCCGTCCGCGAAGCGGTTTTCTTTGTTTTCAATGTGGACATCCCTCCCGCCTCCCAGCCATCCGAGGACGCGCAGCGGCATTCGAGGCATTCTTGTAGATGCCCTTCTCCCGTTACCCTCCCGCTCCGCGTTCCTTCTCTCCCCCCTTTGTGCTCTTTGTGGCCTTTGTGGCAAAAAACAAAATTGGAAGGGCTCATTGTTCACCCGAAATTTTTCACAATCAGTGGAAAACGCGCGAAAATTTTTTCCAATCATTGGAACAGGGAAAAGGGGCCAGACCCGGACCAGACCGCAAATCACCGCAATCCTGCATCAGCGATGTTTTGAATAAAACACAAACTCCTTGTCGCGCTTTGTTTCCTTGTAGCCAAGCTTTGAATAAAAACGGTTGGTCCTGGCATTCCAAACAGGCGTATCAAGCGCAAACTCATTTGCTTCCGGGAACAGATTTTCAACTTCCCGCATCATAAAGATTCCATACCCTTTTCGGAAATGCTCCGGGGCAATGAAGATCCTGCCGACATTCAAAACTCCATTTTCCAAAAACAGGATCGCGCCGCCAACGATCCGTCCTTCGTCCGTCAATTTGTACAGATGTCCCTGGCGCGCCATTTCCGTGTGGAATGGCAATGACATATATCCGGGAGGTCCTCCCGGGGATGGAGCCCCGACCAAAATATCGCTGTCAAATGCACGCTTCGATATTCCATTCAATGTCGGCGCATCGGAAGAATCCGCCTTTGACAACTGCAAACTCATGGACCACACCTTGCCACATCCCCCCCCGTGTTGTCAAAATCCCTTGCCGGCGGCCATTGGTCCGGGTTTCCATGGTGGCCTGGCCCCTGAATTTCGCGAAAAGAGCAATGTTTTCTGCAATCTCACATCCAGAGCCGCATCTGGAAGCCTCCCCGCCGAAATCCCCGCACTGCCCGTTCAGAAGCTTCCGCTCCACTTCCGGAGGTGCGGCATCCTGCCGCGCCTAAGCGGATGGAGAGAGGAGGGGGGGCGGAAGCATGTCTCACGCAAAGTCCGCCAAGTCCGCCAAGGGGGCAGCTGGAGTGCGGGAGGGAAGAGCTCACGCGGAGACGCGGAGGCGCGGAGGGCTTGGAGAGGGAGGATTTTGCACAAAAGGACAAAAAGGAAACAAAAGGGCGGCTGGAGTGCAGGAGGAAGGTCGGCATTGAAAACCATGAAAACCGCTCCGCGGACATGGAAAGCGGGCGGGATGCGGATGTGGAGCAGGAGGCGGAGGCGCGTGAAGTCGAGCCGAGCACTTACGGAATGTTTTGTCTTAACTTCTCGGCCCCAGAAAGCGGTCGCCGTTCAGGTGGATCATGTGGTCGGGCTCGTCCGCAAGCCAGACTTCGGTTTCCCAGGCCAAGGCCGAGGAAAACTTCTTGTAGGTCTTCATGTCGGGGAAGGCGGTGACGAAAATCTTCCCGGCCTTGACGTCGGTGGTCATCCGGCCGATTTCCCGGAGTCGTTTCGGGTCCATCGGTCCGACGGACGTGACGGCCTCGATGAAATAGAGCCAGTCCCTGTCCCGTCGGTAGAGCACGATGTCCGGCATTTTGTCGTGGACGGAGATTCCGAAGCCGAGTTCGTGCAACCGCTTCTCGTCGTTGACCAAATCCTTCGTTTCCGCGTCGCCAAGCCACAGGCATTCGGCTCCCGGTGCGAAACGCGGCGCGAACTCTTCGATGATGGCCCTCTGCAACCGGTTGTGGGCTCCAGGCGAAAGAACCAGCTCGATGCCGTTTATGTGGAGAGGGGTCTTGCGGAGGTTCCGTTTTGCGGAGTATTTCTCCACCAACGTCCCGTGGTGGGCAAGAAACCGCCGGAGCCGCGCATCCCATGACGGCGTCCCTTGCGCCCGCAGCAAATCCAGCATTTCGCCGGTCAGCCGATAGCGGTAGTTGGGGCTGTTGGTGGCCAAACCGTTGTCCTCCGCGAAAGCGGCTTCGCGGAAGTGGTGCATCGCCTGTTTTCTGAAAGTCTCACGGCTGTTTTCCGCATAAACGACACGGTAATGATCCTTGGCAAAACGGATGATGTCGTGGATGCGCATCCATTCGTTGCTTGCCGCGGCCCACCCCGTCCTGGCTTTCATTCCCGCCAACACCAGCAGGGCATAGCAGCAAATGTCGGATTGTTGCGCCGCCGGGACGCCAAGCTGTTGCAACACGCCGCGGGCTTGGTCGATTTTCTTCACAAGTGGCCTCCCAGAATCCGGTCGCAAACCCCTTCCGACATGTCCCGGCTCTTGAGCAATTCGGCCCCCATGTCGGCGATGGCGTCGATGGACGGCACGGGCATGGCGTTGATTTCCGTGGAATTGACCTGCGTGGAGCCGTTCAGGATCCGGTAGTAGGAATCGTACAGACTCGAATTGAACAACACGTAAAGCCCGAAAACGATCTGGTCGGAGAGGTCGGAGGTCCCGCCGATGAAATTCACCTTGTTCTGGGTGCTGATCAGCGGGTAGTCCGGGTGCTGTCGGGCGAGATAGACCCCGCATTGCAGCCGCCTGCGCTCTTCCTTGGAGGTGAAGCGCTTGATGAAAAGGTAGTTGGTGTTGCGCTGGAGGAGGGATGGTTGCCGCGCCATGATGTATTCATGGGGTTTCCCCACCGGGAACACGACATGCCCGGCGCGGATGTGGCGTGCCTGGAACAAGGGAACGGCCCCTTCTTCCGCCGCGTCGCGGAGGTCTTTGCCGTTGCGGAAGTCCACGGTGAGCCCGGTTTTCATGCGGAGCCCGAGGCTCGGCAACGTTTCCTTGAAGCCCGCGAGCTTCCTCAACGTATCCGCTTCTTCCTCGCTCGTCGGCAGGAAAACATAGGAATCCGCCCCGGAAACGACGGAGGGATACGGCAACTCCAGCGTCCGCATCGCCGAGAAATCCTCCCCGGCCTCCGTGCTGGAAACGACGATGCGCTCCGGCTTCCGCGGCGACTTCCGCACCTTGGCGATCATGGTTTCCTGGAGCACGTCTTCCTGGCTGAACACCTTGTCGCGGCTCTTGAACAGATGGATGCGTTCCAGGGCCCCCTCGCCGAGAAAACGCTCCCGGAAGCTCTTGAAATAGGCCCCCGAAGTCCAGGAACGGGGAATGATGAACACCATTTCGCCCCCGTCCTTCAAGTCGAACAGCGCCATCGCGGCGAACAGGAAATACAGGTTCGGTGCGCCGTGGCAGACATCCGGCATCGCGGTGGCCTCCGGCGCATCCTTCGGGAGTTTCTTGTAAGGGGGATTGCCGATGGCGAGGTCGAATTTCTCGGGGTTCGGCTCCGCGTAAAGCGAATGGTTGTAGGCATCCGTCTGGGACGTGACAAAATTGTCCGTCCGCAACTCCCAATCGAGCGGAATCCGGGTCCGAGCCGCCAGCAGCCGGAGATTGCTTTCAAGGACTTCCCGCACGTTGGGATCGGTCTCGTAACACACGAGCCGGACATGCCGGACTCCGGGCATTGCCTGAAGCCGCTCCACCACCGCTGCCGAAAGGATGCCCGTCCCCGCCCCCGGATCCAGCACGGACACATCGCCCCGGAGCTTTTCCGCCGAAAACAACCCCGCCATGAAACGGGCCGTATCTTTCCCCGTGAAAAACTGCCCCTGCGTTTTCCTGCAAGTTTTCGGCATCCGGGAAAGGTAATCGTTCGTGGCCTGCGCAACGGCATCGACCATCGTCCCTTCCGATGGGAGTTGAGGCGTCCTTCCGGCACGGAATGGCAAGGCCTCGCGGCCTGCCCGCCGTATCCGTTTCCTCACTCTGGTTTCGCACACATCCATCGATTGTCCTTTTCCGAGATTTCCAGCCCACTATAGCATTCCAACGGTTTTCTTGCAAGAGCGAACTGGACGAAAGTTCAACATGTGTGTCCGGAGAGTAATCGGATTGTGCGGGCAGGAGGTGCAGGGCTTTCCCCGTGGACAAGGAGGGGGGGCGTGCAGCAATGGTTGGGGAATGAAACACCAAACGATCCCCGCACAGCATGAAAAAGAAAGAAACGCACCTTTTCCCTTCAGACGCCGAAGTCCAGGCCCTGTACGAGGAAATCATGGAACGGGAGCGGAACGACAAACGTCCCTTCCTTGCCATCGCCTTCGATTTCCAGACCAAATACCACTGGGAGTCGTCGAACTCTGACCTTCTATCCCGCTCCCCCGTCCATTACTCTCTCGCCGCCCGGTTGGGCGGCGCACCTTGCAAAGAAATGTTCCGGGTTGTCCAAGTTGTCTCCCCTCCATCCGCTCCACAAGCGCGTTCCTGTCCGCGAAGCGGTTTTCTTTGTTTTCAATGTAGACATCCCTCCCGCCTCCCAGCCCTCAAGTCCGCGCAGCGGCATTCGGGACATTCTTGTGGATTCCCTCCTCCCGCTTTCCTCCCGTTTGTCCACTCGCAATTTGTCCGCCCGCAGGGCGCACCGCCCACTTGCCAATCAACAGGGCGGCGGGGTGTCGTCGGGCTGTTCGTAGTAATAGGAGTAGTCGATGCCCTTCATGAAGGTTTCGCGGTTGCCGATTTCGGCCGTAAGGGCGGGAGCCAGGAGGGCTTTCAGCGGGGCGGGATCCGCGACGCTCCGGCGCATGGCGTCGAGATAGGTGGTCTTGTCCACGCGGCTCCAGTCGATGCAGCGACGGAGGGAACGGTTCAGCATGAGGTCCAGCCAGATCCGCGTCGCGCGGCCGTTGCCTTCCATGAAGGGATGGGCGACGTTCATTTCGACGTACTTGTCGATGATTTCGTCGAAGGTCCTTTCCGGCATGGCCCCGATTTTCTCCAGCGCGGCGGGGAGGAAGCGCGCCTGCGCAAAGGCGAAGCCGCCCTTGGAAATGTTCTTTTCCCGGATCCGTCCGGCAAAATCGTAGAGTCCGCCGAAAAGGTAGGAATGGATCTGCTGCAGGCCCTTGGGCGTGCCGACCTCGATGCTTTCCAGCAAGCCGCTCCCGAAAAGCCGGTACGCCTTTTGCTTGCTTCTGCCGTCGATCGAGTTGTCGCCGTGGAGGAACCAATCGAGGAAGGGCGCCGCCTTGTTGTTCGGGAACGCCCGGACGAGTTCCACGACGCCCCCCGCGTCGAGGACATCGCTCGCCCGCCGTTTGCCGTCGGGCGCCCGCAATTTCAACTGGGTAGTGGCGCCAACCAGTTGATTCCCTTCCCGCTTCAACTTCGCCTTCAGCCATTTCCAGTAGTTGCGGTTCTTTTGGTAGTCGTCCTGTCCGTTCAGCGCACCCACGACATCCAGCACCGAAAAGAACCACCCGTTCCGCGCGTCGTCCCATACGGCCCGCACCTCCCTGTCATTGAAAAACCGGATGGAAACCTTGGTCCGGCCCTGCCCCGTTCTGGACTCTATGCGTTCTGCTTTCACCGCCCCTTTTTACCCCC
Organism: Kiritimatiellia bacterium; assembly: GCA_017445365.1. GTDB lineage: Bacteria > Verrucomicrobiota > Kiritimatiellia > CAIQIC01 > Lenti-01 > RGIG3480. The sequence goes on along the minus strand of JAFSUH010000037.1, from coordinate 4,064 downwards.
GCCCACCGCCCTTGTTCAAGCCTCTTGCCCCCCCCCGTCGGAATGTGGGTGCAGGCCGTTTCCACGCATCCTTCCCGCTTCCCTCCCCCAAGCTTGTTCCCCTTTGTCCTGTTTGTCTTTTTCTCCCCTCCCGCACTCCATTCGTACCTTCCAGCCGGGCGGAGTTGTCCAGCCCGGCGACCTTGAAAGAGTTGTCCCGAGTTGTCCAAGTTGTCTCAAAAAACCACTCCCCAAGCGCGTTCCTGTCCGCGAAGCGGTTTTCTTTGTTTTCAATGTAGACATCCCTCCCGCCTCCCGTCCATCCGCGTCCGCGCAGCGGCATTCGAGGCATTCTTGTAGATTCCCACCTCCCGTTCCCCTCCCGCTCCCTTGGCGGCCTTGGCGGACTTTGCGTGAGACATTCTTCCTCCTTCCTCCCGCTCTCCATCCGCCATGGCGCGGCAGGATGCCGCACCTCCGGAAGTGGCGCGCAGGGAAAAGGGGCCATACCGCAAATCAGGCCCCTTGGTTCCCTTTCCGGTTTTCCCGTGTGTACAGCCAGGCGACGGTCGCACCGCTGATGTTGTGCCACACGCTGAAGATGGCCCCGGGGATGGCCGCCATGGGATAGGCGGCGAAGTGGAGCGTCGCCAAGGCCGAGGCCAGGCCGGAGTTCTGCATGCCGACCTCGATGGAGATGGCCCGTGTTTTCGGCTCGGCAAGCCGTGCCATCCTTCCCGCCAGATGGCCCAGCCCCAATCCGAAGAGGTTGTGGAGCATCACCACGAGGATGATCACCGGCCCGCCGGCCAGCAGTTTGGCGGCATTGGCGGAAATGACGATGGCCACGGTGAAGGCGATGGCCACGGAGGAAAAGGCGGGCAGATAGTCCGTCGCCTTGCGGGTGAACGCCGGCCAGAGGCCGTTGACGATGGTTCCCGCCGCGACGGGCAAGATGACCACCACCAGGATGCTCAGCAGCATGCCCGCCACATCCACGTCGACGCTCTTTCCCGCCAGCGCCCACGTGAGCGAGGGCGTCAGCAGCGGGGCCAGCAAGGTGGACACGCCGGTCATTCCCACCGACAGGGCGACGTCGCCTTTCGCCAGATAGGTGATCACGTTCGATGCCGTGCCGCCGGGACAACAGCCGACCAGCACCACGCCCAGCGCCAGCGCTTCGTCGAGCCGGAAGGCTTTCGCCAGGCCCCATGCCAGCAACGGCATGACGGTGAACTGCGCCAGGCAGCCGATGGCGATATCCTTGGGGCGGCTGAAGACGACCTTGAAATCGCCCGCCGTCAGCGTCAGGCCCATGCCGAACATGATCGCCCCCAGCAGGTAGTTGATGGTTTTCGTGGGCACCGCTTGCAGCATGCCCGGAAAAGCCAATGCCAGCAAGGCCCCCGCCAGCACCAGCACCGCCATGTATTCCGATATGCAACGGCAGAGTTTCTTCATGGAAAACCTTTCGCCCTCCATTCTACGGGTTCGATGCATCGATGCAAGGGGAAGAAAATGCACAATGCACAGCAAGGATGGGGAACGAGTGGCAAACGGGCGTGGGTTCGGCACAATCCGGAAGCCCGGCGGGGAAACACGGGTTTTCCAATGATTGGAAAAAATTCTCGCCCGTTTTCCAACGATTGGAAAAAATTTTCGAGGCAGGAAACGGTCAGACCATTACGACAATTTCCGTCAATTGTTTTCAACATTGAAAGCAAAGAAAACCGCTTCGCGGACAGGAACGCTTGGAGAGCGGATGGGGGGAGACCACTGGGACAGAAAAGGGGCCAGACCCCGCCAGAGCCAACCTTTCAACTTTTCACCCGGCGCAACGGTCGCCGTACCGCCCGCGCGGGCGAAGCGTTACGCCCCTTCTTTATGCGTTGGGGTTGTGGAAGCGGTTTCCCCGCGCCAGGCTCCCCGATGCATCCTCCCGGCGGAGCTTGACTCCGAACCGCTCGTGTATCGCTTCCGCAATCCGGCGCGTCCGGAAGAGGTGCATGAACTCGAAGACATCCCCTGCCTCCGTCATGAGGACGACACGGTCCGTCTTCCAAACCGGCATCCACTGCAACGTCAGCGAATGGATGTTTTCCGCCGAAATCCCCCGCAAGTACAGCCCGAACGCCCGCACGATCCACAGCCGCTTGCGCCCCATGACCAGCACGGGCGGGCAGAGCAGTCCACTTACGAAGAGGACAACCGCCAACACCCGTCTCTGCTTCGGCCCCCATTCGGTGGGGAAGCGGTGGACCTCCCGCAAGAACCGTTCTTCCGCCTCGACGCGTGCCGGGGAGTCGTTTGGTCGTCGGTAAAAGCGCTGGTCCCGGGCATACCTTTCCACCTCGATGTACCCTGTCAACAACAACGCAAGCGCAATGCACACCCATTCAACAACGGGCACGAAAACCATCGCCCTAGACTTCCGCTTTTCCATGCACCGAACCTTTACCATCCCGCCCCCATCTCCCGCAAGCCCAACGCCCAATCCTCCTCCCTCCCGTGCCCCTCCTACTCCCCGCCCGCACTGCGGGCGCACCTCCCCGAAGGGTTGAAAGGGTGAAAAGTTGAAAGGTTGAAAGGTTGAAGGATGGCCCATTCCTTCAATCTTTCAACCTTTCAACCCTTCAACCCTTCATCCCTTCAACCGGTGCCCCCACAGCGGGCGGGGAGCGGGAGCCGTGGCCGCTACAGGCCGAAGATGTCCGCGTGGGTTCCGGTCCGCGAGAGGGTCAGGATCAGTTCGTTCCGGGCCTTGCGATAGACCAGCAACCAGTCCGGGCGTACATGGCATTCCCGGAAACCGGCGAAGGGGCCCGTCAACGCATGGTCCCGGCGCGAGGGTTCCAGAGGAACATCCTCGGCCAAGCGCAGGATGACCTCCCGCAAGGCCTTTTCCGGCCATCCGCGCTTCAAGGCCCGCCGCGCGTCCCGCTTGAACTGCGTTGTCGTTATGACCTGCCGTTTCATGCCTGCGGCTCTTCGCGCAGGTCGGCCATCAACTCGTCCACGTCGTCGTAGCGTTTGGCGGCGGGGTCGCTTTCCAGCGCCCGTGCTTCCGCCAAGGCGGCCAGCGTTTCCGCGGGAATCTCCGGCTTTCCCGTCACCGCGAAGGGAATCCCGCCCATCCTTACCGCCTTTTTCAGGAAAATGGTGATGGCCGAGGACAAATCCAGCCCCACCCGTTCAAATGTCTGGCTGGCCTCCCGTTTCAAATCGGGCGCAATGCGCATGGTCAAAGTCGTCTTCATCGTTCCTCCGTTGTTCGCCAAATAAAAGACAACGTATGTTTGATGTCAATCAATTTGTTGCACCCTTTTCGAGGCGCGGCCCGGAGCCGCCTGAAAAGCCGCCTGGCCGCCGGGGACGGGATCAAGACGCCCGGGTTTTGGCCAATCCGGCAGCCCGCCGGGGAACGGTCGGTTTTCCAATGATTGGAAAATATTTTTCCAATGGTTGGAAAAATTTTGACGTTTTTTCCAATGATTGGAAGAATTTACCGCGCATTTTCCAATGATTGGAAAAAATTTTCGGCGCAAGGGGAGCGCAAGGGAAGTGCCAAGGGAAACACAAAGAACACAAAGGGGATGACGCAAAGAACGCAAAGACGGGAGGCGGAAGGACATTGTGTTCTTTGTGTTCGCTTTGTGTTTTTTGTGTTGAAAAACGGTGCGCCAGCGCCTGCGGCGCGGTTGAAAAGTTGAAAGGTTGAAAAGTTGAAGGATGGCATGTCTTGAAGCGGGCGGAAAGTGGATGGAATTGTTCAACGATTGGAACAAGTTCCCGCGCGGTTTGCGGCGGTTGGATAACGGGTGGTGAAGCTAAAGTTCGTTTGTTTGCTCTGTCCCCTCGTTCCCCGATTCTTTGGCCCAATCCAGGAAATACCGCAATATGTTTTTCAACTGCATGGCATCGCCAGCCCCGTTGAACACGCCGTTTTCGACATAGAGGTGAATCCAAGGCGGCTCGGGCATGTTCAGGGAAAAACCACCTGTCTTGATTTCTTTGAATTGCTTGTTTTCAAGGTTGGTCCCTTGGAGATCTATCTTCAACCACCACCCCGGATTGTCGCAACTATC
>JAFSUH010000036.1 GCA_017445365.1 Kiritimatiellia bacterium | reverse complement strand
GGGACCGGCGGCGAAGGCGGCGTACGCGCTCTTCCCCGACCTGCAGGCGTTCTTCCTCCCGGACGCGCTCGCGGAAGGGACGGCCATCCCGCTTGCGTACCTCGCGCCCGCCGCGCTCTACGCGGCGCTCCACGCCGCCGCGTGGCTGGCCCTCGCCGCCGGGGCCGTGCGCCTCGGGGACGAAGGGAGGGCCGGGCGGTGAAAAAAACGCGGAGGGTCGTCTGCGACTGCGGCGCGACCAAGGCCGACTGGCTGGTCGAGGGGGAAGCGGAGGGCTTCCGCACGGACGGGTGCAACTTCGCGCTCGCGGGGACGGCGGAAAAGGAAACGTTCTCCGCCCGCGCCGCGGAAGAGATCGCCCGCCGCGCCGTGTCAAGCGAAATCGGCGACGTGTTCCTCTACGCGGCGGGCCTCCCGCTTTCTCCCGCCCGCGCCCCGGCGGAGGCGGCGGCGTTGCGGGCGCGGTTCCCGCACGCGAAAGTGCATGCCGCAAACGACCTGGTCGCCGCGGCGCGCGCGGCGGCGGGGAACCGCCCCGCCGTCGTCGCCATCGCGGGGACGGGGAGCAACGCCGGCCGCTGGGACGGGAAGCGGTTTTCCCGCACCATGCCCGCCGGGGGATTCGCGCTGGGGGACGAAGGGAGCGCCGCGGTGATCGGCCGGCGGTTCCTCGCCGACGCCATCAAGGGGTTCGCCCCGGAAAGCCTGGTCGCGGCGGCGGAAGCAAGCGGAAAAGACTTGACATACTCCGCCGTCGTCCGCGCCGTGTACGCCGCCCCCGCCCCGTCGCGGTATCTGGGGAGCTTCGCCCCGGTGGTCCTCGCGGCCGCGAAGCGGAAGGGCTACGCCAACACCCTCGTCCGGGACAACTTCCGCGCGTTTTTCGAGCGGAGCCTTCTGCCCCTCGGCGCGGGGAAACTGCCCGTCGCCTTCGTCGGCGGGTTCGCCGCCGCGGCGGAAACCCACTTGCGCGCCGTCGCGGCGGAATTCGGCGTGGAACTCCTCCCCGTCCTCGCCCGTCCCCTCCCCCGCCTCGCCGCGTGGCATTTCGCGTCCCGCCGCTGAATTTGCCAATGTTCGGCAAAATCGCCCCGTTTTTGCCAAGCATTGGCAAAATCCAAAAAGCGCGCGGAGAATGGTTTTGCCAATCCTTGGCAAATTCCGCCCAAAATTGCCAAACCTCGGCAAACGCGCTAGTCTCGCCGGCATGAACCCCGCCGTCAGCATCGTCATGCCCGTCTTCGGCGTGGAGGACTACGTCGGCAAAACCATCGAAAGCCTCCTCGCCCAGGACTTCCCCGATTGGGAGCTCTGGTGCGTCGACGACGGCAGCCGCGACAGGAGCGGCGCCATCTGCGACGCCTACGCCGCGAAGGACCCCCGCATCCGCGTCATCCACAAGGAAAACGGCGGCGCCGCCGAGGCCCGCAACGCCGCCATCCGCCGCGCCCGCGGCCGCTGGTTCTGGTTCGTCGATTCCGACGACTGGGCGGAGCCGGGCATGCTCTCCTCCCTCGTCGGCCCCGGCGAGGCCGCGGACGCCCAGCTCGTCGTCGGCGGCTTCCACATCGACACCTTCGGCAAGGGCCCGGAGCCGTTCACCCAGCGCCAGTCGCTCCCTTCGCGCACCTACGCGAGCCAGGCGGAATTCCGCCGCGACGCGCACCGCCTGTTCGACAAGAACCTGCTGTACCCGCCGTGGAACAAGCTCTTCCGCGCGGACTACTTGCGGGCAAACAACATCTTCTTCCCCGACACGTTCTGGGACGACCTGCCCTTCAACCTCGCGGTCCTGCGCGACGTGGAGCGCGTCGTCCTCGTCGAGGACGCGCACTACCACTTCCTCCGCAAGCGCGGCGAAAGCGAAACCGCCCGCTACCGCCCCGAAGCCCACGAGCGCCGCATCGAGGAACACCGCTGGATGTGCGACCTGTTCCGCCACTGGGGCGTCGACACGCCCGAATCGCGCGAATTCCTCGCCCGCCGCCACGTCGAGCGCCTCCTCGGCTGCATCGAAAACGTCTGCACCCCGGCCTGCCCCCTGCGCGGACGCGAGCGCCTCGCAGCGGTCGAACGCATCGTCCTTTCCCCCGAAGTCGCCCCCGCGATGGCGCTCGCCCGCCCCCGGAGCAAGCGGCTCAAGTTCCTGCTGTTCCCCTTCCGCCACCGCCTGCCGCGGCTCGCGCTCTGGGAGGGGATGGCGATTTCGTTCGTCCGCCGCCACGACACCACCTTTTTCGCCCGCGCGAAGGCCCACCGGTGAAAGGCGGGCGGGACAAGGCGGAGCCGCGCAGCCGGTGGGTCTGGCCCATCGCGCTCGCCGTATCGCTGCTCCTGCACGCGTGGCTGTTGCTGCCGACGACGGCCGAACCGCCGGACTTCGCCCTCGAACAACCCGCGACCACCCGCATCCAGCTCGTGTACGCCGATCCGCCGCCGCCCGTCGCCATGGAGGAGCCGGAAAGCAAGCCCGAACCGGAGCCGGAACCGGAACCCGAGCCGCTCCTCCAGGAAGAGTCGCCAGTCGCATTGCCGGAGCCGGAAATCGAGCCGGCTCCGGAACCGATTCCGGAGCCCGAGCCGATTCCCGAACCCGAACCGGAACCTGCACCGGAACCGGAGCCGCCCCCTCCTCCGCCGGAACCCGCTCCGCCTCCGCCGCCCGCGGTGGAGGAGACCGCCGACGTGGACGGGTTGTACGACGAGGCCCCGCACCCCCTGAAGCCCTTGCGTCCGGCATACCCGGAAGCGGCCCGCGCCGACCGGCTGGAAGGCGTGGTGGTCTGCCTGGTCACCATCGGGAAGAACGGCCGGACGAGCGACCCGGAAATCGAGAAATCGAGCGGCCACGCCATCCTCGACAACGCGGCGCTGGACGCGTTGAAAAAGGCGCGCTTCGCCCCCGCCCGCCGCCGGCACCGCCCGGTCGAAATCCGCATCCGCCTCACCCTCGACTTCACCTGCAAGTAGGTACCGGAGGCACGTTGCTTGCAGGGCCTCCGCTCCGCACGGCCCGGCAACCCGCCGCGCCGCCGGGCAATTTGCCAATGCTTGGCAAAGTGCCGGAGGCACGTTGTTTGCGCTTCCTCCGCTTCGCGTGGAAGCGCTCCCGCCTCCAAGGGGCTTTTGCCGAACCTTGGCAAATTTCATTCGATTTTGCCACGGTTCGGCAAAAGCTGAAAACCGCGCGCGGGATTCGTTTTGCCAATCCTTGGCAAAATTCACGCGTTTTTGCCAAACATTGGCAAATTGCGTCTG
>JAFSUH010000003.1 GCA_017445365.1 Kiritimatiellia bacterium | reverse complement strand
CGTTCTCCGCGTCCGCAATGCCCTTGAGCTTCTCGAACAGCGTGTTTCCGTCCTGGTTGTTGAAGAATTTCGTGCTCATTCGGCTCTCGTTTCCTGTTGTCCCGTTTTAGAATAGGTTGACACTTCCTGTCGGAACCCAAGGAGCGAAAGGCATGGAAAGCAAGGACAGGAAACGGTATAGCGAAGGCTTCAAACTGAAGGTCATGGAAGAACTCCGGGACGGGAAGTGGAAGACGGTGGCGGAGGCGGCCCAGGCGTACGGGGTCACGCCGCAGGGTGTCCGCCACTGGATGAAGCGCCTCGGCTTCGATTACCTCAACGGAAGGATCATCTACGTGAAAACACGAACGGAACTCGATGAAATCAAGCGGCTGAAAGACGAGGTCAAGCGGCTGAAGATGCAACTGGCCGACGAGGTTCTCGACCACAAGATCGACGAAGTGGCGCTGCAGATTGCCTGCCGCAACCTCGGCACCATCCCGGAAGAGCTAAAAAAAAAGGCCGCAACGAGATAGCGCATTCCGTGGCGGCGGCCTGCAAACGGTCGGTGGGACGGATCTGCCGGAAACTGGGGATGACGCGCCAGAACTACTACAAGGCCCGGAAGGACCGCAAACGGCGGGAGAACCACGACGCCCTCGTCCTGGCCCTCGTCCGGCAGGAGCGGGAAGTGAACCCGCGGGCGGGCACGAAGAAGCTCCTGGCGGCCATCCGGCCGGAACTGGCCGAAGCGGGCGTGCGGATGGGGCGCAACAAGCTCGGAGGGCTGCTCAAGCGGCACGGCCTGCTGGTGGAGAAACGCCGCTCGTACCGATGCCGGACGACCCGCCAGGACCCGTCGTTGCCGCCATCGCCGAACCGCCTCAAGGACATGGAACTGACCGCTCCCGGCCAGGCCGTCTGCTCGGACATCACGTACGTCTACACGGAAGAAGGCTTCCTGTACCTGTCGCTGGTGATGGACATGGTCGCGCGGGAAATCGTCGGGTACGCCGTCCGCGACACGCTGGAAACGGCGGGGCCCCTTGAGGCGCTGGAGATGGCGGGGCGGACGCTGGGGGCCGGCGGGGCGGTGGTGGCGCATTCCGACCGCGGGTGCCAGTACGCCTCGCACGCCTACCGGGCGCGGCTGGCCGAGCTGGGATGGCTCTCGAGCATGACCGAGCGGCTGCACTGCTACGAGAACGCGAAGGCCGAACGGCTCAACGGCATCCTCAAGGGCGAGTACTACCTCGACCGTCCGTTCAAGACGAAGGAGGAAGCGATCCGCGCGATTGAGGAGGCCATCTGGACCTACAACCACCGCCGCCTGCACGAGAAACTGGGCTACAAGACACCGGCGCAGTTCCGCGCGGAATGGATCGGGAAAGCGGCATGAGGGCTCCGGGAGCAAAAGGAAAGGACCGGCGTACCGCCCTGCTCGCGGGCTCGGCGCTCCGCGCCGCCCCTACGGGGACGCCCGCTCCCAGGGCGGCACGCCGGCTGGGGATGCCCGGACACAGGCCGCTCCCCGCTCTCCCGGAGGGCGCCCCCGTCAGTCAACAGTCTGTGAAATCAACAAAAGGAAGTGTCAACTTTTCGCGGGGCCTTGACAGACAGGTATTTGTGGACACCCAAAAGCCCGAAATGGCTTTTGGGTTGCACGGTCCCCCTTGAGGCTCCGTCAAAACACGTCGACACTCCGATTTGCGACCTGACGTCCGCCGGGAATTGCGCAAGCCTCT
>JAFSUH010000035.1 GCA_017445365.1 Kiritimatiellia bacterium | reverse complement strand
TTCCAGTGGCCCGCCTTCGCCTCCGGTGTTCTGCAGGATATCAACGCATTTCACCGCTACACCCTGCATTCCGGCCACCTCTCCCGGACTCCAGCGAAACAGTTTCGGACGCACTTTCCGGGTTGAGCCCGGAGCTTTCACATCCGACACGTTCCGCCGCCTACGCGCCCTTTACGCCCAGTAAATCCGAACAACGCTCGGGACCTCTGTATTACCGCGGCTGCTGGCACTGAGTTAGCCGTCCCTTCCTCTTGAGGTACCATCAAATCCCCCGCGTATTGGGCAGGGTCTCCTTTTCCCTCATGACAGGAGTTTACAACCCGAAGGCCTTCATCCTCCACGCAGCGTCGCATCGTCAGACTTCCGTCCATTGCGAATGATCCTCGACTGCAGCCTCCCGTAGGAGTCTGGGCAGTATCTCAGTCCCAGTGCGGCTGGCCATCCTCTCAGACCAGCTAACCGTGAGCCTTGGTGGGCCGTTACCCCGCCAACTAGCTGATGGCACGCGGGCGCCTCCCCGGGCGGCCGGCCTTGCGGTCCCGGCCTTTGGCGCGCGGATCTCGCGATCCGCGGCCGCATGCGGCATTAGCGGCCGTTTCCAGCCGTTGTTCCGCACTCGGGGGTAGCTTGCCCACGCGATACTCGCCCTTCCGCCGCTATCCCCGCCTCATATTGCTACTCGACGGGGACCGCTCGACTTGCATGCCTCATCCACGCTGCCAGCGTTCGTTCTGAGCCAGAATCAAACTCTCCATAAAGAAATTGTGGTCGGGGGACCTGCCCTCTGGCGAGGGCCGGCCCCCGGCCGGTTCCGCCGCGGCTCGCGCCGCCGGCTTTCCGGCCATGGGCCCATGCGGTCCCGTTTCCTTGTTTGCTTCGGCATGTCCGCCCCGCCCTTTCGTGGACCGGGCCCCCTCCGTTCCGGAGGCGGCCCCGGATCCGCCCGGGCGGGCGAATCAATGTGTATCGTGCAATGGCTTTCGGCTGTCAAAGAGCGAAGGGGAACGCGCCGCGTTCGTGGCGCCGGAGTCCCGGCGGCTTGCGGCGTCCCCGCTGCTGCCCTCGCGGGGAGGGACGCGTGGCTTGACGCGTCGCCTTCCGTGCGGCAACGGGGAGCTATGATACCCCCTCCGGGAGTGGGGCGCAAGGGGGGGAAATGAAGATTTTTCATTTTCTTTGCAATTCAATCCGCTGGCGCGAATTGCACATGACACGGGCGGCCGGAATCGGGGTTTCGGGGCGTTTTTTTTTGCCCGCCCCCTGCCCCGCCCCGCCCGTTCCCGGGCACCACCGCCGGTACAGAGACACACTCCTGCCGCAGAGCCGGTCGCACAGAAACAGCAAGCGTACGACAGAAAGGATGCGGACGGGCCGTCCGCGCTCCGGCACGCGGAGGCAGGGGGTGCGCAAGTATCTCACGCAGAGGTAAAATGAGAAGGCAGCCCCCCCTGAGGCGGGTTATACTGCAACCCACAAACACGAACTCTTCCCATAGTGGGGAGGTTCAAAGGACCAACAGAAGGAAACTGCCGT
>JAFSUH010000034.1 GCA_017445365.1 Kiritimatiellia bacterium | reverse complement strand
GGGGGAAGGCATGGCGCGCCTAGTGGCGGCGGGGGCGCGGCGGGAGGGCGGCGGGGGCGTCCTTGCCCTTGTGGCGGAAGGTGATGCGGCCCTTGGTCAGGTCGTACGGGGAAAGCTCGACGGTGACGGTGTCGCCCTTGGTGATTTTGATGAAATGCTTGCGCATGTTGCCGGAGATGTGGGCGAGGATTTCGTGGCCGGAGGGGAGGCGCACGCGGTACATGGTGGCGGGCAGGACCTGGGTGACCTCGCCGTCGACGGTGATGAGTTGTTCTTTGTTGGACATGCCTTGGGGGAAGGATTTCGTGGGGGTGAAAGACAATTCATAGCGCAGCCCGCGCCGCTTGGCAACCCGCCAAGTGGCGTCCGCCACTTCGGCATTGCTTTTTCGGGGGCGGTGTGCGAGGTGTGGGGCGTTCCCGCCCGGAACCCCCCCGCCATGAAAACCCTTTCCCGTTCCCTCCGCCTCCTGCGGCGCGCGGTCGGCCGGCTCCCGCTGGTCCTCGCGGACCTCTTCGTCCTCGCGTGCGCGTTCTTCTTCTCCTACCAGTTGCGCTTCGAGTTCGTCCTCGCCGACAAGGAGCGCGCCATGCTCCTCCTGCAGCTGCCCCTCGCCATCCTCTGGCAGTGGGCGTGCATGCTCCTCTGCGGGACCTACCGGCGGATGTGGCGCTTCTTCTCCCTGGTGGACCTGCCGCCGTTCATGGGCGCTTTCGCCTTGAGCGGGACCGGCCTTTTCCTCTACCGCGCGCTCCTGGTCCGGCAACTGCCGGAAGGCTGGATGCTGCCCTACAGCATCGTCCTTCTCTCCACCATCCTCGGCGGCTTCGCGGTGGTGTTCCTCCGCGTCTTCCGCCGCGGCCTCTACGAGCTCGCGGGCCGCTACCTCCTCCACGACCGCGCCGCCGGCCGCCGCGGCACCTCCCGCGTCGTCCTCATCGGCGCGGGCGCGGCCGGGGTCATGGTCGCCCGCGAACTGCGCGCGCGCGCCGACAGCCGCCAGAAGATCGTCGGCTTCCTCGACGACGACCCCGCGAAGGCCGGAAGCGTCGTCTACGGCATCCCCGTCCTCGGCCCCGCCCGCCACGTCTTCACCCTCGCCCAGCGCAAGCAGATCGACGAGGCGGTCATCGCCATCGCCAACGCGCCGCGGCACAAGATCGCCCGCATCGTCCGCCATTGCCGGAAGGCCGGCATCGTCCCGCGCATCATCCCCGCGCTCCACGAAATCGTCTCCGGCGCGGTCTCCGTCGGCGCCATCCGCTCGGTGGACATCGTCGACCTCCTCGGCCGCGACGTGGTCAACCTCGAAAGCGGGTCCGTGCGCGATTTCGTCCGCGGGCGGCGGGTGCTCGTCACCGGCGCGGGCGGGAGCATCGGCTCGGAAATCGTCCGGCAGATCGCGCGCCTCAACCCGGCGAAGCTCGTCATGCTCGACCAAAGCGAGTGGGCGCTCTACGAAATCAACCGGGAGCTCGCGGGCGGCAACGTCGGCGCGGTCCTCCGCCCCGTCATCGCGGACATCGCGGACGGGCCGCGGATGGACGAGGTCTTTCGCGAGGAGCGGCCGGAAATCGTCCTCCACGCGGCGGCGTACAAGCACGTCCCCATGATGGAGATGAACGTGCGCGAGGCCGTCCGCAACAACGTCCTGGGCACGCGGCTCGTCGCGCGGCTCGCGGGGACGTACGGCGCGGACGTTTTCGTCATGATTTCGACCGACAAGGCCGTCAACCCGACCTCGGTGATGGGCACCACCAAGCGCGTCGCGGAAAAGACCGTGCGCGAGCAGGGGATGGCGTTCCCCAAGACGCGGTACGTTTCGGTGCGTTTCGGCAACGTCCTGGGATCCACCGGCAGCGTCATCCCGCTCTTCCGCGAGCAGATCCGCCGCGGCGGGCCGGTGACGGTGACGCACCCGGACATGCGGCGGTACTTCATGACCATCCCGGAGGCGACGAGCCTGGTCCTCCAGGCCGCGGCCATCGGCAAGGGCGGGGAAATCTTCGTCCTCGACATGGGGACGCCCGTCAAGATCGACCACCTCGCCCGCGAGATGATCCGCCTCTCGGGCCTGACGCCGGACGTGGACATCCGCATCGTCTACACGGGCCTCCGCCCCGGCGAAAAGCTCTTCGAGGAGCTCTCCGTCAAGGAAGAGGACGTGGACAAAACGGCGCATCCGAAGATTTTCACGGGGCGCATCGCGCCTCCGGTCCTCTCCGAACTCGAAGCGGGGCTGGAAGAATTGCAGTCGGCCATGGACGCCGGCGACGAAGACGGCATGCGCAAGGCCTTGGGCCGCCTCGTGCCGGAAGCGAAGCTTTCGAGCGCCATGCGGTAGGCAAAACGGAGGAACGTGCGATGACGGAAGCGGAAGTGGCGGCGGCGCTGGGGCTCGAAGCAATCCACGCGGGGGAGGGGACGCGCGAAATCAAGGGAATCTACGCGGGCGACCTCCTCTCCCGCGTGATGTCGCACGCGAAAGCGGGGAATTTCTGGGTGACCATCATGGCCAATCCCAACGTCGTCGCCGTGGCGATGCTGGTGGACGCGGGGATGGTGGTGCTCGCGGAGGGCGTCGAGCCGGAACCGGCCGCGGCCGCGGCGGCGAAGGCGAAGGGCATCGCGTTGTACCGGAGCGAAAAGCCCGCGGCGGAGCTGTGCATCGCGGCGGCGGCGGCGGGCGTGTAGGCGGGGCGGTGGCGGCATGCGCTTCGCCTACGACCTGCATCTCCACTCGTGCCTGAGTCCGTGCGCGGACGACGACGCGACTCCGGCCAACCTCGCGGGGATGGCCGCGGTGCAGGAGCTGGCGTTCGCGGCCTTGACCGACCACAACACTTGCGGGAACGTGCGCAGCTTCTTCGAGGCGGCGAAGGAGCATCCCGGACTCGTGCCCGTCGCCGGGATGGAGCTTTGCACGTCGGAAGAAATCCATCTGGTGTGCCTGTTCCCCGGCGTGGAAGAGGCCGAACGCTTCGAGGAAGGGACGGTGCGGCCCGTGCGCGTGCCCGTCAAAAACGACCCCGCGCGCTTCGGGCGGCAAATCAAAATGGACGCGGAAGACACGGTGCTGGGGGAAGAGGAAGACTGGCTGATTCCCGCGGCGGGCATCGACCTGGAAAGCGCGACGGAAGCCGTGCGGGCGCTGGGGGGCGAGGCGTTTCCCGCGCACATCGACCGGCCGTCGTACGGGCTTCTTTCGGTGCTGGGGATGTTCCCGGCGCGCCCGCGCTTCGGCGCGGTGGAAGTGGCGAAAGCGGAAAACATCCCGCGGCTCGTGGCGGAGCACGCCCTCGACCCGGCGAAGATACTGGCGGATTCGGACGCACACCGGCTGATGGACGTCAACGGCGCGGAGCACTTCCTCGACCTCCCCGAGCCCACCGTCCCCGCCTTGCTTTCCCTCTTCCGCTCCTGGCGCGCCTGACCCGGCATTTTGCCCAAAATTGGCAAATCCAAAGGTGGGGCGAGCCGTTTGCCAAACATTGGCAAAAAGGGACCGATTTTGCCGAACATTGGCAAAATGCCTTGGAGGCGAGGCGGATGGAGCCCCCGGAACGGGGCCTTTCGCGGCACCGCCTAAAGACTTCCCTCCCGGAGGCTTTTCCTCTACAGTCTCCCAACCTTATGACCGTTCCCAAACAGAGCCGCATCGTCCACCCCGGCACTTTCGCCAGTGCCCTCGCCACCGCGCCGGGCGACCGCTCCATTTCCCAGCGTTTCGCCCTCATCGCCGGCATTTCCACGGGTACCTCCGTCATCCGCGGGTTCCGCGCCACCGAAGAGTGCCTCGGCACCCTCTCCGCCATGGAGTCCCTCGGCGCCCGTTCCGTCCTCGATTCCGACGGCGTCCTCTCCGTCCAAGGCACCGGCGGCCGCTTCCTCGAACCCGCCGGCCCCCTCAACGTCGGCCCGTCGCTCACCGCGATGCGCCTCCTCGCGGGCCTCTGCTCCGGCGCGCCCGTTTCCGTCACGCTCGTCGGCGACGACGAACTCAACGCCCACCGCATGGACCGCATCCGCGACCCGCTGCGCCTGATGGGCGCCGACGTGACGCTTTCCGCCGAGGAAACCCCGCCCATCCGCATCCGCGGCGGGGGCCTGCACGGCATCCACTACGAGCCTTCCTACGGCGGCGCGCAGGTGAAAAGTTGCTGCATCCTCGCCGGTCTCTACGCCACTGGCCGCACCACCGTGGTCGAACCCGTCCCCACGCGCGACCACACCGAAAAAATCCTTTCCGCCCTCGGTGCCCCCATCACCGTGGACGGCGCCACGATTTCCGTTGACGGCTTCGGCCCCGAAGGCCCGAAGTTCGCCGCGCGCGACTACTTCGTCCCCGGCAATTTCTCCGGCGCCGCGTACTGGCTTTCCGCCGCCGCGATGACACCCGGCTGCACCATCCGCGTCGAAGGCGTCGGCCTCAACCCGCGCCGCACAGCCCTCCTCGACGTGCTCCGGCGCATGGGCGTGCCCGTCTCCGTCACCGTCACGAGCCCCGCCGACGCGGTCGAGCCGTACGGCGACGTCGAGGCGACCGGCCCGTCCTCGCTCGTTTCCACCGTCGTCTCCGGCGACGAAATCCACAACCTGATCGACGAAATCCCGCTCGTCGCCGTTCTCGCCTCCCGCGCGCACGGCACCACCGTCGTCCGCGACCTCCACCGCGAAATCGGCATGGTCCACGCGATTTTGGACGACTTCGCGCGCCTCTCCCTTCCCGCGGAACCGCGCGCGGACGGATTTTCCGTCACCGGTCCGGCGGCGCCGAAGGCCGCGCGCGGGCCGGAGATGACGGCCCTGCGCAGCTACGGCGACGCGCGCGTCGCCATGGCGATGTCCCTTCTCGCTTCTTTCGCCGAAACGCCCGTCCTCGTCGCGAACGTCGGATGCGTGGACGCGTACTACCCCGAATTCTGGCAGCAGCTTTCCACCCTTGGAGTCCCCCTTGAATAAAGAAATCACCGTCGTCGCCGTCGACGGCCCGTCCGCCTCCGGCAAATCCACCGTTTCCCGCCGCGTCGCCGCCGCGACGAAGGATTTCATCTACGTCGACAGCGGGTCGCTCTACCGCGGCGTGACCTGGAAGTGCATCCGGGAAGGCGTGGACGTGCGCGACACGCAGGAAGTGACGAACCTGCTCATCCGCATGAACATGGAGCTTTTCGTCGAAAATCGCGCGGTGCGCTACCGCATCGACGGCGTCGATCCGGGGCAGGAAATCCGCGGCGCGGCCGTGCGCGAGAGCGTGGCGGAAATCGCCGCGCAGCAGCCCGTGCGCGTGTACATCGTCGAGAAACTGCGCACGATGGCGGCCTTCGGCTCGCTCGTGATGGAAGGCCGCGACATCGGCTCGGTCGTGTTTCCGGACACGCCGTTCAAGTACTACCTCGACGCCGACCCCGAGGAGCGCGCCCGCCGCCGCAGCGCCGAAATCAAGGTGAGCGAAGGCACCGACGACGTCGGCGCCGTCCTGAACGCCTTGAAGCGCCGCGACCGGAAGGACGCGACGCGCGCGACGAGCCCCTTGCAAATCGCGCTGGGCGCGAAAATCATCAACTCGACGGGGATGGGCATCGAAGAAGTCGTGCAGGTCATCCTGGACGATTTGCGCGCGGCGGGGGCCATCCCGCCGGCGGAGGCGTAGGCGATGGGCGCGTGCGCTTCCGGCGGCTGCCCGGTCGCGGAATTCCTTTGCGGGATTCCCGCGTGGGGCTGGTGGGCGGGGGCGGCGGGGCTTTTCGCGCTTTGGCTGTGCCGCCAGGCGTGGAAGCGCGAGCATTTCTTCGCGAGCTTGTTCTACTGGACCGCGCGCGCCGTCTGCTTCGCGTATTTCCGTTGCAAGTTTCGCCTGCGCATCACGGGGGCGGAAAACATTCCGGTCCGGGGCGGCGCGGTGCTGTGCGCCAACCACACCTCGTATCTCGACCCTCCCGTCCTCGGGTGCGCCACCTCGCGCCGGCTGGTCCGCTTCATGGCGCGCAGCACGCTTGCGAAAAACAAGTGGCTCGATTTCCTCTACAAACGGCTCAAGGCGATTTTGCTTGACCGCGACCGCGGGGACTTGGGGGCGATGAAAACCGCCATCAAGTGCCTGAAGGCGGGCGACGTTGTCGGCATTTTCCCGGAAGGGACACGCTCGCCGGACGGGACCATTCAGGAGGCGAAGGGCGGGATTGCCTTCCTGCTCGCGAAGGCGGCGGTGCCGGTTGTGCCGATGCACATTGCCGGGGCCTACCAAGCCTTCCCGAAGGGCGCGAAAAAGTTTTCGCCTTCGCGCATCACCGTGACAATCGGCAAGCCCATCCCGCCGGAAGAGATTCTCGCGGCCATGCCGCAGAAGGGCGACTACGCCGCCGCGGGCGCGCTCGTCATGCGCCGCATCGCCGGACTCGCGCCGGAAAAAACGCCGTAGCGCCGGAAGCTTGGGCCCGCTGGCGCGGAGAAGGCGGAAAGATTTCGGGCGCCATCGAAAGTCATCGACCGCATTTGAAAAACATCGGATGCAACGCAGGGCGCCGTGGAATGCGGAAAACGCCCTGCATTTTGCTTTGGGCACTCCGCCTTTCCCAATTCGACGGCAATCGATGACTTCCGATGGCCCTCGATGGCAATCGAAACGCTGGTTCGTGCGAGGTGGCTTCCTCTCCCGCGCCAGCGGCGTCCGCCCCCGCCCGGCGTCGCATGCGGCGGCGCCACGCGCCGCGGAGATGCGGAATCCGGCTTTCTTTCCCGCGCCAGCGGTGTCCACCCCGGGCCGGCGTCATCTTCCCCGCCCCACGCAAGGGCTTGCAACGGGGAGAGGAAAACGGGCAAGATTTGGGTGCTTGCCGGACATGGCATCCGTCGGCACGGAGGAATCCCATGAAACGCATGAAAAGGACAATCGGACTTGCGGCGGCACTGCTGGCGCTTGTGGCAACGACGGCTTTCGCGGAGGTGTACGTGACCAACGTGGTCTGCGCCCAGCGGTATCCCTGGAACGGGATGGTGGACATCGATTACGAAGTGGTTGCGGACGACCCGGATGCGGACGTGTGGGTGTATTGCACCGGGTGGGACGCGGACCTCAACGCCTCGATGGCGCCGCGGGCCCTCACGGGCGACGGTGCCGGGGAATCTGTCAAGCCCGGCCAGCACCGGATGACGTGGAACGTGACGGCGGACTATCCCGGATTCGCGAGCACGGCCTTCTCGGTCAAGATGTGCGCCCTCACGGGAGGCGCGCCCTACATGGTCGTCGATTTGTCGGGAGGCGTGGATGCCTTGGAGTACCCCGTGGAGTATCTTTCGAGCGTTCCCGCGGGCGGATGGGGCGATGAATACAAGACTACGAAAATGGCGTTCCGCCTCATTCCGCCGGGAACATTTTTGATGGGAAGTCCGACGGGCGAGCTAGGAAGGGAGGGAAACTCGACTTACAATGCAAAGGAGTCCCAGCATCAAGTTGCTTTGAGCGACCCGTTTTACATAGGGATTTTCGAGGTGACTCAGAAGCAATACGAGTTTGTGATGGGAAGCAATCCTTCCAGTTCCAAGGGTGATATGCGACCGGTAGCGAAAGTGAGCTACAATGCCATTCGCGGAAGTGTGAACGGGGCGGCGTGGCCCGCGCACAACCAAGTGGATGCCAATTCGTTCATGGGGCGGTTGCGCTCCAAGGCCAACATGATGTTCGATCTTCCGACCGAGGCGCAGTGGGAATATGCCTGCCGTGCGGGAACAAGCACGGCGCTCAACAGTGGCAAAGACTTGTCAGCAACGGGCAGTTGCATGAATATGGCCGAAGTGGGCTGGTACACGGGAAACGCTAACCAGACGCAACAGGTGGGGCAAAAACTTCCGAATGCATGGGGACTTTATGACATGCACGGAAATGTGCAGGAATGGTGTCTGGATTGGTTGCAAGTTGATCTCGGAAAAAGCGCTGTGACAGATCCACGGGGGCCCTCAAGTGGGAACAAGGACGCACGCGTAATAAAAGGAGGAACATTTTACTTTGGTGGTGGTTATGGGAACCCTGAATCTTGTCGGAGTGCCTCTCGCCATTTCCAGACCCCGAGTGCGGGGTACGATCAAACCGGCTTCCGTGTCTGTTGCCTGCCCGCGGATTGAGCAAGCGGGCGTCCCGGGGCGAAGAGTGGCGCGCGCGATGGCGGGTGAAAGAGCAGGTGGAGGGGATGATGGTCGGGGTGTCGCTAGTGGGGAGCGGCCCCCCGGAATCCCGGGGATTTGCGGAGCTGCCGGAGAATCGGGCAGGCACGAGATGAGGCTATTTGCCGAAGAGGTCGGCGTGGGAGCCGAGGTGGACGCAGATGAGTTGGAGCTGGTCGTGGACGATGCGGTAGACCAGGACGAGGTCGGGTTCGACGTGGCAGTCGCGGAATCCGGTCCACTTGCCTTTGAGGGCGTGGTCGCGGAGGGCGGGGGGCAGGGGCTTTTGCGCGCAAAGGAGTTCGATGGTGCGCTCGATTTTCGCCCTGCTTTTGCCGCGTTTGAGAACCCGCTGGAAATCGCGGATGAAACTCTTTTGCAATACCGGAGTCAGCATGGCGTTCAAATCTCCGCGGTTTCCGCGAAATCAAGCATCTCGTGGACGCTGGAGAACGGGCCGTATGTCGGTTCGGTGCCATCCAAGACGCGCTGGAGGGTGGCGGCGGTTTCGGCGTTGGGGGTTTCGTCGGCTTCTTCTTCGTCGGTGCGTTCGCGGGGAGGGAGTGCGACCGGAGCGGCGAACCCGCGGTGTTCGAGCGTCTGCATGAGGAGGATGTTCATGGCGGCGGACGTGGTCATGCCGAGACGGGAAAAGAGGGCATCGGCCCGGCGCTTGATTTCGGGTTTGACGCGGAAAGCGATGGTGACGGTGTTGGACATGGCGGATTGCTCCTGTTTGTTTGACAATTGCCTGCAAAATAGCGCGAAAGGAAAAGGAATGCAAGCAATGGGCGCCGCGGAAAGAGGATTAGGAGCCTGACATGAGAAAAGCGGATTCCTTGGTTTGGGCGATGGCGGCGTTGCTGCTCGGAACGGCGGCGGCGAAAGGCGATTCCTTTCCCGCGGTTTCCGGCGGCACTTGGACGGGAAGCGCCGCAGTACGCTTCGACGGGCGGGAAGGTCTCGGCTCGCGGATGGTCCACGGGGTCGAATGGTTGGGCCAGCCGGACGGCGGGGGCGGGGAGGCAACGGACACGTCCGCGTGGGAGGATGGGTGGCGTGAAATCGCGGCGGGGGACGAAACGACGGACCTCCTTTCCCTCAACGCGCCGGGGATGGCGGTCGAGGGCGGGCGGCTTGCCGAAAACACGACCTGGAACGCGTCCGAAACGCATCTGGTCCGCCACACGGTGGTAGTTCCCAACGGGAAAATCCTCACGGTGGGGGCCGGAGCGGTCGTCAAAATCGTGCCCGGCGCCACCATCCGCGTCGAAGACGGCGGACGCGTCCATTTCGCGGGGACGGAAGGGAACGAATCCGTCGTGACGAGCGTCGAAGACCCGGACTTCGGCGCAGCCGTCGATTGCGGCGTCTGGACGAACCGCGAGGCCGTGACCGGCATTTCGCGGCAATCGTCCGCCGCGACCGTGACGGACAACGCCGGGGCCGTCCGCTTCCGCTTCAACCAAAGCGACCTCTTCCCGACCGTCAAGCTCCAGAACGGCGGCGGCAAACGCTCCGACGGGGTGGTGCGCATCCCCGTGACGGTCTCCGGCACGGCGCGGACCAACGCGTTCCGCGTGGATTGGGAAGCCGTGGACGGAAGCGCGGTCTTCGGGGAAGACTATCTCGCGGCGACGGGCTCCGTCCGCTGGGCGAAGAGCGACGAGGGGACGAAAAACATCGTCATCCCCGTCAACGCGGAGCTTCTCCGGGGAAGCAACGTCGCTTTCACGGTGCGCTTGACGGCGCATTACGCGTGCAACGCGGGGACGGCGACGGCGGAAGCGGTCATCCGGGAATTCGACTTCCCCGAAATCCGGACCGGCGGCTGGACGCAAAGCGACTCCGTCCGCTTCGACGGGCGCGGCGGGCTTTCGGGAAGCGTCGTGCACGGCGAGGAATGGCTCGGCACCCCGGACGGCGGGGGCGGGGAGGCCACGGACACGTCCGCATGGGAGGACGGATGGCACGAAATCGCGGCGGAAGACGAAACGGCAAACATCCTCTCCCTGAATGCGCCGGACATCGCGGTCGAAGGCGGACGGCTTGCCGCAAACGCGGAATGGACGAGCAACGTCACGCATCTCGTCCGCCACGCCGTGGTCGTTCCCTCCGGCAAGACGCTTTCGGTGGGGCCCGGCACGGTGGTCAAGTTCCTGCCGGGGACCGTCATCCGCGTGGAAGACGGCGGGACGCTCTCCGTCGCGGGCGAGGCCGGACGCGACGCCATCTTCACCTCCGCCGCGGACGCGCGTTTCGGCGCGGCCGTCGATTGCGGGGATTTCCTGCCCGGTGCGGTCCACCCGGACAATGAAATCGGCGGGGTCGTCACGCAATCTTCCGCCGCCACCTTCCGGGACAACGGGTTCCTGCAACTCCATTCGTTCCGCATCGGGTCGTATCCGTATGTGAAACTCAGGACTTATCCGTAAATAGTCATAACTTTCCCGAGTGTGATAAGGGCGGCGGCTAAATGCAAAAGTCCAACGAAGGACAGGTCCGTTTTCTCGTATCGCGGTACCAGTTTCCGGAAGCGATTGAACCATGAATGGCTCGCC
>JAFSUH010000033.1 GCA_017445365.1 Kiritimatiellia bacterium | reverse complement strand
TGCGGCGTCCCGCCGCGCCTTGGTGCAAGGAGGGAGCAAGGGGAGCACGGGAGGCAAGCCAAACGCACTTTGACTTTGACGCACCGCCTCCGTTCGGGCAAAGTCCCGTTCCATGAGGCGAGAGATGCGGATATGATGAAACGCGGAAGGACCATCCCTGAATGAAGAAGAATACCGCCCGGATCGCCATGACCGCCGCCATCCTGTTGCCGGGATTGTTGCTGGCCGCGGGGTGCGGACTTGCGGCCGCACCGGAGGCGGACGGACCCGCCACGCCCCGGAAACCCTACGGGCACCGTTTTGCAGACTGGGCCGAGGTCGGCATTCCGTCCGAGTTTGCGCTCGGATGTCTGGAACGATACGATGCCAAACAGCCGCTTAGCCTCGACGAGGCCATCAAACTGGCCCAGGACGTGGCCTCCATCTTCGTGGACTTCAGTTTTGTCTCTTCCGACGCCGCGCGACCCAAGTGCAAAAAGGCAAAGGACGGCTGGGAAGTCACCCTCTGCCTCAAGAAGCGGATTGGCGGAGGGGCGGTGCTCGTCAGGATGGGGGAGGAGGGCTGGATCCGTGAATTGCGCGTTGTCTCGGAACCCAGGGATGGCTGCTTCCGGGGCTCACCGGTGTCCAAGTGGCAGGAGGCCGCGAACCGCGACACCATGGAGTGCCTTGGCGGCGGCGAACGGCTGAAGGTGGCCCTGACGGCGCTTGATTGCTGCCGCATCCTTTCCCCGCACATCGACCGCCTCCACGTCCGAAACATCCGTCAATCCGACCGTGGCGATTGGGAAGTCCGGGTGGCGGAAAACGTCTTCGGTTGCGACAACGCCTCCTGGACCATCCGCCTTCGCGGCAATCTCCTGACTCTCGACAGCTTCAAGCAGGACTTCTGATTTCCTCTCCCGCCCCCCTTCCGCCCCACGGACAAAACACTTTTGAGATTACGGAAAACACGGACATTTTCTCCTGTTTTCCGCCATCCTCCCTCCCATGGAAATCGCCCTCCTTCCGCCCTCCCTTCCGGGGCGTGCGGCGTTCCGCTGCACCCTGGAGCGTTTTGAGAAATCGTGTGGTGCCTGTTTTGTCTTCCTGTTGGGGCGAGCTCTCCGAGCGAGCCGTTCCACCCGCCTGCGCGGCTCGCACGGAGTGCTCGCCCTACCACGGCACGACCACCGTATTGCTTGAACCGCTCTGGGGCAGTGCAAAGCCAAAACAATCACATTGGCCGGCCGCGGGTAGGGCGGGCAGTCCCCTGCCCGCCGTGCGAAAGGGACGTGGCATGAAGGCAAGATGGAAGCTTCCCATGCGCCTGACTGGCGCACGGCGGCGAAGGGACTCGCCGCCCTGCCCCGAAAACATGCGAAAGAACGGGCTTTGCGTTGTACGGGTGCAAGGAGGGAGCAAGGGAAGCGAAAGGCTCGTGGTGGGAGCGCACCTACGAGTTGAAGGACGGCGAGCGGTTCATCCAGTACCGGGCGTTCGGCTTGGAGGAGTGGCCCCTCGACGTCGTGTACGGCCCGGACGGGGACACCCGCGCCGTCTTCGAATCCTGCGAGTGACGCGCCCGGCGGGGCGGAAGTTTTCCAACCATTGGAAAAGTTTTTTCCAATCATTGGAAAAATATCGAAAAATTTTTCCAATCGTTGGAAAACCGGCGAAAATTTTTTCCAATCGTTGGAAAAATCGGGCGGAATTTTCCAACCATTGGAAAAAATGTTTCCAATCATTGGAAAACTTGGGGGTGGGCGGCGGGCCGGCGGGCGGGCGGCGGGCCGGGGGCTTTTTATCTCGCCTTTTCGCGGGGCTTTGGGAGAATGGACGGGATTTTCCACAAGGAGTGCACGCCATGATGACATCCAACGAAATCCGACAGTCCTTCCTCGACTTCTTCCGCGGCAAGGGGCACGAGATCGTGCCGTCTTCGCCCGTGGTGCTGCCGGCGGACCCGACGTTGCTGTTCGCCAACGCGGGGATGAACCAGTTCAAGGAAATCTTCCTCGGCGCACGCAAGCCCTCCCACGGCCGCGTCGCCGACACGCAGAAGTGCATCCGCGTCTCCGGCAAGCACAACGATCTCGAGGAGGTCGG
>JAFSUH010000032.1 GCA_017445365.1 Kiritimatiellia bacterium | reverse complement strand
GAGGATTTTCGAGGCGGGGGAAGCGGCCAATCCCGACAGCGCCGCCCTCCGGGAAGGGCGGGGACGGCTCGCGGCCGACGCCGGGGACCATGCCGCCGCCTGCCGGGCCTTCGCGCGCGCCGCGGAAATCGCCGCGGCCAAGGGGGAGGTTCCCGGCGTGGCGGGCGACGGCGGGGAAGACGGGGGAGGGGAGAAGTGCGCGGGGGAACTGACGCGCGAGTTCCCGTTCCGCTACGCGTGCGAACTCACCCGCGCGGGCGAGGGGAAGAAGGCGGGGGAATGGCTGCGCCGGGCCGGGGAGGCGGGCAACCGGTACCTGGCCCTCTTCGCCGAAGAGGGCGGGGCGCTGGAAGCGGAAGCGCGGCGGGCGCTCTTCCGCGCGGCCGCCGAAGCGTGCGGCACCGCGGCGGAGACGCATCCGCTCGACGAGGACGAGCTCCGCTTCGCGCAGGGCTTCTTCTACGGCGCGCTCGGGAAACCCCGCAAATCCCTCCGGGCGCTCGCCGCCGCCGAAGAGGCCGCGGGGGCCCTCCCCACGGGCATGTCGAGCGTCCTCGAGCGCGACCTGTTCCACTACATGCGCGCCTTGGCGTACCTCCAGCTCAAGCAGTTCCGCAACGCGGAGGAGCCGCTCCAGCGGTGCCTCGACATCAACCCCGACCACGCCGAAGCCCTGAACACGCTGGCGTACACGTGGGCCTGCCGCGGGCAGGGCCTGGAGCGGGCGGAGCGGTACGTCCGCCGGGCGCTCGCGCAGGAGCCGGACAACGCGGCCTTCCGCGACACGCTCGCGTGGGTGCTGCACAAGCAGGGGCGGGACGAAGAGGCGCTGAAGGAAATCCGCAAGGCGAAAAAGGCGATGCCGCGCGACCCGGAGATCCGGGCGCACTGGAACGCCATCCGCGCCGCCCTCAAGGCCGCCGGAACCCCTGCGGAAAAATAACCTCCGCGCCCGGAAACGGTTTTGCCGGACATTGGCAAAACCGGCCCGTTTTTGCCGAACACCGGCAAGGGCCGTTCGGCCCGTTGCTTGCACGTCCCCCGCTTCGCGTGGACGTGCGTTCCGCCTCCACGCGCATTTTGCCAAACATCGGCAAAATCACATGGAATTTGCCAAACATTGGCAAAACGCGGGGAATCAGCTCCGGCGGAAGGCGTCGATTTTTTCCGCGAGGGCGGGGTCTTTTTCCTTGACGTATCCGGCGAGGTCCGCGAGGTCGGCCAAAGCGACGAGCGGCGCGAGGCCGCTGCCCTTGGCCTTCGTCGTTTCCGTCCGCCGGTCCAGCGCGACCGCGACCGCCGCGACCTCCACCCCGAAGTCCCGCTTCAGCGCTTCGCACACGGTCCGCTTGGTCCCGCCGTCGCTCATCACGTCGTCCACCAGCACCACGACGTCCCCGGCGCGCGGCGTCCGGCCGATGTACCGCCCGCCTTCGCCGTGGTCCTTCGCTTCCTTCCGGTCGAAGGCCACCGCCCAGTCCTTCCCCGCTTCCGCGGCGGCCGCGGCCGTTGCCGTCGCCAGGGCGATTCCCTTGTACGCCGGGCCGAAAAGGAGCGTCGTCCCCGGCACGGCCGCGGCGATGGCTCCGGCGAAAAGCCGGCCGATCGAGCGCAGGCGCATGCCGCTGTCCAGGTCGCCCAGGTTGCAGAAGAACGGCGAACGCGCGCCGCTTTTGAGGGTGAAGTCGCCGAAGCGGAGGGCGCCGCTCGCGGAGAGGAGGTCGAAAAATTCTTGTTTTTCGGGGGACAGGGGCATGGGGGTCTCCTTCAGGAAAGGCGGATGTCATCGACGAACCAGGCAAAGGGGAAGTCGCGGTACGGATTGCAGCCCGCGCGCGAAACGACGGGCCGGGCCGGGGTTCCGGGGCGGGCGCGCAGATGCCACGGCACCCGCGCGGCGGGCAGGGAGGCGTACGCGGCGGGGACCATCCGCGCCAGATCGGCGGGCGACCCGGCCGCGATGCCTTCGCTTTCCGGCAGGCCGTACGCGCGGCGGGCGGCGAAGCCGGTGAGTTCCATCACGCGGCGGAACGGGAGGAAGCCCGCGGCGGCGAAGGTGTAGGCGATTGGCAGGAACCACTCGACCCCGGGCATGCCGCTCGGCGGTGCGTCCGAGGCCTTCGCTTCGGGCAGATGCGGGGCGTGGTCGCTTCCCAAAAAATCGATGTCGCCGCCCTGCAGCGCCCGCCAGAGGGCGACGCGGTCCGCGCTGGAGCGGAGGGGCGGGTTGACTTTCAGTTGCGGTCCCGCCGCGCGTTGGTCGCGGGCGGTGAAAAGGAGGTAGTGCGGGGCGGTTTCGACGAAGAGCCGCGCGCCCTTCCGGCGCATGCGCCGCGCGAACTCCATCTCCTCGCGGCCGGTCGCGTGGGCGAGGACGAGGGCGGGCCGCTCGCGCTCCGGGAGGGAGAAGTACGCGCTTTCCAGCGCGGCGAGCGCGGAGCCGACGGCGCGGACCGGGCGGCGGAGGTGGTGGGGCAGGGCGGGGTCGGCGCGGAAGCGGGCGGCGTCTTCGGCGTGCACGGTGACGCGCTTGCGGCCGCGGAGGAGGGGGGCGATCGCGTCGCGCTCGCAGGCGACGTCGGTGAGGAAGAGCTTCCAGCCGCACGCGGGCGGTTCGAGGGGCGCGTCGCCCCGCGCGTCGAGGAAGAGGGCGAAATGCACGGAGCAGTCGCGGCGGAAAAGGTTCGCCTTGGCGCGGAGGTCTTCCGCGGTCAGGACGGGCGGGAGGTTGTTGGGCATGTCGCAGACCCAGGCGACGCCGCCGGCGCGCGCGGCGCGGGAACCGTTGGCGACGCCTTCGGACGCGGCGGCGCCGGGTTCGCGGAAGTGGACGTGCGGATCGACCCCGGCGGGGGCCCCCCACGGGGCG
>JAFSUH010000031.1 GCA_017445365.1 Kiritimatiellia bacterium | reverse complement strand
CCCCCCCCCCCCCCCCCCGCCCCCTCCGACCGGACTTTCTCGGCTTTCTCCCGCCCGGTCCAGCTCATCTTGGAATTTGCGGCGATAGGAATCCCGCTCCGAAAACATTGCGTGGAGCGGAGCAAATGCTTTAGATTCCCGTCCCATGATTCCTTCGGCCCAACATCCCGCCATGCGGCGCCCCCAACCCATCGTCCCGGCGCACCGCCTCGCCGCCTGGATCGCCATCGGCGGCTTCGCCCTGGGGCTGATGGGCACGTTTTTCGTCGCCGGTTCCTTCGGCTTGCCCGCCCCCATCGTCTGGGCGTTTTTGGTGTTCGTCCTCTCCGTCGGCGCGTTGCTGCTCAACAAGCCGCGGCCGCTGTTGAACATCATGATGTTCTATTTCTTGTTCATGCCCTTCAACCGCCTGTTCGGCATTTTGCCCGTTCCGCTCCCGAGGTTCGTGGACGAACTTTTCTTCATTCCCTTCCTCGCGGTCATCGTCATGTACACCATCCAAGGAAAGGTCGTCCGCGGGGGGCTCTGGTTCCCGATTGCAACCGTTCTCGTAGGCGCCGTCAGTTTTTACGTCAACGGAAAGCATTCCCCCTTCACGGCCCTGCGGGTCATCCTCATCAACCTCAAGTTCTTCATCGTTTTCTATTTCTGCCGCCTGACTTGCACCTTCCGGGATTACGGGGAATTGGAGAAGTGGCTCAAGCTCTACGTTTTCTACGGCTTCATCCAGTATTTCTACAACGTCCTCCGCTACCGCACGCCCTTCGTCCTCCACGGCAACGATACCGGCACGGGCATTTTCGGGAATAACGGCGGCGCGCACACGACGGGATACGTCTGCATCTTCGCCCTGTTCTGCCTGGCCGGATGGTGGCTGGCGCGCCAACGGGAGGAGTCTTTCCCCTTTGGGAAAAAAGCGCTCGCGTTTCTGGTGGGTCTCAACATCTTCTACGATCTGCTTTTCATGACCGACACCAAACACGGACTTGTCCTGATGATGCCCGCGGCGGTGCCGTTTTTCCTCCACCCGATCGTTCCGAAAAAAACGCGCGCTGCGGGTATGGCCCTCGGCATTCTGGCCCTGATGGCCATCGTCTTCTATTTCATCGTTTCCAACATCGGGAGCCAATACCGCATCCACTCCGTCCGCGACATGGTCCATTCCATCGAGCAACGCCCGAAAGGCGTCATCGCCCGTGTCCTGATCCACGACATGGACTTCTGGCTTCCCTTCCCGCTTCTCGGCGCCGGGCCGGGACGGTTCACCTCCGCGCAGGCCATCGACGGGCACGCTCCTTTGGCGATGCATTACATCCAGCCCTTCCTCGACGAATCGCGGCGCGCGGGATACTTCCATACAAGCGGCTTCACCGCCGTAGCCAGCATTCTGGGCTCGCCGCAAAGCACCCTTTTCACTTGGTGGGGAGAATTCGGCCTTCCCATGACTTTCGTTTTCTACGCATTTTCCTTGTGGATTTACGTTCTCTTCTGGCGCCGTGCCGCCTCCTCCGGCGGCCTTTGGGACGGACAAACCCGCAACGCGACCCTTGCAATCCTCGGAATGCTGGGATTCCAGTTGTTGATGACATTCATCCAACCGATATACTCGACCACCTATTTTTCCTTTTTCCTCTGGATGCTCATCGGCCGGACGATGGACATGCGAAGAATGGTTGCCACGAACGGAAAGGAAGAGTGGCATGAGCCGGGAAGCGGTGCCGCTTTCCCCGAACGGAGATTGCCCTCGTGAAAACGTTCTTCCGCCGCCTCCTGACCGGCTGGATTCTCGCCTTCGCATTGACCGGAGCCTACTGGGGAATGTGCTTGGCACCGGCCAACCGCTGGTCCATGTATTTCATCCGTCTCGATTTCTGGGCCATATTCGCTTCAACCTTGGCAGGAGGCTTGGCGTTGGGCTTCGGGGCATTCGCCGTAGAGCGCCTTTTCCCCCGCGCCAAACCGCTTTTGGTTGCCTCGTTCTGGGCATGGCTCGCCCTCGTTCTCGCCAACAACTTTCCCGCCATCCACCAAAGGATTGCAGAGCGGATGGGTTGGCCATGGCTAACGGGGCCCGTTTGGCGGCTTTGCGTATGGGGGGGGGAACGCTGGGAATGGCGGCTGCATTCCGGTCGGTACGTTGGCGCAACGGGGCCGCGCGCGGGTGGTGGATTCTCCGCCGCATCTTCTGGCCGGTGGTGTTCATCGTGCCGTTTTCAGTCTGGCGCTTGCCATCGCTCGATGCCGCGCGCGGGACGGGTCTGGATTTCGCCAAGGTGCCGGGAAACGGAAAGCCTGCCATGGTGGTCCTCCTGTTCGACATGCTGGGGTACGAAGAACTTTTCGACGGAAACGGGAATATCCTGCCCGCCTACACGAATTTCGCCGCCTTTTGCGAAACGGCGGATGTGTTCCACGCGGCGGAAAGCGCGGGAGGCGCAACCGCCACGTCGCTCCCCGGGTTCATCCTTCAATCCCGTTTCGCGCCGGAACACCGGTACTCCTTGGAGGATTGGCTTTTCACGGATGGGACGAACTGGTTCCGGGCAGAAGGTTTTGCCCTCCAATCACTGCCGGCCCTTGCGAGGGCGCATGGCGGTCGGGCGCAATCCATTGGCATGTACATCCCGTGGGATTCGATTCTCCCGGGAGTCTGGAATGCAACCGAAAGCATGGCGTTTGCACATGGCAATCAAGGAGTCCATGTTTTTGGCGGCACCCCCTCCTTTTGGAGCGCCGTGAGGGAACACGCATCTTGGTATTTGGTGTTCGACAGCAAATCGCCATTGGGGGCCGTTTTCAAACTCGCCGGAATCGGGGAACGGGCGGAAGCCAGCGGATACGACGAACGCGTCAGTTTGGTCTTCCGGGCCCGCCGCCTTTTTCGTGAAGCCCTTTCCCCGGGCGATTTCTTTTTCATCCACGTGGATTTGCCGCACTATCCCTATGTCGTCGGGCGCGATGGCGAAAGGTTGCCACTCTCCCTCCTCCATGACGAAGATGCCGGACTCGCCGCCCAAACCGGGGGCGCCGATTGGGCGCTGGGTGTGTGGTTGGAGACAATTGCCTCCTCGCCGGAAGGGCGCAATGCATGGATTGTCGTGACCAGTGATCACAATCTGAACTTCGGCTCCCATCTTGATGGACGCCCCCTTCGACACGTTCCATTTCTCGTCCATCGTCCGGGACAGACGCAACGGCGGGATGTTTCCGAACCGGCCGATTTGACCGACTTGCGGCATGTCCTTCCCGATTTGCCGCTTTTCGCCGGGGAAGGGACGGAATGAAAGGCGTGCTCTATTCCGTCGCGCCCAAGGGCGGGCTGACCGGCGGCGCCCTGTGCGCCCTCGACCATGCCGCCTTCCTCAAGGACCGCTTCGAGGGCGGCGCGTGCCTGGTCGTCATCGAGGACACGCCGCTCGAAGCACGCGCCGGGGCCCTCGGCATCCCGGTCTTGAAACTGCCCTTCGTCAATGCCGGTCTCCGGCAGGCGGGCGGCTGGAAGAAGTTGCGTGCGCTCCCGGAAGTTGTCGGTTCCCGCCTCGCGTTTTCGCGCGTCCTCGCCCGGAAACTGCGCGGAACGGGCGGCGTTCTCCATGTCCATTCCCTGGCGCAGCACACGGTGTATGCCCTGCGCGCCGGACGGAAGGCGAGAGTCCCGGTGGCGTTGACCATCCACGAGCCGCCGCAGGATTTGGGCGCGCGCGACCGCCGGAGCGATCTCTTTTTCGTCCGCCGGTGGAAGCCGCATGTCGTCACCTTGACGGAATTCACGCGCTCCGCGGTCGCTCCGTTGCTGGGCGCTTGTCCCGTCCGCATCATTCCGAACGCCGCCGTCCTGCCGCCCGCGGCGGAAATGGTGCAAGCTATCGCTGCGCGTCAAAGGCACCGGCCGCCAACCGTGTTGCTGGTGGGGGCCCTGTGCGAACGGAAGGGGACGGACGTTTTCGTCCGCGCCTGCGGCATCTTGAAGGGCAAGGGGATTGCCTTCCGCGCGGAAATCGTGGGGGGGGCACTGGATGCCGCCTATGGGGATTCCATCCGCGCTCTTGTCGCTTCGGAAGGCGTGGCGGAAACGGTCGTGCTGGCGGGCGAACGGCGGGAAGGGATGGACGGCATCTACCGGAAAGGGGATGTCCTGGCCGTTCCGTCGCGGCGGGAAAACTACCCCAGGGTCATCATGGAGGCGATGGGGTGGGGGATGCCCGTCGTTGCCAGCGCCGTGGACGGGATTCCTTCGATGGTGACGGACGGCGGAACGGGCCTCCTCGTCCCGCCGGATAACCCGGAAGCCTTGGCCGCGGCACTGGAACGGCTCCTCCTCGCCCCGCAATTGCGCTCCGATCTGGGCGAAGCGGGAAGGAAACGCGCCGAAACTCTCTTTTCGCTGGAAAAGTACGCCGATGCCATGATGGAACTCTACCGGGACGCGGGGGTGCCATGAGAATCGGCTGGGACTTTTCGCAGGTGCCCGCCACGCGGGACGGAACGTTTTTCTATCTTCTCCGTTGTTTGCAGGCGGTCTCCGCCCATCCGGGCCCCCACGAGCACAAGCTCTATGCCACCGACGCGTTTCTCGCCGCCGCGGACGGCGGCCCGGCCGGCTTCGCGATCGAAAGCACCGGGCCCGGGGGCGGACACGGGTTGCAACTGGCGCGCGAACGCTTTTTCCTTGCGAACGGCAAGCGGATCCGCCGGGAGAACGACATCCTCCTCGCGCTTTGGAACCCGCCGTTCGCGTACAACGGTCCCGTGATTGCCATCGTGCTGGATGCCATCCCGTTCCTCAACCCCCGTGCGGTGGGCGGGTTCAAGGCCTTGACGCAAAGCTGGATCCGCATCCGCGGGGCGCGTCGGGCGGCGGCATGGCTTTGCATGACGGAGACGACTGCCCGCACGCTGGCGGAATCATGCGGTTTCGACGCAACGCGTCTCTTTGTCGCCGGGTGTCCTTTCCCGCCCGTGCGGAAAAATCCGGGGGCCGTTCTCCCGGAGGGCGTGCGGCAGCCTTTCGCTTTCTACTGCGCGGCGCGGAGCGAGCGGAAAAACCACGCGCGCCTGGTCCGTGCCTGGCG
Source organism: Kiritimatiellia bacterium (assembly GCA_017445365.1). Taxonomy (GTDB): domain Bacteria; phylum Verrucomicrobiota; class Kiritimatiellia; order CAIQIC01; family Lenti-01; genus RGIG3480. The sequence goes on along the minus strand of JAFSUH010000031.1, from coordinate 8,134 downwards.
CAAGGCGTTTCCGGCGAACGAATGCCAACTCGTTTTGGCGGGCCGCACCATCGGAAAACTCTCCCGGGACACGAAGGAAACGGTGGCCGATGGCATCCGCGCGGGAGCCGTCCGCGACTTGGGGGAAGTGGACGATGCGACGCGGGATGCGCTCTACGGGGCGTGCGAGTTTGCCGTGTACCCGAGCCTCTACGAAGGCTTCGGGATGCCGGTCCTGGAAGCCGTCGCCGCCGGGAAGGGCGTCCTGGTCCACCGCGGCAGCGCTTGCGAGGAAGTCGGCGGCGGCGCGGTTTTGGCGTGCGACTGCACCGACGAAGATGCCCTCGCGCTGGGCCTCAAAACCCTGGCAACCGACGGATTCCTGCGCAATCGTCTGGCGCAGGCACGAGCCGCCGTGCTGGACCGCTTCTCGGAGCAAGCGGTTGCGGCGCAGATTCTCCGTGCGGCGGAGTCGGCGAAGGAGTTGCCATGAGAAAACGGATCGGAACCGGACTTTTGGGGTGGGCCTTCGCCTGCCCGTTGGCGGCGGCTTTGGCGTACGTGGAAGCGATGCGCCGGAACTACACCATGTTCACCGCCCGGGAAATGCTCCTGAGCGGGGCGTTCCTCCTCTCCCTGGCGTTGCTTTTCGGTCTTTTTGCCGCCGTCGTCGCCGACAAAATCGCGCGCATCGCGGAAGCGAAGCGGCCGGGATGCGGCGCGACGGTTCTCCGCTGGCTCATGGCCGGATGCGTCGTGGCGGTCTACATGCGCCTTACGGCCTATTCCCTGCTTTTCACCCTCGTCCGCCAAAACATGCTGCCCGTTCCCGTGGCGGGTGCCATCGCGCTCGCGCTGGCAGGGCTTTACTGGCTCATCGCGGGACGCTTCGGCGCGAAGGGGACGAATCTCGCGCTGGCGGTTCTCCTGCTGGCCCAGTCCGCGCTTTGGGTCCTCGGCGAACGCGCGCTTTCCGCCGGCGGCAACGAACTCTCCCGGAAGGCGGAGGCGAACCGGCCGGTTTATGGGGCGGTGCGCTTCCGGGAGACGCCCGACATCTATTGCATCGTCCTCGAAAGCTACCAATCTCGTGGGTGGCTCGAAGATTTCTACGGCTTCGACAACTCCGCCTTCGAAACGGCGCTCGCGGAAAGGGGATTCAGCGTCAATCCGGACGCGATGGCCAACTACTATTTCACCCTCCAGAGCCTCGATTCCGTCTTTTTGATGGACCACCACTACCAGTTGCAGGAAGCCGGGAACCTCGACGGGCGCGGATGCCGCGCGATGATGTCGTGCGCGACGTACAACCCCGCTTTGGAAATCCTGAAGGCCAACGGGTACGACATCGAGTACTGGCTGCGCATGAACTACCTCTATTTCCCGGAACGGGCGAAAAAAGGCGGCATCTCGCGCATGCTGGTCGACCGGGACAATCCCCTCCGCCCCTTGGCGACGCTTGTCTGGCCGCATGAAATCGGCGTGAACGAGTTTTCCTGGTCGGAGTACCACGAGCGCCTCCTGCGCGACCTGCCCGCGGAGCCGGGGCCGCGCCCGCGCTTCGTCTTGCTCAAAGACGGGCTCGTCCACCAGAAAGTCGCGGGGTATCCGCCGCCGCGCGACGAATGGAAGCCGTTTTACCGCGGGCTTTTCGCGAATTGCAACGCCTTCGTTCTCTCCCTCGTCGACAAGATCGTTTCCGCCAATCCCGACGCGGTCGTTCTCGTCTTCGGCGACCACGGCGCCTACGGCCTTTCGTACGGATGGTGGGATTTCGCCGGCTCCGACCCGGACGCGTTTTTCGCGAAGGAAGCTGTCAACCCCAAAGACGTCGCCCGCGACAACCTCTCCGTCCTTTGCGCGGTGCGTCTCGGGCGGAGCGGCGAGGGGCTTCCTTCCCGGAGCTTGGTCAATCTTTTCCGCGACCTTTTCGTGTGCTTGAGCGGGGACGAAGCGCTTGCCGCGACGCGGGTGGCCGACGACGGCTACTCGCCCCGGCGCAACGGACGCATCTGGCGGCTCGCGAAGGACGGCGCGCCGCTCGCGCATTTCGAGCCGGTCGAAGGCCGCGGCCCCTTCCCGAGATAGGATTCCGCCCGTTTCCTCGCGTTTTGGCGAACCTTGGCAAAATCGGGGCGAATTTGCCGAACCTTGGCAAAATGCCCTTGCGGCGCGGCGGGTTGCCGGGGGGATTGCGCGTTGCATGCGGACGCGCAAGCGCGGAGCCGCCCCAAAGTGCCTCCGGCACCCTTGCGTGGAGCGGGGCGGGGGGATAGACTGGCCCCCAGCCCATGAAAAAGTTCCTCCCCCTCCTGCTCGTCCCGCCGATCCTCTCCCTCTTCGCCTGCGTTTCCGCGCAGGAGATGCGCAACCGCCGCGCCCAGGAGCATCCCGAATGGATCGCCCCGCTCCCCCAGGCCGACCAGGTCCGCATCCTGAACGGCCAGATCGCCATCGGCGACCCGTCCGGCGCGGTCTGGATTGCCCTCGGGCCCCCGTCCCGCACCGCCGTCACGGCCACGGCGGAGGCGACGAACGTCGTCTGGAACTACACGGAAACGGAAAGCTACGTCGTCGGGACCCAGACCTACGTCTCCTACGAGACGGTGCACCACCACCACCACCGCGACGAGGTCGTGCCGGTGGTCCATTCCGTCGACCAGTACGCCGACCGCGAAGTCCTGCGCGTTTCGGTCTCCTTCGCGGACGACCGCGTGGTCGCGATTTCCGCGGCGCAATAGCCCCGGCCGTTTCCCGGCGCCGCGACGAAAAATGGTTGGCAAATCCGCCGCCCGAACCGCTAGGATGCCGCGCATGAACCGGCGCGTTTCCCTTGCCCTTTCCCTCCTCCTGCCGCTGGCGGTCTCCGCCGCGGCGGACGGCGGCGCTCCCAAGGCGGCCAAGCCCGGCGCGCCGCGGCCGCTTGCCGACTACGACGTCATCCTGGACCGGAAGATGTTCGGCGACCCCGCCGCGGCGGCCGCCGCCGCGCAGGCGGCCCTCCCGCCCGTCTCCATCCAGGAGAGCTTCGCGGCGACGTTGCGGCTGAGCGGCATCTACGAGCTCGACGACGGGAACCTGCGCGTCGCCATCTCCGACAAGAAGGACAATTCCTACTTCTCCCTGCGCCTCGACGAAGGCGCGAACGCCGACGGGATTTCGCTCGTGGAGGCGGATTACAAGAAAGGAGAGGCGGTTCTCCAGAAAGGCGACGAAGTGGTGGTGCTTTCCATGGACGCGAACGAAAACAAGGTGCTTTCCAGCGAAGAAAAAAGCCAGCGTGCCGAAGAGGCGCAGAAACGCCGGATGTCGTACGCGGAGCGCCGGCGCCTCCGCAAGGAAGCGCGCGCCAAGGCCATCGAAGAGGCGCGGAACCGCCCGCGCCTGTCGGGGCCGGAACTCGAAGAGCACCTGCAGAACTACCAGATGGAAGTCCTGCGGACGGGGTTGCCGCCGCTTCCGGTGCAACTGACGCCGGACCGCGACGAGCAACTGGTCGCCGAGGGGGTCCTCCCGCCCCAGGACGAGGAGGGGTACGAAATCGAGGAATACGAAGAGGAACCGGCGGGATACGACGAGTACGGGGCGTATTACCTCGATTGAGCCGCAAGGAACGGACATGCACGCTTTCGACAACGACCGGTACATCACCCTCCAGAGCGAACGCATCCGCGAGCGCGCCCGCCGCTTCGGCGACAAGCTCTACCTCGAAATCGGCGGCAAGCTCCTCGGGGATTTCCACGCCGCGCGCATCCTTCCCGGGTTCGAGCCGGACGTGAAGCTCAAGATGCTTTCGGCGCTCGGGGAAAGCATCGAATTCATCGTCTGCGCCTACGCCGGGGACATCGAGCGCCGCCGCGTGCGCGCGGACTTCGGCCTTTCCTACGACGCGGAAGTCCGCCGCCTCATCGACGAACTGCGCTCGCGGGGGCTCTCCGTCCGCGCCGTCGTCCTCACCCGCTCCTCGCCCTCCTTCCGCGCGGCCGCCTCTTTCGCGGAAATGCTCCGCCGCGACGGCGTGGACGTGTACGAGCACGCCGCCATCCCCGGGTACCCCGACAACCTCGACCTCATCCTTTCCGACGACGGCTTCGGCCGCAATCCGTTCGTCAAGACCACCGCGCCGGTGGTGGGCGTCATCGCCCCCGGCCCCTCCTCCGGGAAACTCGCGACCTGCCTTTCGCAGATCTGGCACGAGAACCGCCGCGGGGGGAAGGCCGGGTACGCGAAGTTCGAGACCTTCCCCGTCTGGAACCTGCCCTTGCTCCACCCGGTCAACGTCGCGTACGAGGCGGCGACCGCCGACATCGGCGACGCGAACCAGCTGGACCCCTACCACTTTTCCGCGTACGGCAAGACCGCGGTCAACTACAACCGCGATGTCGCCGCGTTTCCGATCCTGCGCGAACTCCTCTCGCGCCTGTTGCCTTCCGACCAGGTGTACCGCTCGCCCACGGACATGGGCGTCAACATGGTCGGCTTCGCCATCGACGACGACGAGGCGGTGCAGGCGGCCTCGCGGCAGGAAATCATCCGCCGCTACCTGACCTCGCTCGCGGACGCGGCGCGCGGAAAGGCGGCGCCGGAGACCGTGAAGCGCCTCCAGTCGATCATGGTGGCGAGCGGCCTCAAGGCGACCGACCGGCCCGTGGTGCTGCCCGCGCGCGCCGCGGCGGCGCAGGGGCAGGCGGAAGGGAAGGGGGCGGGCGGCATCTGCTGCGCGGCCGCGCTGTCGTTGCAGGACGGCACCATCGTCACGGGCAGGAACTCGCAGCTCCTGCGCTCTTCCTCCGCGGCGATCCTGAACGCCTTGAAGCGCCTGGCGAAACTGCCCGACGAACTGGAGCTTCTGCCGGAGACGACGGTGCGGAGCGTCATCGACATGAAGGAGCGCCTGCTTTCGAAGCGCTCGACCTCGAACCTGAACGTGGAGGAATTGCTGATCGCCCTCGCGCTCAATTCCCCGATGAATCCGGCGACGCGGCTGGCGGCGGAGAAGCTGCCGCTCTTGCGCGGGTGCGAGATGCACCTGACGCACCTGACCAATTCCGCCGACGAGGCGGGATTGCGGAGAATCGGCCTCCGCGCGACCGCCGACCCGCTCTACCCGAGCCAATCCCTCCTCTCGCACATCTGACCTTCCCCGCCGCGCGGTTTTTGCATTTTGCCAATGTTTGGCAAAATCGGGCCGAATTTGCCAAACATTGGCAAAAGGCCGTTCGGCCCGTTGCTTGCAGGGCCTCCACTTCGCGTGGCCCTGCCCGCGCTCCCACCCGTTGGGTGCCAAACATTGGCAAAACGCTTTGAGGCGCCGGTAGTACCGTGCAGGGAAGATTCCGGCGCTCAGGCGTCTTCGCCTTCCGGCGGGGGGTCCCCCGCCAGGGTGCCGATTTCAAGCAGCGCCTGTTCCGTCGCGGTCTTTTTCGCCCGCGCCTTCGCGAGCAGGCGTTCCGCCTTCCGCTTCGCGTCGGGCGGCAGGCCTTCCGTGGACCAGTCCGGCACGCCGTCCGCGTCCGGCGGACCCGCTTGCGCGTCTTCCGGTTCCGGGTCGGGGCGACCGTCGCCGCGGATGACTTCGATTTCCCCGAACGTGTCCATCTGCACCGCGCGGGCCACGTGCAGGCGGATGAGTTCCAGCAACGCCAGGAACGTGCAGGCGACCTCTTCGCGCGAGCTCATCCCCTCCAGGAACCCGAGGAGCGAAAACCGCGGCATCCGCATCAGCCGCCCGCGCAGGTCTTCCGATTTTTCCGCGACCGTCCAGCGGCGCTGGCGGACCTCGACGTGCCCCGCCTTCTCCGCCTTCTTCATCGCGTCCTCGAAGGCGCGGATGAGTTCGTACAACCCCACGTCCTGCAACGCCTTCGTTTCGTTGCGCCCCAGCACCGCCTCGGGCGCCTCGTCGCGCGCGAACACGTCCTCGCGCTCGACCTGGAGCCGGTCGAGGTGCATGGCCGCGTCCTTGAACTTCTTGTACTCGACCAGCTGCCGGACCAAGTCCCAGCGCGGGTCTTCCTCCTCGTCCGTTTCCGCGGTTTCGTCGCGCGGGAGGAGCATGCGGCTCTTGAGCAGCGTCAAGGTCGCCGCCATCACGACGAATTCGCCCGCGACGTCGAGGTTGAGGCTGCGCGCCTCGGCGAGGAACGCTTCGTACTGGTCGGCGATGACGGCGATGGGGATGTCCCAGACGTCCACCTCCTGCTGGCGGACGAGGTAGAGCAGCAAATCGAGCGGCCCCTCGAACACGTCGAGGCGCACGCGGTAGTCGCTGGAGGGTTTTCCGGGCATGCGGGCCGGAAAATACCCCACCCGCCTCCCGGCAGGCAAGCGCAAGCGCTTGTTTTCCGCCGCCGGGGACGCTAGCGTTGCGGCATGAACGTTCCCGTTTCCTTCGCCCTCCTCTCCCTCGCCGGGTACCTGCTCGGTTCCATCCCCTTCGGCTGGCTCATCGCCCGCGCGCGCGGCATCGAACTGCGCGAGGTCGGCTCGAAGAACATCGGCGCGACCAACGTGTTCCGTTCCGTCGGCAAGGGCCGGGGCGTGCTCGCGCTCGTGCTCGACGCGGCGAAGGGCTTCATCCCCGCGTACGCGTTCTGCCGCTGGTTCCCCGAAGCGGCTTCGCTGCCCGCGGTGGCGGGCGAAGCGGGCCTCGTCTGGGGCGTCTGCGCCATCGCGGGACACAACTGGCCGGTGTGGCTCAAGTTCCGCGGCGGAAAGGGCGTCGCCACGAGCGCGGGCGTGCTGCTCGGCGTCGCCCCGGCGGCCATCGGCATCGCCCTGCTCGTCTTCGCGGTCGTCCTCGCCGTCACGCGGCGGGTGTCGGTCGGGTCGATTCTCGCGGCCGCCGCGGCCTGCGCCGCGGGGTGGTACTTCTACTCGGCCCGCCCCGTTCTCGCGGTGGCGCTTTCGGTTTTGGCGGTTCTGGTCGTCGTCCGCCACAAGAGCAACATCGCGCGCCTCCTCCGCGGCCAGGAGCCGCCGCTCTGGTAGGGACGCTTCCGCCAAGGCGGGGGAGGGGGAACGTTACCAAGCAAGGCGGACGCCGGATTCCGTTCCGTCCGGCAGGGTCCATTTCATGCCGCCCGAAGTCTTCGCCCCGTCGGGCACGGCCCCCGGCTTTTCCGCGAGTTCGCGTTCCACTTCGAGGTACTGCGCGCCTTTTCCGGCTTCCCAGGCCTTGCGGATTTCCCGGAGCAACTTTTTGGCGTCGGGTTGCCACGTCCGCAACGTCACGCGTGCCGTCCGGCCGTCCCCGTCCATCCCGATCCGGCACCCGACGCCCCCATCCGGCCGGTGGCGGCAGACGGCGGTCAACTCCGCCAGTTTCCCTTCGCGCCCGTCTTCCGGCCATGCGAACTCTTCCGTGACGGAAAACCACCGGTCGGCGCCCAACGGTCGCAAGAGCCGGTGGCAGAAGTCCAACCACGACTCCCGGTGCCACGGCACGGCCAGTTGCAACGCAAGGAAAAGGGCCAAGAAAAGGAGGAGCAGCGGGAGGCGCCGTTTCAGGGCTTTTTGGCCGGTGTCATGTCCGCGCGGCGGAGGAGGGCGGCCGGGTCGGAGCCGTCGGCGCGCGGCATGCTGACGCGTAGGATGGTGCCCGCGGCGTTGGCGTTGCCGCGCAGGCGCAGGAGTTTCCCCTTCGGCAGGGTCGCGATTTTTTGCGGCCGTCCGTCCGGCCCCATCCGGTACAGCGGCGTTTCCCCGCGCGTCACGAACGTCCCCCACGGCCCGCCTTGCGCGTCCGCCACCAGCGGCTTTTTCGGTTCGAAAAGCCCCAGCTCTTCCAGCTCGACGAAGCCGATTTCCTTCTGCGCCTGGGCGTTCACGAACGAAATCCGCCCGCGAGTCTTGCTCACGGCCCCGAGGAAGGTCACTTGCTGGTTGCGCAGGAACTTGACGGCATTGGACGCGTCGGCGGTGCGGTAGATGCCGACGGATTTCGGCCCTTCCAGCACGATCACGGAGTTGGTCGCAAGCGGCTTCGGCGCCTTCGGCGCGGACGCCGCCGCCTGTCCCCGCGCGGCGGGAGCCACCGCGCGGCCTGCCGCGCTCCCGGAAGAAGTCCCGCGCATGGCCGCGGCGATGGCGTCGCTCGTCGCCTGGCTGTCGCTTCTGGGCGCGACCGCGGTCGCCGCCGCGGTCGCGGTCACCT
>JAFSUH010000030.1 GCA_017445365.1 Kiritimatiellia bacterium | reverse complement strand
CTGCAACCGGATCGTGAGGCGGTGGTACCCGAAGGGGACGGACTTCGCAAGGGTGTCCGTGCAGGCAGTGGCGTCCCTGGAAGCGGCCATCAACGGCATCCACCGGCGGTCGCTCGGGGGCCTGACCGCGGCCCAATCCTATGCCCGCCAGACCGCATGACCTCCACTGGTCCATTTCGCTTGCAATTCACCGGGAAACGAAGTCCGCCGCACGGGGCGAAAGGTCACGGCGGGGAGATGGCGGAGAGGGTTTCTTCCGCGTCCCCGGGCGCCACGCGGGAAATCGCGATGCCCACGTGGACCAGGACCCACTCGCCGGGTTGCGCGTCGGACAGGTACGCGAGCGACACCGTCTGCCGCACGAAGCCGTAATCGACCACGCCGACCTTTTCCATCCCGTCCCCCGCGACGGAGACGATTTTCCCGGGAACCGCAAGGCACATCGCGCGCCGGCCCTATTCGTACGCGGCTTCGTGCATCTCCGTCGGCACGAGTACCGGCGCGGAGGCGTTCTTCACCCACCAGGCGCGGCCGGTCACGCGCATTTTCTTCCCCTGCAAGCCGCGGTACTTCGCCGCTTCCCCGTACAGGTGCGCGAGCACCTTCCACTTGTTGTCCTCCCAGCGGACGATGCGGTAGCGCGCGGGCACGTCGCTCAAAAGGGGCGCCGCGCGCACTTCCCCCTCCACGACCGTCATCCGGCCCTGCCCGTCCAGCGGAACCAGCGCCAAATCCGCGGGCGCGGGCGGGTTTTCCCCGGCCGTTTCCGGCACGGAGGGCGATATCCCGGCCGGAACCTTCGCGGTCTCCGGCGCGGATTCTTCCCGTTTTTCCCCGTCCGCGGCGGCCGTGTTCTTCCGGGGCTTGCGAGGCTTGCGGGGGAGGGGAGGCGCCTCGCTCCCCGCCGTTTCCGCGTTTGCCGCCGCAAGGGCCGGTCGGGCTTCCGCACCCGGCGCCGCTTCGAGGACAGGCAGGGTTTCCAGGTCGCCGGCGCTTGCCACCACGGACTCCGCGGGCGGATCGGAAACCGCCACGTACTCGCGGTATATCCAGAGTTGCGCGCCTTCCGTCGGCGCGACCTTGACCCACTCGGCGGGGGCGGAGGCGTCGTCGCGCACCGTCAACTGCGTGTTGCGCGGGACGATGTCCGCCACCGTGTAGTTCGAGCCCGGCCCGCAACGCATCTTGAGCCGGCTCGCCCCCACCGTTCCGTCCGCGCGGACGAAGCTTTTCGCCGCCCAGAGGTCGCGGTTTTCCGGCGCCGCGATGCCGACCCACGACTCCGTGAGGGTCTTGACGGCGTACTCGTCCCCGAGGTTTGCCTGGAAGACGACTTCGCCCGCGCCGGAGAGGTCGGGCCGCGCGCGCACGTTCACCTTTTCCGCGATGACGCGGGCGGTGCCGGCCGTGGCGGAAAGGGCGAGGAAAAACGGGAGAACGGAAAGGGCAAGGCGTTTCATGGCGCGCGAGACTAGCACGCCTTCCCGCCGAACGGAAGCGCTTCGACGCCTTTCCCCGGCATCAATGGCCGTGGTGGCAACCGCACCCGCACCCGCACGAATGCGTTTCGCAAGCCGAGGAGGGTTCGCCGCAGGGGGCCTTGCTTTGCGCGGCGAAGGAGGAGAACTTCTTCTCCATCTTCGTGCCCTTGCACTTGGGGCAGACGGGCACTTCGGCGCGGCTGCGGACGAGCACTTCGGTTTCGGTGCCGCAGTCGCGGCAGCGGTATTCGTAGAGCGGCATCAGGCTTCCCCGCTTTTTTCCTTGACCCAGGCGGCGAGCGCGGCGGGGGTGGTGGCGCCGACGCGGGTCGCGAGGAGCTTGCCCGCGCGGAAGAGGGCGAGGAAGGGGATGGAGCGGACGCCGAGGGCGGCGGCGTCTTCGGGGTCCTTGTCCACGTCGATGGTGCCGACGCGCAGGCCCGGTATCTGCGACGGCAACGCGGCGACGACGGGTGCCATGGCGCGGCAGGGGCCGCACCAGGTGGCGGAAAAATCGACGAGCGCGAGGCCGTCGGCGGCGATGAAATCCTGGAAAGTGGCTTGGGAAAGTTCCATGTCGGCAACTCCTTCGCCGGAGACTCTACCCGCTCGCATCCCCCGCGGCAAGCGCGGCGGCAAGTTCAGCGGATGCGGCCGAAGCGGCCGCCGAAGGGCCAGTACACGCAGAAGGCGGGGCCGACGAGCGCCTTGGTCGGGACGCCGCCGAAATAGCGGCCGTCGAGGGACGAATACGTATTGTCGCCGAGAGGCAGGAATTGGTCCTTCTCCAGGGCGATTTCGCTTCCGGCGGCGGGAACCAGCGAGCCGGGGCGGGGAACGTAGCCGTGGTATCCCTCTTCCGTCACGAGGCGCCGGAACGGGTACGGCTCTTCCACCGCCTTCCCGTCCGCGACGAGATGCCCGTCCGCGGCGAAGGAGATTTTTTCGCCGGGGAGGCCCGCCAGACGCTTGATGTAGAACGAGCTCGGGTCCATGCGGTACGCCGAAAGCGCCCACGGGGCGATTTGCGCGACGTCGAAGACGACGACGTCGCCGCGCCGCGGCTTGCGGAAGTTGTACGCGACCTTGTCGACGAACACGTGGTCGCCCAGACGGATGCGACCGGAGGCGAGGATGTCGCCCGCGGCGACCGTTTCCCCGGGCTGGACGGCGAGGGAAAGCGAATGCGCCTCGTCGGGGCGGTATTGGTCGGGCAGGAAGGAAAGCGTCAGGGGATACCGCGCGCCCGCGACGACGAAAGCGGTGGAGGCCGGGTCGAATTCCACGCGCCCCGCGTGCCGCGCGCGAATCGTCTTGTCGTACTCGCCGGTGAGCGCGGTCGCGATCCACGAAAACGGCTTTTTCGCGAGCCACCCGCTTGCCTGTTGCGGCACCGCGGTGATGCCGTTCAGGGTCGGCTGCATGGAGCCGGTCGGAATCTTGAATGGCTGGAGGAAGTACGCGCGGCAGGCCATCGCGAGCGACAGCGCCACCACGAGCATGTCGGTGTTTTCCCGGCCGCGCGGATGGGCGGGGGCGGGGAAAAGCGCATCGGCGGCCTCGGCGCCTTCGGCGAGGGCGGCTTCGAGCGCGGCCCCGCCGGAAAGGGGCGCGGCGGCAATCGCCGCCAGCGCGGCACGGGCGCGCCCGACGAGGGCGGGGGAGGCGATGTCCTCGCGCCAGCGGAGGGCGGTGCGGAGGCGGGAGAGGACTTCTTTTTTCGCCTTGCGGGCGCGGTACCAACGGAAAAGGTTCATGGCGGCGGAGTGTAGCGCGCTGCCGCGTGCCGCGCGAGAGAAGAGTGAGGCAGGGGTGGCGGCCGGCGCTTTTGCCGTTGTCGGGCAAAAACGGGGTTGCGCCGCCGGTTCCGGGACGGGCCGGAGCGGGCGGGATGCGCGGGATGCACGACGCAAATCGCTTGACCGCGGGCGGATAGTTTCGTTTAGTCCCCGTCATCAAAATACAGGAGACCACCCCGTGACCGCCGAACGTTCCGCCGCTTCCTTTTTCACCTCCCTCCTCGCCGGGGCGCTTCTTGCCTTTTCCGCGGGGTGCGGATTCGACGGGGAAGACGACGAATGGGTCGTCGGCGGCAGCGGCAGTTCGCAGTCGGACGGCTCCGCCGCCCAATCCCAATCCACGGACCGGAACCAGTCTTCGCAGAACCAGTCCGGCACGGCCGCCAACGCCAACCAAACCGCCGCCAAGACGGACACCGGCAACGGCGGAAACGCCGCGGGCGGCAACGGCACCGGCAACGGGGGAACCACCGGGGGAACCAACGGCCAATCGAATGCGGGCACGGGCACGGACGATTCCGACCCCTCCGGCACGGGGGATTCCGGAACGCCTTCCGCGGACAGTGCCGACAGCGTTCCCTTTTCCGCGCTCAAATGGAGGTTCGGCCACTTCGGCGGCAGCCGGGCGAAACTTTCCTCGCCGCAACTGGCGAACCTGCGTTGCAGCGGCAACACGCTTTCCTACAAGTGGGTGACGGGCCTGTCCGGCTGGGGACTTTCCAACGGCGAGGCGGGGGCGATCGCCGCGGCCTTCGTGCAGAAGGAAGACGGCAGCTGGGTCGGCGGAAAATTCGACTGGGTTTCGACCTCGCGTTCCTCCCGGGGGCTGGAAAACGTCCTCTCCGGATACGAAGGCTGGACCCTCTCCGGCGTCCCGAACCCCTGCCAGATCTGCTTCGTGGTCGTCGATGTCAGCGGGCGGCGGCGCAGCAACGTGATCGGTCCGGCGACGTGGAGCCGCTAGCGCGCTCCGCCGACGGCATGGTCCCGTGAAACGGGTTTCCCCTCCGGGCCGCCCGTTCCCGCCGGGACGTGGCACATCCCCTTCTGGCCCGCGGCCGCAAAGTGCCTCCCGCTCCACACCAATCCCGGGTTTTGGGAACGGGGCGGGATAATCCCCCCAAAAGAAGCCGTTGCCGGGTTGCTCAACCCGGAATGCCCGGGAGAAGAGGGGGTCGGTTCCGGTTGATTGCCCCGAATTTTCCCTTTCACGATCCGATGCCGTAAAAGCGGAGCGTGTGCCCGTCGAAGATATCGCGTTCCGTTTCCTTGATGTGCACGACCGTGCGGATGGGCAGTCCCGCCGCGTGGGCGAGGAACCGACGGCTGTCGAATCCGCGGAAAGCAGGCGACGATGCCGTTGCCTCCGTGGCGGCGGCGATTTCGTCCGGCAGGTTCCCCGTTCCGCCCGGGGCAGCCCCTTCCTGTCTTTCAGGAGCTGCAGGCGAAATGCCTTGGCACGGGGCCGTCGACCATGGCGGCGGCCAGGAGGTTGTGGCCCATGGCCAGGAGGTCCGCGGAAATCATTTTCCCGTTGCAAACATTGGCTCAAATGCAAATCCGGGATGGTTTGTCCCGAATTTTCCGGGATAAGCGTGTGATTTTCGGATGTTGTCGAACGGGGCGGCGGTTTGATACTGTGCAATCCACTGTTCGCCCGGAGGCCGCGGACCGTTTCCGCGCCATCCGCCGGACCAAACGCCGGAGATTTTTCCCGATACTATTGAACCAACCCACAACTGAAATCCCTTTTGCGCACTGCGCAACGCGACGTTCTATCGGAAACCCGGGAACCTTTTTCACGCTTGGACATCGAGTTGCTGGAAGCGCGGCCCTTACGGGTACGCCCTTGCTGCTTTCTCATGCCCAAACAAGGCTCTTCCCAGGCACCTCCGATAGCGTGTGAGGCCAAGAGAAATGGCGTTCCCTTTTCATGCCGGTTCCCGGCCTCCGTCGCGGGGGAGACGAGAGGAAGGCAACATGGAACAAACGACAAGGGGTCACGGAAGCGAAACAGGACAAAGTTTGCGTTGCGGGAATCCTTCGGAGGGTTTTCCCCATCCGGCGCACCCCTGCAAGCGGATGCACTTCCCCCGTGTGTTTTTCCATCTTGCCCTGGTGTTGATTGCCCTAACCTGTTGGGGACGGAATGCCTGGAAGTTGCACAACCTCGAACAAGGCGGATTCCGTATCGGACAAGAAGCCTTCCGGCACGGAGGCCCGGACTGGAAATACTATATCGCCAATGCAGAAGCACTGGGAACGGATATCCCCTTCGTCAACATGTTCAAGGAACGGCCGCTTTTGCCCGTTTTGTTCCGTCTGGCGGGAGCGACGCGGGAAAACCCATATCCGTATCTGCGCCTTGCCCAGACAATGCACTTCTTCTTTCCCTTGGTGTTGGCCGCGGTCAGCTGGACGTTGTTCGGAAACCGTTTTTTTGCCTTGTTGAGCGCTTTTTCGTACCTTTTCGCCGATACGTCCGGCTCCTTGATGGTGATGACGGACTTCCTTCATGCATTCCTGTTCGTCGTGTCCATGTGGACCACATGCGAATATTTGAAGAAAAACTCATGGCGATGGATGCTCCTTTCCATTGCGGCTTGGGATTGTTGCATGTTGTCGCGGCCCACGTTTCTGTGGGTGGGATTGATGCTGTTCCCGCTGACTTCGTGGGGGAAAAAAACGTGGAAGGAACGGGGGAAGGGATGCGTGGTCCATACGGGGCTTTTGCTGGCCATCCCGGCAGTCTTGACCATCCACAACCTCCATGCGTACGGGGTGGCGACCCCCACGTTCAATGCGGTGGACAACATCCATGCCGTCTTGATTCCCGGAATCCGCACGACCATCCGCAAGCGGACGGAAATCGACGTGAATTCGGCCCGGATTTGGCACGAAGAGAGGGATTTGAAGGCTTGCAAAGACGAAAATTACGCGAAACTTGGCCTTTTGGAGGCATTCGTCCCCGAAGATCCCAGGCAATTCCGCGAAGCATACCGAATGGTGAAGGCGGCCGACAGGGAAGTCGTTTTGTCCAATTTGGACGTCCTGTGGGAGTTGATGGTGTCCGAATGCGAACGGATGCTTTTGATGGTGCCACCGGAAAACGAACGGGCCACGCACATCCGGTGCGCATTCGTCATGGCGGCGTTGTGCGGTTTGATTTTGGCTTGGCGGAACCGCGGGAACCGGACATCCGTTTGCGCAACCGTCTTGTGTTCGGGATGGATCGTGGCCTCGGCCTGCACATTCCTGTGGACGGAACAAAGGTTCTTTTGGCCCGTCCTTTTCCTGATGGTGCCATTTGCCGTTTCCGTGCTGGGGAACTGGAAACATGTCGGGATGGTTGCCGTGGGTCTTGTGGCATACAAGGCAAGCAACATGTTGTTGTACCGACCTTTGGCGGGACTTGCAGTGGCCATGTCGGCAATGGTCGCCTGCGAATTCGCCTGCACGCTTTGGCGGCAGCGTGCTCCCGAAACAAGCAGGCAAACCCCGTAAGACTTTCCCGGGTGTTTCCCCCGGGTTTTCGCGGGAAAGTCCGGCAATCCCCTGAATCATCGCGGTTTTGCGGCTTCTTCGACATTCGGAGACGTGATCAAGGACGGAATGCGTCTCCATGCGGAAGAAGCCTCCGGGCGCGCGGACAAGGGCTTCGAAACGACCGCTTCGCGGGGAACCTTTCCGGGAAAGCCATCGGGCGGCAGACCGGCCGCCTGGCAAGTACCGGCACCCTGACGAAAAAAAGCCGGAAGCCCTCCTGCCCGGAGACATCACGGCGTCGTGAGGGGGGCACTTCCCGCGCGGTGGCGTAAAGCGCTTTCGCGCGGCGGGGCGGCGGAAGCGCGGCCTTTTTCCTCGCGTCGCGCCCGTTGCGCGCGCTAGAGTGCAATCCGCACTCCCCAAGGACTCCCGGCGATGGACAGCTTTTCGATTCGTACCCGTCTTTTCTTCGGCCCCGACGCGCTCGACCGGCTCAAGGCCCTTCCGTACAAGCGCGTCCTCCTCGTGCTCGACCCCTTCGTCGCCAAGGGTCCCGTCTGCGGCGAGCTCACTTCGCGGCTCGAAGCCGGGGGCACCGCGTACCGCGTTTTCGACGGCGTCGTCCCCGACCCGCCCGTCGCCGCCGTCGCCGAAGGCGTGCGCGCGTTCCTCGATTTCCGCCCCGACGCGATCGTCGCCGTCGGCGGCGGCAGCGCCATCGACTCGGCCAAGCTCGTTCGCGAATTCGCCCGCAAGATGGACCCCGCCGCCGCGGACGCGGCCAAGCTCGTGGCCATCCCGACCACGAGCGGGACGGGAAGCGAATTGACGAGTTTCGCGATTCTGACCGACGAACAGCAGAAAAAGAAGATTTCGCTCGCGGGCGACGGCATCCTCCCCGACGAGGCGATTCTTTCGGTGCCACTGGTTTCGTCGGTGCCGCCGCCGCTCGTCGCCGACACGGGGATGGACGTGATGACCCACGCCATCGAAGCGACCGTGAGCGAACGGGCGAACGATTTTTCCGACGCCTTGGCCGAAAAGGCGCTGTCGCTTTTGGGGACCTACCTCCTCCGCTCGTATTCGGACCCGAAAGACGAAGAGGCGAAAGCGAAAATGCATTCGGCGTCGGCCTTGGCGGGGGCGGCCTTCAACGCCTCGGGGCTCGGCCTCAACCACGGGATGGCGCATGCTCTGGGCGGGCGGTTCCACTTGCCGCACGGGCGGACCTGCTCGCTGCTTCTGCCGCACGTGATCGCTTACAACGCGGGGATGGAGAGCCTGGGCGGGCGGGTGGCTCCCGCGGAGCCCGCCGTCAAGGGGTACCGCAAGATCGCGCGCATCCTCGGCCTCGGGAACGCGGACGCGACGAGCGCGGTGCGCGGCCTCATCGCTTGCATCCGCTTCCTGCAGTCGGAGATGAAATTGCCGACGCGGGTTTCGCAGACGGGGAAGACGACCGAAGGCGAGTACATGGCGGCCATCGATGCGATGACGGAAGCGGCGATCGCGGACTTCTGCACGCAGGGGACGCCGCGGCCGCCGATGCGCGAAGCGGTGGCGAAAATCTACCGCGAGCTCTGGTAACGCGGCGGAAGTGGCGCGAAGTAAGAAGTAAAAAGGAAGAAGTGCGGATGTGTCCCGTCCCGGTATAGGTTGACACTTGTCGTTCACCCCGATACAGGAGAATCCAAGTGCCATGAAGGACAGACACGGCTACAGCAAGGCGTTCAAGCTCCACGTCATGGAGGAACTGCGGG
>JAFSUH010000029.1 GCA_017445365.1 Kiritimatiellia bacterium | reverse complement strand
GCGGAAATCGTCGGTGGAAAGCGCGGTGCAGCTGGCCGTGTGGGAACCGCCGGGTATCGGGATGAAGCGTCCGCGGCGGCCCGCCGCCTTCGCTACGGCCTTGCCGTGCGAAACATTGATGACGCCGTCCGCCTCCCCGTGGACGACGAGCACGGGGCAGCGCGCCCTGCGCACGCGCGCCAGGTTCGGGAAGGGATCGAAGGGCAGTATCCGGATTCCGGTCACCACCCGCACGGCGCTCTTGAACGGCGCGAAAAGCAGCAGGCCGCCGACATCGTGTTTCTCGGCGAGCCAGCATGCCGGGCCGCTGCCTAGCGAATAGCCGCAGACGATGACGTCGGCCGGCGCGAAGCCCCGATTCTCGGTCAGGTCCCGATACGCCGCCTCCGCCGCCTCGTACAGCGATTCTTCAGTGGGTTCCCCCGGCGTGAGGCCGAAGCCCGGATAGTCGAAGGCCAGGGCGGAGAGTCCTGCGCGGTTGAAGTAGCCTAGACGGTCGTGTATCCACCGCAGGTCTTCCGCGTTGCCATGCGCGAACAGCACGGCGCGCTTCGCATCCGGCACGGGGCTCCACACCGTCGCGAGTGGCGCGTCCGGCGTCCCTGCCATTACAAGCCCGCGCAGGTCGCGTCCGTAGGAGTCGCGCGGCGGATGGAACATCGCCTCGTTGAGGTGCCTGCAGCTGGAACAGCAAAGAGCGACGTAGGCGATGACTAGCAGGACGCCAAGGGCACCGATGATTCGGATTGGCTTTTTCGTCTTCATAAGCGCAGCCGTTTTGCAATTTCCTCCAGATCGAAGTCCAGGGGATGGTGCCCGGGGCGGGGATCGAACCCGCGAGCGATGGCCGGCCCCCTTGTTTTATTGGGGTTTGCGAAGCATAAAACGCATTAAAAGCGGCTGTTTCGTACATACCTCGTCCATACCTACACCCGCACCCCCGGCACATGCCGGGCGCACCGCGTCCAATATGCCCGATCCTCCCGCCCGCCGCAATGGATTTTAACGCATAAAAACCATTAAAGAAAAAAAATCGTTTTTCCGCTTGACGGGGAGTGCAAACACCTGCTACGATACCCCGCGTTTCCACGGAGTACCAGCAATGCCCAACCAACGCAAACAAGGAAAGCAGCGAATTGCGGTCTGGCTGACCAAGACCCAGCGCATCGCACTTGAAGCGGCAATCGAAGCCGGAGTAGCGAAAGACATGAGCGACTTCGTGATTCGCGCCATCCGGCAACAACAGAAACAGCAACCCAAGAAGGAGTCTGACCATGAAGGCCGTTGATTGCATCGGTGTGATCCTGACCGACAAAGAGGCGAATCAGCTGAAAAAGGATGTCCGAAGGCAGGGTGTTACGGTGAGCGAGTATATCGCCTCCGCCATCCGTAATTTTTTGCCAAAAGGTGTGCAAACACCCGCCGGCGCCAAGCGGAAATCCGCCTAATTTTTTTTGGCCGTGGGTGTGCAAACACCCAACGGACCAACCAGCCAACTTCCCAACTGGCCACTAGCCACTAGCCACTAGAACCGGCCACTAGCCACTAGCCACTAGAACCAACCCAACCAAGGAGCGACACGATGACCATCTGCTACGTGACCCCCGCCGGGGAGACCGACGCCATCGACATGGGCCTCGCCGAGGCGAAGAAGTACCTGCGCGAGCATCCGGGCGCGACCGCCGTCAAGTACCACGTCGGCCGCGACGGGGACTTCGAGTGCCTGGGCGAAGTGAAGGCGCGCGGATCGAACGCCTACCGGATGCACAACGCCTCCGGCCGCGACCGCCTCGTCCCCGCCTACTAGCCAACTTCCCGACTGGCCACTAGCCACTAGCCACTGGCCACTAGAACCAACCCAACCAAGGAGCGACACGATGACGGAGACCGTAGTGATGTTCGAGGAGAGGCCGGACGGGTTCGACGTCCGCATCTCCTGGCGCGAGAACGATTCCAGCGCGGAGCCGGAGCGGAAGGCCGCCAGGGAACTGGCCCTGAACCTCCACGAGGCCCTGGCCGCGAAGGCCGGCGCGGAGGTCCTGTCGGGGCCCGGCGCCGCGCCGGCCGAACCCGGCTTCGGCCGGCCCCCGGCCGCGGTCGACCAGGAGTTCGAGGCTGCGGCCCGCGCGATGGACCGCGACACGGAAAAGCGGGCGGAAGGAGGCGAGGCATGAGCGCGATTCTCGACGGCATCGTCTACGCCCTGGCCCTCGCGCCCGCGCTGTGGATCGTGGGAGCGGGAGTCTGGTTCCTCGCGACGGGGCGCGACGCGTTCCGGGGCGCGGCGCCGGAATCCCCCTTCGCCGCGCGCGTATTGGCGGAACCCCGCAGGTGCGGAAGGAGGGCGCGGTGAGCGAAGTCCGCCATTGCGCCGACTGCGGCGCGGAACTGCCGCCGCACCACGGACCAGGGCACAAGCCGCTGCGCTGCGCCACGTGCGCCGCCGCGCGCAACAAGGGGCTCAGCCGCCTGCGCTGGGCGAAGTTCGCCGCGAAGTTCGGCGACGACTACGCCGTGATGTGCAAGGTGTGGCAGGGCGAATGGATCGACAGGAACCGCGACAGAATCAGGCGGTATGTCATCGACCGGAGGGAGAGGATGTCGGACGAAGAGAGGGAGGCGCGCCGCGTTCGGCAGCGCGAATACTACCGCAGGAACCGCGACCGGATCCGGTCCGCGCACAACAAGGCGCGCCGCGAGCGGCGCGCGGCGGAGCGGCTTGCCGCCATGCACGCGCTGCCCGACTGCCGGAGGCCCTACGCATGATTTCGCGGCGCGACGGATCAGCCAAGGACTGTGGTAGGTCCCCCGTGGGCCGCCGCGCCGCCCTCCATTTTCCCGCCGCGACGTGTTCGGACGCCGCGGCGGTGGCGGCGGGGAACAGACCCGCGTCAACCCCTCCCCCGCGATCGATCGCGCGGGGGATGGTCCGGCGGGACCGCTCAAATGCCGACGGGCAGGCGAAAACACGCGGGCACGCGGGAAAGACCGCGCGGCGAAAGTACCCGCCGACACGCGGCCGGAAGGGGCGACGGCCCCCGGACGGCGCGGAGCGGAAACCCCCCGCGGGGGGGGGCGAATCGTTCGCACACCCCGCGACCGGCCCGGCCATGAGCAGCCTTGCACTCATGGGCCTAGGAACCATCCGACGGATGGGGGCCGGGCGGCGCGCGTGTTTCCCCGGGCGATCCGGCGAGGCACAGGACGCGCGCCGCGAGCGCTGGCGGCCCGGAAAGACGGGAAGGGGAAGGGCGACCGTAGAGCCTCGCTAACGGACGCGCGCCATCCGTCCCCGAAGGCGCATTTTTCTTGAGGAAGGAGCAAACGATGGACAACCGAAAAACCGAACGGAAAACCCGGAAACGCAGATGGACGGCCATTCGCATGGCGTGGGGCGAGTGGAGGATCGCGCGCGACGGCGAGGTGTTCGCGGTGATAGTGGAACCCGCGGCGCAGACCGCCGAGGCTCTCGCCCACCGGATCGCGGACGCGCTCGAGGCGACCGAGGGCGGGGCGACGCCCTGCCCGATCCGCGCGGTGTCCTGCAATCTCCGCCGCCTCCTCGAACGCAAGGGGGCGGAGGCGGAGGCCGAGTCGAAGAAGGAAAGGGCGCGGCAATGAGCAAGCGGAAGACTGAAGCGCAGATGGAGCGCGAGGCCGCGAAAAGGGCGAAGCCCGCGGAACCGCTGACGCTCGACGAGCTCCTGAAGCCCGCGAACGCCTACGAGCGCCTCGTCGCGGAGCACGTGCGCGGCCGCCACGACGCGAACCTCGAAGCGGCGATCGTCGCGGGCCAGCGGTCCGTCCGGGGCTGCCTGGAGTATGTCGCCGGCGTGGCCCGGAAGAAGGCTTGCGGCTCGGGGTGCGTGGTCATGGCCGACGGCGAGGTGTTCGGCCTCGCGGTGCATTGGTTCCTCGACGGCGCCACGCCGGCCG
>JAFSUH010000028.1 GCA_017445365.1 Kiritimatiellia bacterium | reverse complement strand
GGCGGGGCGCGTCTCCGCGCTCCTCGACGCCGACCGCGCCCGCCGCCGCGCCCGCGGCGAGGACGTCGCCCGCTCCCTCGCCGCCGACGAGATCGGCTGGGTCTCCGCCGCCGAATACTACGAGTATTCCCTCGACGGCGGCTTCTACCACACGGACAAATGGCTGGAGGACCCCGACTACGGCGACCAATGGTGGGACGATGATGCGTACCAGTATTCCTTCCCGTCCTCCTACAAGCCGGGCGGCGCCTTCCTCGCCGCCGCCACGTGGGGGTGGTGGAACGGCTCCGCCGACACGGACGCCGAAGCCGGCGACGGCGACGGCCTCTGCGACGCCTACGAGCTCTGGAAGCATGGCTGCGACATCTGCTGCCAAATCGGCGAATTCTGGGGCGACGCCGACTACGACTACCACCCGCAGTGCACCAACGTCACGGTCCTCCGGTCCATCGAGATGGGCTGGAGCGGGCCGTCGGACGAACCCTTCCCCGCAATCGATTCCGATGCCTCCCCGGAGGAAATCGCCGTCCGGGTCGCGGGTTCCGCGGATTCCACCTTGGTCGAACATCTCCGCGACGGAACGACCTATGCCGGTTTCCGCGCGTGGGCCGCGGACGCGAAGGACGCGTCCGGCGCCGCGCCAGTCGGCCTGGCGGCGGTCCGGGCGTCCCCCTGGGCGTGGCTCTCCTTCGCCGTCGGTTCCGGCCGGTTGCTGGACCTCGACGGGGACGGCATCGCGATTTCCTCGTTCGCCCCCGATCCGGCCACGGGCGCTTTCGCGTTCGAAATCGGAATCGGCGGCGCGGAGGTTGCCGACGGCGCCGATCCCGGGCGGCTGGCCGAGACGTTCGAACTGCAGGGATCGGGCGCGCTCGACGGGGAATCCGCCTGTTTTTCGCCCCTCGGCATTTCCGTCGAATCGGTCGCCCCGGAGAACGGCCGCGTCCGCATCGTCGCCACTCCGCCCGGCGACACCGGCTCCTTCTTTCTCCGCGTCCGCGCGAAGTAGGGCAGGGTCGACCGCGCAAAGCCGCCGTTGCCCCCGAACGCGCCGAAGCCGCCGCGCCGCCGAGGCGCGCATGCGCGAAATCCGCTCGCGGTACGTCCGCGCGTGGGTCGTCGCCGACGGCTGGGAAAGGAACCCCGCGCCCGTCCCCCTCGGCGACGCCGACGTGGAAATGACGCTGCGGAACGCCGACATCCCCGCGGCAACGGGCGTGGTGGAGCGGGACCGGTCGTTCCACGTGACCCGCGTGGGGGCGGCGTGGTGGGAAATGAGCGAGGCCGAACGGAATTTCTGGCTGGAATGGTTGCCCCGGTGGCAAGAAAAATGCCCTGCGAAAAGTGGGCGGAAGCTTTGGAAAGCCTGCACAAGGAAGGAGTCATCGACCATGAAAAAGCACGATCCATCGGACTTTGACGGATTCGAGAAAAAGCCCGAGTCGGAATGGACGGAACGAGACCGGAAGCTGTTGGAAGTTTACGGCCTAGTTCCGTTGACCGCGGCCGGACAAAAGGCGTTCGAAGAGAAAATCATGCAGTCTTCGGACATCCAGATGGTTCTGCGGATGGCGACGGAGGGCAGGAAAAAGGGCGAGGCATGAAATTCGTGGCCGGTTTCGTGCTTGGATTGTGTCTGGGGGTGCTGTTCGGCGGCGGGGTGCATATCCGATACGAGCGGTGTATCAATGACCCCGCGGCCATCCCGCCCGCGCTCCCAGAAACTTTTCAACCTTTCAACCTTTCAACCGGCGAAGCCAAGCCGCGGAGAGCGCGCCAGACGCGTTCCGCCGCTTCCGGCGGTTCCATTCGCCGAGGGAATCGTCGCGCAGGCGGAGGATGCAGCCTTTGGTGGAGGATCTGCTCATGGCATGCATGCCCCGGGGGTGGGAGGTGTCCCGCAATTGACGCAAGCGCCAACTTCGGGAACCGCCATCTTTCCGTCCCGGTGTCCTTTGATGTGACGCAATGCGGGATAAGTGTACCGGGATAAGTGTACCGCGACGCCGTGCTTGCGGGGGGGAGGGGAAACGTGTATCGTCCCCCAACTTTTTCCCGGGCGCGTCCGCGTCCGACCCTCACCCATTCCCAGGATCCTGCCATGAAAGACATCCCCCTCGATTCCGTCCGCAATTTCGTCGTGGCCGGCCACACCGGCAGCGGCAAGACCGCCCTCCTCGACGCCCTCCTCTTCAAGCTCGGCGTTTCCGACCGCCAGGGCGACACCGCCGCGGGCACCAGCGCCTGCGACTGGACCGACGAGGAAAAGGCCCGCAAGATCACCATCTGGGCCAAGCCTTTCGACGCCCTCTGGAAACCCAAGGGCGCGTCCCCGCTCCGCCTCGTGATGCTCGACACCCCCGGATACGCCGATTTCGCCGGCCAGATGCTTTCCGCTTCCGCCGTCGCCGACGCCGCCCTCCTCACCGTGGACGCGACCAGCGGCGTTCAGGTCGGCACCGTCCGCGCGTGGCGCCGCGCCGAAGCGCTCGGCCTTCCGCGCGCCATCGCCATCACCGGCATCGACAAGGACAACGCCGATTTCGACGGCACCCTCGACGCCATCCGCGGCCACTGGGGCGCCAAGTGCGAGCCGATCACCCTGCCCGCCGCCGACAAGAAGTCCGTCCTCGACGTCTTCACTTCCGACGACCCGCGCGCGGCCGAAGTCCGCGCCCGCCTGACCGACGCGGCGGCGGAATCGAGCGACGAGCTGATCGAAAAGGTCCTCGGCGGCGAAGAACTCACCGCGGACGAACTCGCGGGGGGCCTGCGCGCTTCCGCGATTGCCGGCGCCTTCATCCCCGTCTTCGCCGTCTCCGGCAAGGCGATGGTCGGCCTCGACGAACTTCTCGGCGGCATCCGCAAGTTCTTCCCGTCCCCGCTCGACCGCCCTGGCAAGGACAAGGACGGCAACGAAATCGCCCCGGCCGCGGACGCCCCGCTCGTCGCGCAGGTCTTCCGCTCCATCAACGACTCCTTCGGCCAGCTCACCCTCGCCCGCGTCTGGGGCGGCACCTTCAAGGGCAACGGCGAAGTGCTCAACGTCCAGAAGGGCGAAAAGGAACGCATCGGCGCGATCACCACCATCAACGGCCGCAAGCAGACCGAAGTGCCCGAAGCGAACGCGGGCGACATCATCGCCATCGCCAAGATGAAGGTCACCGGCATGAACGACACGCTCGCCGCTCCCGGCAGCACCGTCGAAACCGCGCCGGTGGTCTTCCCGCAGGCGGTCGTGTTCTTCGCGGTCGCGCCCAAGAACCAGGGCGACGACGACAAGCTCGGCGCGGGCCTGAAGCGCGTCGCCGAAGACGACCCGACGCTCGTCGTCCAGCGCAACGACGAGACGCACGAGCTCATCCTCTCGGGGATGGGCGACGTCCAGCTCGACGTCGCGGTCGAGCGCATGAAGGCGAGAAGCAAGGTCGAAGTCGTCCTTTCGACGCCGAAGATCGCCTACAAGGAAACCGTCACCGCCCTGGGCGAAGGCCACTACAAGCACAAGAAGCAGTCCGGCGGCCGCGGGCAGTACGGCGAGGTGTACCTCAAGATCGAGCCGATGAAGGAAGGCGTCGAGCACTGGTTCGTCGACGGCATCGTCGGCACCTGCATCCCGCGCAACTTCCTCCCGGCCATCGAAAAGGGCCTGGTGGACGGGATGACCCGCGGCGCGGTCGCGGGGTACCCGGTGGTCGACACGATGGTCACCGTCTACGACGGGAGCTACCACGAAGTCGACTCCTCCGAAATCGCGTTCAAGATCGCCTCGCGCGCGGCCTTCAAGGACGGCATGGCCAAGGCGAAGCCGGTGCTCCTCGAGCCGATCATGACCGTCCGCGTGACGGTCCCCGCCGACTGCATGGGCACCTGCCAGGGCGACCTGACGCACCGGCGCGGCCGCATCCTCGGGATGGAGACCGACGAGGGCATGCAGGTCCTCGTCGCGGACGTCCCGCAGGCGGAAATGGCGAAATACTCGTCGGAACTGCGCAGCATGACGGCGGGCCGCGGCTCGTTCGAAATGAGCTTCGCGCGCTACGAAACGGTGCCGGGCAACGTCACCGCCAAGATCGTCGCCGAAGCCGCCAAGAACAAGGCCGAAGACGAAGACGCGTAGGCATTTTCCGGTCCCGGAACCCGTAAACCCCCAACAGAAGGAAAGATCATGAGTGGTCACAGCAAGTGGGCAACCATCAAGCACAAGAAAGCCGCGACGGACGCGAAGCGCGGCAAGATTTTCTCCAACCTCGGCAAGGAACTGACCGTGGCGGCGCGCCAGGGCGGCGGGGACCCGGGCAGCAACATCACGTTGCGCACCATCCTCGGCAAGTGCAAGGCCGTGAACATGCCCTCGGAGAACATCGAGCGCGCCATCAAGAAGGGCACCGGCGCCCTGCAGGGGGCGGCGCTCGAGGAAATCATCTTCGAAGCGTACGCGTCCGGCGGCATCGGCATGATCA
This sequence comes from Kiritimatiellia bacterium, assembly GCA_017445365.1. Taxonomy (GTDB): domain Bacteria; phylum Verrucomicrobiota; class Kiritimatiellia; order CAIQIC01; family Lenti-01; genus RGIG3480. Next base: position 2,183 of record JAFSUH010000028.1, on the reverse strand, counting down.
TCCAGTGCCTCTCCGACAACCGCAACCGCTCCGTGGCCGACGTGCGCCACACCCTGCAACGCGCCAACGCGACGCTCGCCGGGACGAACCAGGTCATGCGCAACTTCCAGCGCAAGGGGCAGATCCTGATCGACGGCGAAGGCGTCGACGAGGACACGCTCATGGAAGCGGCGCTCGAAGCCGGGGCCGACGACGTCACCAACGAGGAAGGCGAATTCGAAGTGCTGACGGCGCCGAACGTGTACAACGAAGTGAGCGACGCGCTCTCGAAGAAGGGGTACAAGATTTCCGAAGAAAGCGGCGTCAACATGATTCCTTCGCTGTACAACCAGGTTTCCGACAAGGCCCAGGCCGAAAGCCTGATGAAGCTGATCGATTCGCTCGAAGAACTCGAAGACGTCCAGCACGTGTACACGACCGCGGACATCGCCGACGGCCTGCTCGGCGACGAATAGGCCGATGCCGGAGACGCCCGCCGCTTGGTGGGGGGAAGAGGAGCCGCCCCGCGGAAACCGCGGCGGGCGGCTCACGTTTCTGGCGTATGCGGAGAAAGTCCTCCGCCGCGCGCGGAAGGCGCTGACGGCGGAGGAAATCTGGGCGTACCCGGCGGGGGAAGCGTGGCGCGCGATGGTGCGCACGGAAGGGACCGGGCAGGTCAAGACGCTGGCGAGCCGCCTGTACGCCGCGGCGGCCGACCCGGCGAGCCCTTTCGCGGGAGTGGGCGGCGCACCGGTGCGCTTTGGACTCAAGAAGGACGAAATCGCGCGGCGGAAGGAAGCCGCGGTGCTGCTCGCGCTCGCGAACGAAGCGATGGGGCGGGTGCTGCATCTCGCGATTTGCGGCGGGAAGGAGGGGATGCGGATTTTGAAGGCGTTGAAGGGGCGGGGGGTGCCGGTGCCGTTTTTCTGCGCGGGGGCGTGGAAGGTGGCGGACCGGCGGACGGCGGAAAAGGCGCTTGCGGCGCGGTTCGGCGCGCGGCGGCTGGGGAAGGACAACGCGTTCTACGCCGTCGGGGTGGGGGAAGTGTCCGCGTTCGCGCGGGAAATGGGCTTGGAGTCGTGCTTGGGGGAATGGGTCTGCCGCGCGGCGAAGGAATCGACCGCGGCGGAAAAACGCGCCCTCGCGCGCTACCGCGCCCTGACCGCCCGCTCCGCTTCCCCCCGCACGCCCGTCCTCCCGTTCTGAGCCGCGCTGCGGATTGTCAAGGAATTTGACGGACGACGGCGGAATCCGGGGGGATTGCGGGGGCAGGAAGATGGGTGCTACTCTCGCGGCATGGACGAACGGCACGGAACGAAACGCGGTTGCGGGTGCGCGCTGGTTTGCGCGGCGCTCGCGGTCGTGTTGCTTTGGGTGGCGGCGCGCCGGTGGCTCTATCCGTTCCTGGCGCGGAGCGCCCCGGCGGCGAGCGACGCGCTCGTGGTGGAAGGGTGGCTCGGCGACGTGCCGCTGGCGGAAGCGCTTTCGTGGGCCGACGCCCACGGCATTGCGCGCATCTACGCGACGGGCGGCCCCTTCGAGACCGGTTCGCTCCTCCTCGCGTGGACGAACTGCGCGGCGATGACCGCGGCGCGCCTCGAAGCGATGGGGGCGACCCAGAGGGTGGTCGCCGTCGCCGCGCCGCGCACGCGGAAGGAGCGGACCGCGGCCGCGGCGGAGGCCTTGCGCGCGGCCTGCGGCGCGGAACTGCGGGATGGCTTCACGCTTGCTTCGCAAGGGACGCACACGCGGCGGAGCTGGCGGGTGTACCGGCGCGCGTTCGGCCCGGAGACCGCGGCCCCCGGCTCGCTCGCGCTGGCGCCACCGGACCACGGGGCGGACGACTGGTGGACAAGCTCGGCGGGCGTGCGGACGGTGCTGGGGGAACTCATCGCCTACGCGTACGACCTTTGTTGCCGCCCCTCCGCCGCGGACGGGGAAACCCCCGGCCCGTAATCTCCCCGTGGTTTTGCCTTTTGCCCATGTTCGGCATCTATGTGGTTTGTCAAGCGCCCAGACGCGCCTTTGGTGTCGTTCTCCCCTTTTTCAATGCTTTTCCCGGAGAATCGGCGGCCGTTGCCCCGGGAAGGTGCCCGTAGAGCATCCCCGCCACCGCCGCCGCGTATTCCGCGTTCTTCCCGTACCCCGCCGCCCGCACCGCCTCTTTCCCGACGCGCCCCGCCAGCAACGCCAGTTTCCTTCTC
>JAFSUH010000027.1 GCA_017445365.1 Kiritimatiellia bacterium | reverse complement strand
GCCCGCTCCGGCCCCGGCCCCCGCTCCCGCGAAGCCGGTCGTCAGCGCCGAACAGCGCTACAAGATGATCCAGGACGCCGCGTACTACATCGCGGAGCGCCACGGCTTCAACGGCGACAGCGCCTACTTCTGGAGCCTCGCCGAGGCCGAAATCAACCAGCAGCTCGGCGACTAGTCCCGACTGCCGCCAGTTTCCGGCGCGGATGCCTTTCGCCTCCGCGCTTTTCCCGTTTTCCCGCGCCGCCTCCCCGGCGCGGGATTTTTCGTCCCGCCCGCGCGGAGGGCGCGAAAGCGCACGGGCCGCCGGGACTTCCGGCAAGGGGCGGCAAATCGGCGCTTGCCTCCGGCCGCGGAAAGTGGAAGCTTTGCGCCCCGTCTTTCTCCCACCCCCTCCCGCGAGGCAACCGATGAGTTTTCCTTCCCTTGACGAACAAATCCGCATCCTCTCCGACGCCGTCGTTGACCAGCCCAACGCCGCCGAATTCCGCACGCGTCTCGCCTCCGCCATCGAAGCGGGCCGGCCCCTGCGCGTGAAGCTCGGCGCCGACCCCTCCGCGCCGGACCTCCACCTCGGCCACGCCGTCGTCCTCGAAAAGCTCCGCGCCTTCCAGCGGTGCGGCCACACGGTGGTCTTCATCGTCGGCGACTTCACCGGCATGATCGGCGACCCCTCCGGCAAGTCCCTCACCCGCCCGCAGCTCTCCCGCGAGCAGGTGGTCGCCAACGCGAAGACCTACCAGGACCAGGTCTTCCGCCTCCTCGACCCGGCAAAAACCGAAATCCGTTTCAATTCGGAGTGGTTCGGGGGAATGACCTTCGAGAAGGTCATCCGCCTCGCGAGCAACGTCACCATCGCGCAACTTCTCGCGCGCGACGACTTCGCGAAGCGCTACGCGGCCCGCGCGCCAATCGCCCTCTCCGAATTCCTCTACCCGCTCGTCCAGGCGTACGACTCGGTCATGGTCAAGGCGGACGTGGAGCTCGGCGGCACCGACCAGCTTTTCAACCTGCTGCTCGGCCGCGAAATCCAGAAGGCCCACGGGCTTCCGCCGCAGATCGTGATGACCCTGCCGCTCCTCGTCGGCCTCGACGGCGTCAACAAGATGTCGAAGTCCCTCGGAAACTGCATCGCCTTCAACGACCCGCCCAAGGAAGTGTACGGCAAGGCGATGTCGATTCCCGACGATGGCATGTGACCGTATTTCCGGCTGCTCCTCGGGAAGAGCGACGCGGACGTGGCGCGCCTCCGCGCGGCCATCGCCGACGGCTCGCGCCATCCCCGCGCGGTGAAGGACGGGCTCGCGAAAGCGCTGGTGGCGCTGCTGCACGACGAGGCGAGCGCGGAAGCGGCGAGCGCGGAATTCGCCCGCGTGTTCGCGCAGAAGGAGCTTCCGAGCGACATCCCCGCCGTGGCCGTCCCCGCGGCGGAAACGGGCATCCTCTCCTTGCTCGTCGCGGCGGGGCTCGCGCACGGGACGAGCGAAGCGAAGCGGCTCGTGCTCGGCGGCGCGGTCAAGCTGGACGACGAGAAGATCGCCGATCCGAAAGCGGTCGTGACGCCGAAGGACGGCGCCATCCTCCGCGCGGGGAAGCGCGCCTTCGCGAAGCTCGCGGTCCGGGGCTGAGCCCGCCGCGCCGAAAACCGATTTGCCAATGTTTGGCAAATTCCGGCTGATTTTGCCAAACATTGGCAAAACGTCAGGAGACGCGGCAGATGGCGCCCTTGAGGTAGGCCGCTTCCGGGAAATCCAGCGGCACGGGATGGTCCGCGGGCTGGCCGAGGCTTTCGAGGATGCAAACCTTCCGTCCCGCGTCGTGCGCGGCGTAGGAAAGCGTCCGCTCGAAAATCGCGCGGTCCACCAACCCCGAGCAGGAGAAGGTGGCCAGAATCCCCTCCGGCTCCAAGAGTTTCATCGCCAGGAGGTTGATGTCCTTGTAAAGCCGCAGGCCCCGTTCGAGGTTCCCCTTCCCCGTGACGAGGCGCGGCGGGTCGAGGACGATCAGCCCGTACCTCCCGCCGCGGTCGCGCGCGAGCCGGAGCCGTCCGGGGACGTCCGCCTCCTCGTGTTCGATTTTGCTTGACAATCCGTTGCGTTCCGCCGCCGCTTCCGCCTCTTCCAGCGCCGGGGCGGAGGAATCGATCCCGAGGACGCTTGCCGCCCCGCCGCGGGCGAGGGCGAGTTCGAACGCTCCCGTGCAGCAGTACGCGCTCAGGCACTTCCGTCCCGCCGCGTACGCCGCGACGCGCCGCCGGTTTTCGCGCTGGTCGAGGTAGAACCCGGTCTTCTGCCCCGTCGCCGGGGAGACGCGGAAACGGAAGCCGCTCTCGCGGATTTCCACCGCATCGCGCGGCACGCCCGCCACGCGCGGCTCCTCGCCCCCGACCGCGACGAAGACCGTGCGGATCGGCGGGATGGCAAGGAGGATTTCCGCCAGTTCGTCCGCGCGCGGCCCCCAGCCGGGCGTGAGGACGAGCGAGGCGGCGTCGGCGTACACGTCGCAGATCACGCCGCTCAAGCCGTCCGCCTCCGAAAAAACCGCGCGGTACGAATCCGTCCCCTCCCCCAGCGGCAGGGATTCGCGGCGGGCGAAGGCGCGGCGGACCGTCCGCGCGAGCCACGCGCCGTCGAGCGGGGCGTCGTCGCGGGAGAGGAGGCGCGCGCAAAGCCCGTTGCCCGGTTCCCAGAGGGCGGTGCCCAGGCGCGTGCCGTCGGCGGCGAAGACTTCGGCGAGCGCGCCGGTCTTCTCCGCGCCGGGGCCGCGGATTTCCCCGACGGCGCCCGAAAAGATCCACGGGTTCCCGCGCAGGAGCGCGCGTTCGCGGTGCCGGGCAAGGACGAGGGAAACCGTGGGGGTGCAAGCGTTCGTCTTCATGCCGCCCACTATGGCGCCGGCGCGGCGCGAATGCAACGCGCGGAACGGGAAAGCGCGGGAAAAATCCGCTTGACTTCGGACGGGGCGGTTCCTAGAGTGCGCCCCGTTCCGCGTTTCCCGTTTTTGCGGAACGCCCCTCTTGCCGCTACGGCGGCAAGCAGTCCGGGGTCGAGGCTTCCCCCCCCACACGCCTCCCCCGGGTTGTCATCCGCGCCAAGCTGACACCCCCCCCGATATGCTTGGCGCGGACCTTTTTAATCCGCCGGACCCCTTGCCACGGGACGGCGGGCGGGGCTATAACCTCCGCAACCCCAACGAAAGGCCTTGCCATGTCCGTCCCCCTCCTCGACCTCCGTCCCCAATACGCCACCTTCGCCGACGAGCTGCGCCCCAAGCTCGAAAAGCTCTGCGCGGACCAGACCTTCATCCTCGGGCCCGCCGTCGAAGAGGCCGAACGCGCCCTCGCCGCGTACTGCGGCACGCCCTTTTCCATCGGCGTTTCCTCCGGCTCCGACGCGCTCATCGTCTCCCTGATGGCCTGCGGCATCGCCCCCGGCGACGAAATCGTGACCACGCCGTACACCTTCTTCGCCACCGCCGGCGCCATCGCCCGCCTCGGCGCGAAGCCCGTCTTCGTGGACATCGACCCGGTGACGTTCAACATCGACGCGGCGAAAATCGAAGCGGCGATCACGGCGAAGACCAAGGCCATCCTCCCCGTCCACCTCTACGGCCAGCTCGCCGACATGGCTTCCATCTGCGAAATCGCCCGCAAGCACGGTCTCGCCGTGGTCGAAGACGCCTGCCAGGCCATCGGCGCGGCGGACGCCGCGGGCAAGCGCGCGGGGTCGTTCGGCGACTTCGGCTGCTTCTCGTTCTTCCCCTCGAAGAACCTCGGCTGCTTCGGCGACGGCGGGCTCGTCACGACCAACGACGAGGCGAAGGCGAAGCGCGTGAAGATCCTCCGCAACCACGGCATGGACCCGCAGTACTACCACCACTTGGTCGGCGGCAACTTCCGCCTCGACGCCCTGCAGGCGGCGGTGCTTTCGGTCAAGCTGCCGCGCCTCGACGGCTGGACCGCCGCGCGGCAGGCGAACGCCGCGAAGTACGCGGAACTGTTCGCGGAGGCGAAATTGCTTGACACGGTGCAACTGCCTTCCGCGGGCACCGGCCGGCACGTCTTCAACCAGTACGTCGTCCGCGTCCCGCGCCGCGACGACCTGGTGGGCTACCTCCGCGCGCACGGCATCGGCTGCGCGATCTACTACCCCGTCCCGCTGCACCTGCAGGCCTGCTTCGCGGACCTCGGGCACAAGGAAGGCGACTTCCCCGAAGCGGAAAAGGCGGCGGCCGAAACGATCGCCCTTCCGATCTACGGCGAACTGACCGAAGCGCAGATGCGCGAAGTCGTCTCCGCCATCGCCGCGTTCTACGCCGCGTAAAAATCTCCCGACCCGCGCGCCCGGGGCATTTTGCCAATGTTCGGCAAAATGCCCCTCGTTTTGCCAAACATTGGCAAAGGCCGTCCGGCCGTTGCCCTGCGGCGCGCCGCCGCGCCCCGCCTTCATGGAAAGCGCAATGGATGTAGCGACGGCGTCCTCGCCGTCGTGAATCGAAGTTCCTCGCGAAGGTCGCAGAGAATTGAAACATTGAAAGCCATTGAAACCCGCCTTCGGCGGACATTGAAACAATGGGGAGGGACACAATTCATTGTGTCCGCGGCGAAAGGAATCCGGCTACGACCGAACGCAAAGAAACGAGCAAAACCGCCCGTTTTTTCCGTAATCTCGCACGTTGGGAAAAACTCACACGGAGAGGTTTCGACAGGATTACCCGGATTTTTGGGGAGGGACGCGCTTGTCGCGTCCGTTGCCTCCGGAGGTGACGCCAAGCGGGAGTTGGAACCGCTGCCGCGGGAGGGAGAACCGCCATGCTTGCGTCAGGCGTTCCCGGGAACACCGGCAACATCGGGGACATCGGAAACACCGGATGGCAACAGGGCGGGTTGCCGGAGGGAAAAGCAATCGCTTGCCCTTCCCTTCGGGAACCCCGCCAAACGAAAACCCGGTGCTCCCGGTGTGTCCGGTACTTCCGGTATTTCCGAAACGCTTGGGGCACCCATGCCCGCTGGAATTCCCCCGGCAGGGCGTCGCCCCCGCTTGGCGTCACCTTGGGTTGCTGCAGGCATGTTGGAGTCTTGGAGCCTTCGAGACTCTTCACCTTCCCAAACTCCGGAACTCCCAGAAGCGAAAGCAATTCTTCGCACTTGGCTTGTGGAGAAAGACGTGTGGGGCGTTATGGGAGAGAGCCCCATTGGTTCTCATTCATACGCATAAGCACCATTGGGCTTTTTGAATGCTTCTGCAATTGCTTTTGCAACATCTTGGTGTTCAGGCCGATTGTAATATTTGTAAAACCAGGACAACATGCGATAGGAACCGCGTCCCCCTTCGTATTGTCCGCCATAATTGGGGTGAAATCCGGCCCCATTCAAAACCTTGCACAACATGGGAACGGTCATGCAGGCGTCCTGCTTTCGCAATTCGAGCGCAATCTCCACAACGGCGTCACGTGTCGAGAGTTGTTTCGGGTCCAATCGCCGTGCAAAAACGCTCAAGAACTCCTTTGCCATCTTGTCGTCCGCGAGAAACTCGTTTTTCATCGGAAGGAACGTTCCATTTCTTTCCAATATGGAACGCAGCTCGCGCGCATAGAATTCCGCCTTGTGTTCATCATGGCGGTACATGATTCCCTGTGGATGCGGAATGTTCACGACCAGGGCTTTCCCGATTTTGAACACGCGAAGATCGGCACTGTCATCTCTGAAAATCGGTTCGCCGGGGTGGCTGTTCGAAAGGTATCGGTCACAATCTTTTCTCTCGCAGGTTATGAACACAACATCTGGTGCAAGAAGCTTTTCGAAATGGGCATAGTCATCAATTGTGTTGCTCGCGTTTTTCACAATTGCATGCATCTGCTTGAATGCCTTGCGTTCTTCACAGCTCATGCCAGCGCGCACTTTCTGGATCCTGGGTGGCTGATTGACTCAGGTTCATCCATTTAGATGGAATCGGTGGCATGAAAGCCACCATCGGACATCCTTATCCGCACACCTTCGAAGAGTTTCTGGATTGGTTCCGGACCGAGGAAGACTGCGCTTCGTATTTGG
>JAFSUH010000026.1 GCA_017445365.1 Kiritimatiellia bacterium | reverse complement strand
GGAAGAGGCGGAAAAGGAAAGGAGGGAGCGGTTGCTCGCGGCGATGCAACAGGCAATCGAGCGACCGGAAGGGCGGCAACTGTGGTTGCATTTCCGGCACCTCCTCTCCCGCGCCGCGAAAGACAAGGAGTCCCACCTCCCACGCGGCAGACGCAATTTGCCAATGTTTGGCAAAAACGCCTGAATTTTGCCGAACATTGGCAAAACGGCCTTGCGGGGCCTTTGCGGATGGCGGCGGGCGGCCGGGGGAAACGGCGTCAGCGGCCGAGGAGGGCTCGGTAGAAGCCGGGAAGCGGGCCGTCCTTCGGGAGGGCGGCGGCGATGGCGCGGCTTCCCTCCGGCGGTACGGGCAAAGCCGGGCGATCCGCCAGCAGTTTCTTCCGCCAGAGCTCCATCGCGAGGCACCCGCACCGCGGGCGGCCGAGCGCGCCGTGCATCTCCTCCCAGAGCTCCCGCAGGGGCTTTTCCCTCACGTTGCCGAAGGCAAGCGGCACGAAATCGCAGGGGCAGAGGTTGCCCGCGGCGTCGAGATAGGCGTGCTGGGCGCCCGCCCGTACAGGCGGGTCATTTTCGTCGTGACGCCCGATTCGTCGACGAAGACGAGCCGGAGGGCGTTCCAGAGGACGCTTTTCGCGTTCCACGCCTTGCGTTGCTCTTGGATTCCGGGAGAGGCCTGCTCGGCGGCGCGGAGGGATTTTTTTTATAGGAGAAGCCCATCCTTCGGAGTGTGAAGAAGACCGCGACCAGGGAGCAGGGAAGGGCGAAGGCATCCCGGATTTCCTTGAGGGTGGCGCCGGGGTGTTCCTTGAGATAGCCACGGATGAGCGTTTCCTGTTCAGGGGAGACGATGCGCTTCCGCCCGGCGCGGTGGTGGAGGTTTTTGATGGAGCCGAGGAGCTTGCGTTGGCGGACGAGTTTCTTGACGAAACCGAGGGAGACGGCGAAGCGGTCGGCTACTTGTTGTTGGGTCGCGTCATGCTTGTCGACGGCGTCCATGATCCGGGTGCGCAAATCCAGGGAGATGGTTTTCATGCCCCAAGGATAGCTGCCCCATTTAGATTATACAATTTAATAATTCGCTCTAGGCCTTCCTTTTCCGCGACGTCCAACAGTCGCTCGAACGCCCCCGGCGCCAGCTTGTCGTCGGCGTCGCAGAGGTAGATTCATTTGCCTTTCGCCTCGTCGAGCAGGCGGTTGCGCGCGGCGTAGGCACCGGCGTTTTCCTGGCGGATGACACGGACCTGCCCGTCCGCGGCCGCGTAGCGTGCCAGGATTCCCGCCGTCCCGTCCGTCGAGCCGTCGTCCACGACGACGAGTTCAATCCGCCGCTCGCCCTGCGAGAGGATCGAATCCAGGCATTCGGAGAGGTACCGCTCGACGTTCCAGGCGGGAAGCATGACGGAAATCAAAGGGACTGTCGGTTCTTGCATCGGGAAAACCTCGTCCGGGGGTGGTTGTTGCACATCGGGAAATCAATCCTTCTTCCGCGCGGCGGTCCAGCGGCCCGCCAGGAAACGGGGAACGGCCAGAAGCGCGTTCCCGAGGCGGTACGACCGCGAAGAACGGATTCTCCGGTTCTCCCGCCGTTGGTTCTCCAGGGCCTTTTCGAGGGAAGCGATTTTCCGCTCGCGCCGGGAACAGGTTTCCCGGAGCTCGGACAGCTTCCCTTCGCGCCGGGAAACGCTTTCCCTGAGGGCGGCAACCATTTCGGCGCGCCGGGCGGCGGTATCCCGTTGGTGCCGGAATTCCTCTTCCGTCCACGTTTTGGAAAGGACTTCGGCCAAGGCGGCTTCGCAAGGCCGCTCCGCCGCGAGGCGCGCCGTCTCCTCTTCCGTCATGGCGACCAGGTTTTTCCGCGCCAGGCGGAAGTACCGCGCGGCCATGGTGCCGAGCGCGGCGCGCGTCCGCCGGGACGGCGCGGCCGTTTCCTCCAGGCCGAGGAGGGCGAGAGCACCGTGCAGGTATCCGCGGAAATGCGGAAGCGCCCGGCGAGCATCGGGGCGAGCATTCGGAGATGGCGGAACGCCGCTTCGGGCGCATGGAGGAGGAAGGACGGCAATCCACCGCGGAAGGAGGCGAACCAGTAGAGGAGGAAGAGGCCCGTCGCGGGGCAGAAAACGTCAAAGAACGAAAGACACCAGCGCGGGCGGGCGGCCCAGAGGACGCGTTCGCCGGGGGCGAGGAGGGAGAGAATCCGGTCGCGCGTTTTGGGGGGCATGTCCGGCGGGAAGGCGTGGGCGGAGGCGGCGGGAGCATCGCTCCCGGGCGGCGGGGCGCCGAGCAGGCCTTGCAGGACGTTGGCGGCGACCACGGCTGGTCCCCCGCCGAAGAAGCCGACCTCTACGCTTCCCTCGCCGCCGCCTTCCGCGGGTGGATGGCGGGCGAAAAGTCTTCTGGCCAATAGCATCCCCGCAGTTTGGGCAACGACCGGGGCCCACCCCGAAGCCCTCTGTTTCAAAGGAAAATGCAAGCCGTTCGGGAGTTTGTTGCTTTTTCGTTCGGGAGTTTGGTGGCGTTTGTCAGGAAAAGTGGGTGGTCTTGCGGGTGGAATCCGGTTGCCGGAGCCCGCATCCCGTCTTTGCCCTTGACCCGATGGAATCGCTGCTGCATATGTATTGCAGTTTGGTGTTGAAACCAAATATTCATGCATTTAATGTGGTCTTCAAACCATAAATCAGATAGCACTTTTTGACACAGGAGTCCCATCATGGATCAAACCCGCTTGGACCGAATCCACGCCATTTCCGAACGCCGCTTGGCCGCCGTTTCCCTCGACTTCCGGCGTTCCCCCGCCGCCCGCATCGACTGGGAAACGCGCCTCCTGGGCATCCTCGGGTCACGCGGCGTCGGCAAAACGACCCTCCTGCTCCAGCGCATGAAGGAAACGGCATCTTCGACCTCCTCCCTCCATCTTTCCCTCGACAACATCTGGTTGTCCGACCGCGAGGCCTACGAAACCGCCGAGCACCATGTCACCCATGGCGGCACCCATCTGTTTCTCGACGAAGTCCACTTTTTGGATGGATGGCAAACCCTCCTCAAGAATCTCCACGACGATTTTCCCCGGTTGCACATCGCCTACACCGGGTCATCCCTGCTGCGCATCGACAAAGCCGCCGGCGATCTCTCCCGCCGGCAGGTCGTCTGCCGCCTCCCGCCCATGTCTTTCCGCGAATATCTCGATTTCGCCGGACTGGCCCGTTTCGAACCCGTTTCCCTTCCCCGCCTTCTGGACGGCCACACCGCCCTTTCCCGCGCGGTCCTCGCACGCCTGGGAGTCGTTCTCCCCCATTTCGAGGCCTACCTCCGCCACGGCGCCTATCCTTTCTTCCGCGAGGCGGGAGCGGCATTCCGCGACATGCTCCTCGCCGCTGCCAACCAGGTCCTCGACTCCGATTGGCCGAAAATCGATGTCGTCGAACCCCGGACCGTCCGCCATGCCCGGCGCATGATGGCCATCCTGGCGGCTTCCGTTCCGCAGGCCCCCAACGTCACCGCCCTCTGCCGTTCGCTTGGGGTCGACCGGAAGCAGGGCATCCGCATCCTCTACGCGCTCGAACGCGCCGGACTTCTCGCCCTCCTCGCTCCGGGCAAGGCCAAGCTCAAGACCCTTGCCACACCCGAAAAAATCTACTGTGGCGATCCCAATCTCATGCATGCCCTCTCGTCCGTCCCCGATCCCGGAACTCTCCGCGAAACCTTCTTTTTCTCCCAGCTTTCCGCCGCGGGACATGCCGTGGCATCTCCCCCGCGCGGCGATTTCCTCGTGGACGACCGCTATCTCTTCGAAGTCGGAGGCCCCGGCAAGACTTTCCGCCAGATTGCCGGTGTCCCCGATTCCTTCCTTGCCGTCGACGGGCTCGAAACCGGCCGTTCCAACCGCATTCCCCTTTGGTTGTTCGGCTTTCTCTACTGACGGTTGTCTCCGTTTCCCGCCCCGGACGGCGGGAGGGAGGTGCCGATTTCCACGCATTCCGCGAGCGGCAGGGCGATTTCGGCGTCGATGACCGATGAAAGCGAGCGCGGCCGGTAGGTGCCGGGAGCGGGGGGCAGGCCGTTTTCGTCGTCGGCCAGGTCCATCGCGTAAAAGAAAGAAGCGTTGTCCGCCGCAAGCCCGAGGTCGCGCACCGCGGCGAAGCCTTCGATGCGCGGCAGGCGCGAGGCGGTTTGCACGCCGCGCCATTCGCGGGCGAAGCGTTCGCCCTTCGGGTCGTCCGCCGTGCGGGCGACGCACTTGACCGCGAACCAGCGGCCCGCCTTGCGGGCGAGATGCACCGAGCCGTACGCGCCTTCGCCGATGCGGCCGGGGATCTCGTATCCGTCCGCTTCCGCCAGCGCGCAAGCGGGCGATTGGTCTTCCGCGGAATCCATGCGGCGATTCTACCTTCCCGCCCGTTGCAAAAGCAAGGAACCGCCTTGTGCCATCGGCAAAACACGTTTGCGGCCGTGGGGGAGCCGCCCCCCGTGCGGGATTGCGGAAAAAACGGGCCTTTTCGGCCGTCGCCAGCCGCTTTTGCCCTTTTGGCGCCCTTTCGGACCGGACCTTTTTCCGGACGCGGACCGGACAAATCCGGAAAAACACTGTCCCGGACGCGCGGAATCGGGTAAAAGGAGCCATACGGCCGATCGGGGCCGCCGAACAAAAGGATCCCTTCATGAAAAAGATTCTCGCAACGTTCCTGCCGGTCTTGTTCGCGCTTTCCGGCGCGGTGTCCGCCCCGGCGGAGAAATACGCCCTGTGCGTCGGCTTGAGCGAATACGACATGGCGGCCTACGATGCGATGGGTCTTGGCCTCACGCCCCTGAAGGGTTGCGTGAACGATGCCGCGTACATGAAGAAGAACCTGACCGAGCGCGGCGGCTGGGAAGAATCCGCCGTCACGCTGCTGACCAACGAGGCGGCGACGAAGGCCGAAATCCGCGGCGCCATCGCGGCCGCCGCGGCCAAGGCCAAGGCCGGCGACATCTTCGTCTACGAACACTCCGGCCACGGCCTCCGGGGCGATGAATTCGACGATTATGCCGCTGCCCTCGCCACCTACGAAAACCTCTACAGGGATTCCGAACTGGCCGGGGATCTCGAGGCCTTCGCCGACGGCGTCAAGGTCGTCATCCTCATCGACGCCTGCCATTCCGGCGGCATGATCGGCGATGCCGGCGACGGGGACGCCGAACCCGCCGCCAAGGCCCGCGCCGCGGCCTCCTTCGACATCGCCCGCCGCGTCAACGCCCTGATGGACGCCAAGCGTTCCGCCCGCCGGGCCCGTGGCGAGGACGTCTCCCGCAACCTCTCGGCCGACCAGGTCGGCTGGGTCACCGCCGCGGCCTGCGAAGAAACCTCCAAGGATGCCGGCTACTACGACACCGGCGAATGGATGGACTCCGAGGACGCCGAAGGCGAAGAACGAGGCGGTGCCTTCCTCGCCGCCCTCGCGTGGGGCTGGTGGACCGGCAAGGCCGACGTGGGCGGCGGGGGCGACGGCGACGGCCGGTTCGACGCCTGCGAAGGCTGGGCTTTCGCCACGCCCGTCTGCGCCGAATACGACCAGACCCCGCAGTTCCTCAACGAGGACGTCCTCCGCAGCGTCGAACTCGGCTGGGTCGGCGACTCCGCCCCCTCCGAAGCCATCGTCTTCGATCCCGCGCCCGGCGTCACCGTCGCCATCGGCGAAGAAGCCGCGATCGACGTGGTGGCCAGGAACGCCGACGGCACCACGGACGGCATCGCGCTTTCCGTCGCCGCCACCGACCCCGAAGGCCTCGCCTGCACCTTCGGGAACGGCACCCTGTCCTTCACGCCGGAAGAGGATGGCCTGTTCCTCTTCACCGTGCAGGCCGTGAACGGCCGGACGAGCGCCACCAAGCTCCTCGGCGTCACCGCCGTCCTTCCCGCTCCCGGGGCGCTGGAGGCCACGGACATCGCCGAAACCGGCTTCACCGCCAACTGGACCGGTGTCGATGCCGCCCGGAACTACCAGATCCAGGTCTCCACCAGCGACACCTTCCCGTTGCCGGAGCCGGAGATGCTGATCGAGGAAGGCTTCGACGGCGTCACCACCGACTTGGCCTCCCTGACCGCAAAAGGATGGGCCTTCGAAGGCGGCCAGTTCGACATCTGCACCGAAACGGGCGACTGCGGAGAATCCGCGCCCTCCATCAAGATCGGCACCACGGGCACCAACATCCTGACGTCGCCCGCCTTCAAGCTGGACCGGGCCAAGAACGGCATCGTCTTCTGGACCAAGTGCGATTCCGCGGATCCGACCTCCACGGTGACGGTCGAAGTGCTCGCCGACGGGGCATGGAAGCAGATCGACACCTTCGTTCCTTCCCCGGACGGGGAACAGAAGGAATGCGACGGCATCGATCTTTCCGGCACGCAGGTCCGGTTCGTGGTCGACAAAGCTTCCGGCAACGTCGCCATCGACGACGTGATGGTCGTCCAGGCCAAGAGCGACGTGGTGGTCGACGAGGACGGGATTCCCGCCGGTTCCACCAGTTACGCGGCGACCGGCCTCCAGCCCGGCACGACCTACCACTTCCGCGTGCGCGCCATCGCCAACACGAAGAGCGCCTGGTCGGAAGCCATCGCGGTCACCACCGCGGGCGACGCCCCCCTCCCGGTGCCCGACCTGCTGCTTTCGCCGGTCGAAACGGCCCCGGACACGTCCATCTTCGCCGTCTGGCTTTGCTCCGGCGTTTCGGAGTACCGCCTCCAGGTCGCCACGGACGGAGCGTTCGCCGCCCTGGTGTTCGACGAACAACTCGCCGAAGACACCAAGGTCGTGATCGGCCTGACCCCCGGAACGACCTACTACGTGCGGGTCCGCGGCGTGGTCGGCGACCGCACCGGCGACTGGTCCGAAGTCGAGACCATCACGACGGCGCCGGGAGGCGGCGAGCCCGTTTCCGGGACGGTGGAAATCACGAGCATGTCCATCGCCGGCGGAATCGTGACGCTCGGCTTCGAAGGGCCCGGCGAGGTGGTGTACGGCACCGACGACCTGTCGGTGGATCATGCCGACTGGATCGTGATTTCCGCCCCGGACGCGGTTGTCAGCGGCACGAATGCCACGATCGCGCTTCCGGCCGGCAACCGGTTCTTCTACCGCATCGCCCGATAGGGGCCCCCGCGCCCTCCGGCGCGCCTTTTGCCAATGTTTGGCAAAATCAAGGGAAAATTGCCAAACATTGGCAAACGGCTCGCCGGGGACGGCTCGCCCCACCTTTGCATTTTGCCAATGCTTGGCAAAATCAAGGGAAATTTGCCAATGTTTGGCAAATTCCCAAATGGCGCGGGGACCGGGGGAATTAGTCGAGGCCGACGGCCTTGCGGGCGCGGAAAAGGGTTTCCCGGCCGATGGTGCGGGCCTTTTCCGCGCCCTTCTGAAGCACGCTTTCCACGTACCCCATGTCCTTTTCCAGCGCGGCGCGCTTTTCGCGCATCGGGGCGAAGTACGCATCGAAGGCCTCGAACAGTTCCTTCTTCGCGCTCCCGTACCCGTAGCCCCCCGCGCGGAATTTCCGCGCCATCTCCTCGCGCTGCTCCGGCGTCGCGAAGAGCTTGAAGAGCTTGAAGACGTTGTTGCCTTCCGGGTCCTTCGGCGCTTCCAGCGGCCGGGAGTCCGTGGCGATCGACATGATGCGCTTCTTGATTTCCTTCGCGGGGCCGAAGATTTCCAGCGTGTTGCCGTAGCTCTTGCTCATCTTCTGGCCGTCCAGCCCCGGCACCACCGCGACTTCCTCGGCAATCACCGGCTCGGGAATCCGGAACACCTCGCCGAACTGGTTGTTGAACTTGATGGCGATGTCGCGCGTCACCTCGACGTGCTGCTTCTGGTCCTTGCCCACCGGGACGACGTCGCTCTGCACGATCAGGATGTCCGAGGCCATCAGCACGGGATACGCGAAAAGCCCGTGCGAGGCGGCGATGCCCTTGGCGAGCTTGTCCTTGTACGAATGGCAGCGCTCCAAAAGGCCCATCGGGGTCACGATCGAAAGCAACCACGCGAGCTCGTGGACTTCGGGGATGTCGCTCTGCCGGTAGAACGCCGTCTTCTCCGGGTCGAGCCCGCAGGCGAGGAAGTCGAGCGCCACGTCGCGCGTCTGTTCGCGCAGGGCGGCCGGATCGTGGACGGTGGTGAGGGCGTGGTAGTTCGCGATGAACAAAAACCCCTCGTTTTCGCGGTGCAAATCGAGATTCGGCTTCATCGCGCCGAAGTAGTTGCCAACATGCAGCTTGCCCGATGGCTGGAAACCGGAAAGGACTCTCATCTTGTCTCCTCTTGTTGTCGCGGCGCCGCGGCTCAGCGGCCGAGCGCCCACAGTTTTTTCGCCGCGCGGTCGGACGCGGCCCGCTCGCCTTTCGCCCAATCCGCCGCCTCGCGGATGCGGGAGGCGAGGCGCGTGAAATCGAGGCCCATCGGGGCGCCCAGGTGCGTTTTCTTCGCGACGGCTTCCTCCGGCGAACGGCTTTCGAGCGCCTCCAGGTGCGCCTTGACTTCGTGGTACGCATCGCGGAAGGGCACGCCCTCCGCCACCAGTTCGAGCGCGCGGTCGGTCGCGAAGACGCCCGGCGAAAAGCCCCGGCGCAGCGCGTCGCGGTCCACGGCGATGCCGGCGAGAAGGCCGGGGAGGATGCGCAACGTCGCGCGCGTGATCGCGAGCCCCTCCAGGAGCGGCTCCTTGGTCTCCTGCACGTCGCGGTTGTACCCGCCGGGGGCCGCGCGCATGATTTCCGCGGTCATCGACGAAAGCGCCATCACCTTGGCCGCCTTCGCGCGCAGGAGTTCGAGCACGTCGGGGTTGCGCTTCTGCGGCATGATGCTGGAACCGGTCGTGTACTCGACGGGCAGGCGGAAATAGCCGAATTCCGGCATCGCAAAAAGAATCAGGTCTTCCGCCGCGCGCGAAAGGGTCAGCATGATCTGCCCCAGCGCGAAAAGCACTTGGGCTTCCAGCTGCCCGCGGGTCTGCGCGGCATGGAGGACGTTGTCGAACGGGCGGGCGAAGCCCAAGAGGTCGCTCGTGAGCTGCCGGTCGATGGGGAGGGGCACGCCGTAGGCCGCGGCGCTTCCGAGCGGGCAGCGGTCGGCCAGGTCGTACGCGGTCATCGCGAGCGCCATGCCGTCGAGGAGCCCCTCCGCCCACGCGCTCGCCCAAAGGCCGACGCTGGAGGGCATCGCGGGCTGGAGGTGCGTCCGGCCCGCCATCGGAAGGGCGCGGTGGCGGAAAGCGAAGGCGCGGAACGCGTCGGCCGCTCCGGCCGCTTCGCGGACGACATCTTGCAACTCGCGCTTGACGAAGAGGCGGAGATCGACGGCCACCTGGTCGTTGCGGCTCCGCGCGGTGTGGATGCGCTTTCCCAAGTCGCCGAGCGCGGCGGTGAGGCGCCGCTCGACGGCGAGGTGGACGTCCTGGTCGGCCAAGGTGATGCGGAACGTGCCTGCGCGCGCTTCGGCGGGAATCTTGGCGAGCTCGCGGATGAGGGTTTTCGCCTCGTCGCGGGAGAGGATGGGAGGGCGGACGGGAACGCGGGAGAGCATCCACGCGTGGGCGGCGCTACCGAGGCAGTCGGCGTCGATCAGGGCGACGTCGAGCTCCGCATCGCGCCCGGCGGTGTACGCAAGGACCTCTTCGGCGACGACGCCGACCGTCGTTTTTTCGCTTTTGGGCGACACGGGCTAGTGCTGGACGCGCTTGATCTTGAAGACGAGCTTTTCGGGCTCGGCGAGGAACTCGGGCGGAAGCTCGATGCGGACGGTCTTGCCCTTTTCCTCTTCGCTGGCCGGGGCGGTCTGCGGCGCCGGGGCGGCGGGCGCGGCGGCCGGAGCGGGCGCGG
>JAFSUH010000025.1 GCA_017445365.1 Kiritimatiellia bacterium | reverse complement strand
GCGGGCGGCGGGGGCGGGAACGCCGCCGCGAAGACGGCGGCGTCGGTCTTGGCCAGGCCGACCTTCTTCCGTTCCGCGGGCCCCGCCCACGCGGCGGGACCGGGCGGGACGGGCAACGGCGCCCCGCGCGGGACTTCCGCGCGGAACGCCCGCACGTGCAGGGTGAAATGGGTGAAGGCGTGGTCCACCTCGAAAAACGGCGTTTTTTCCGTGCGGGCCCCGGGGCAGCCGGCGGCCGCCTTCGCCGCCGCAAGGCCCTCTTCCGCCGGAGCGGAGGGGAACCGCCACAATCCCGCGAGGAGGCCGTTTCGGGCATCGCGGCGCAGGAGCAGCACCTTCCCGTCGGCGCGGCGGAGGACGAGCGCGACCTCCTCGCGGTGCGGGACCGGGGCCTTCTTCGCGCGGACGGGATAATCCGCCTCGCGGCCCGCGGCGTGCGCGGCGCAGACCGCGCGGACGGGGCAGGACGCGCAGGAAGGCGACAGCGGCGGGCAGAGCGTTTCGCCGAGCTCCATCCACGCTTCGCTCGCCTCCGCGGCGCGTCCGGGCAACAGCAGGGCGCGGGCGAGTTCCGTCATTTTTTGCTTGACAGATGGGGAAGAAACGTCGCCGCCGAAGGCGAAAAGGCGGGAGAAGACGCGCATGACGTTGCCGTCCACGACCGGCTCCGCGCGGCCGAAGGCGAAGGCGGCGACGGCGGAAGCGGTGTACGGGCCGAAGCCGGGGAGGGCGGCGAGGGCTCCGGCGGTGTCCGGCAAGGCCCCGCCGTGGCGTTCGACGCAGGCTTGCGCCGCGCGGCGGAGGTTTCGCGCGCGCGCGTAGTACCCCAACCCCTCCCAGACGGAGAGGACCTCGTCCTCGGTCGCGGCGGCGAGGGCGGGAATCGTCGGGAAGCGGGCGAGGAAGCGCTCGAAGTACGGCACGGCGGCGGCGATGCGCGTCTGCTGGAGCATGACTTCGCTCAACCACACCCGGTACGGATCGCGCGGCTCCTTCCGCCAGGGCAGCGCGCGCCCGTTGCGGGCGAACCACGGGAGGAGGCGCTTCGCGGCGGCGTCCTTCACGGCTCGGACGCGTGCGGGCGGGAAATCCGCTTCTGGGGAGGCTTGCTTCATCGCCGGGCATTCTGCGACGGGGCGCGGACGATTGCAAACGCGGTTGGCGGCGGGGCGGGGAAAATGGTAGAACGCCTTCCCCCATGAACGACCCACGCGAACAGCTTCTCTTCCCCGACGAGTCGCAGGAACGCGGCGAACTGGCCAAACGGCTCGTCGCCGCCAACAAGGCCTACCGCCTCGGCCGTCCCGTGATGGGCGACCAGGACTTCGACGACCTCCTCGACCGCTACCGCGCGCTCGTCCCCGCGGAGGAGTTTTCCGCCTTCCGCGACTCCCTCCACGAGGAGACCGGCCGCGTCCCCCACCCCTTCGTCATGGGCTCGCTCGACAAGCTCAAGGCCGAAGAACCCGGAAAGTCATCGCCTTTCTGGCGAAATACGTCCCCGACGGCCGCTTGAACGTCTCCGCCAAGGTGGACGGGATTTCCTGCCGCGTGCGCTACGAAAACGGCATCTTTTCTTCCGCCACGACCCGCGGCGACGGCCACGCGGGGCTCGATGTCACCGCCAAGGTCGCCCTCGCCCGCGGCGTGCCGCCGATGGTCCCCGCCTTCGCCGGCCGCACCGCCGTGGACGTGCGCGGGGAGCTCGTCATCGTTTCGGAGGACTTCGCGCCGATCGCCGACCGCTTCCAGAACCCGCGCAACGCGACCGCCGGCATCATGGGGCAGAAGGAACTCGACCGCGACCTCCTCAAGCGCGTGTCGTTCGTCTGCTACGAAATCATGGGCGGCGAACTCGGCAAGAAGGAGCAGTTCGCGCGGCTCGAAGCGGCGGGTTTCCGCACGGCGCGGCACCGGAACCTCGCGCTCGACCCGGAGAAGGACTACACGCCGGAAATCGCGGAGCGCCTCCGCGCGATGGCGGAGGAGGATTCCGGCTACGCCACCGACGGGCTGGTGCTCTGCGGCTGGGACTACCGCGCGGAAGCCAAGTACCGCCCCGACGCGCAGATGGCCTTCAAGCTGAACGCCCTCGAAGGCGAAAGCACCGTCACCGGCGTCGATTGGGGCACGCCCTCCAAGGACGGGCGGCTCTCGCCGGTCGCCCTGCTCGCCCCCATCGCCCTCGGCGGCTCCACCGTCTCGCGCGCGACGCTCAACAACCTCGACTTCATCGCGGAAAAAGGCCTCCGCATCGGCTCGAAGGTGCGCGTCCTGAAGTCCGGCGACGTGATTCCCAAGATCGTCGCGGTCGAAAACGGGAGCGAAACGGAAGAAATCGTCCCGCCGGCGGCATGCCCGGCGTGCGGCGCGGCGCTCGTGCGCGACGGCGTGCACCTGCGCTGCCCGAACGAGGAGTGCCCGTCGCGCCGCTTCGAGCGGGTGCGGCGGTTCATCGAGCGGCTCGGCATCAAGCGGGTGGCGCTCAAGACCGTCGAGGACCTGGGGCTCGATTCCGTCGAAAAGCTCCTCACCTTCCGCCCGGCCCCCGGATACAAGATCCAGGCGCAGTTCGCCTCCGACCTCGCGGGCAAGCTCTTTTCCGCGAGCCGGGAAACCCTGTTCAAGGCGATGAATTTCCAGGGGCTCGCCGAAAAGATGCTCTCGAAAATCCTCGACTTCTACGGCCTCGAAGCCGTGGAGGCGTGGGACCGCGACCCCGCGGACGATTTCGCGGAACGAAAAGGCTTCCCCAAGGACGTGGCCGAAGCCCGCGTCGCGGTCTTCAAGGCGGGCGCGAAGGAGAACCTGGCGCTCCTCCGGCTGATCACCTCGGACCCGCGGTGGCACGGCGCGGAGAAGGAGGAGCGGCAGGCGGCGGAAACGCGCGGCGCGGTCTGCTTCACCGGGGCGCTCGAAACGATGACGCGGGAGGAGGCGGCGAAGAAGGCGGAAGAAGCGGGCTTCGCGGTCCGAAGCGACGTCTCCAAGGCGCTTTCGTATCTCGTCACCAACACGCCGGACAGCGGCTCGGGAAAGAACAAAAAGGCGCAGGCCTTGGGCATCCCCCTCCTCACGGAAAGGGAATTCCTCGCCCTCCTCGCCTCCGGCGGACCGTCCGGCAACGGCTGACCGGCGTTTCGGCCGCGCTTTTTCACTCGCGGGGCGAACGCGCCGCGTGGTAGCTTCCGCGGCATCCATGAGCTTTTTCAGCCGCATCAAGAAAATCTTCAACTCCTCGTCCGCCGCCTCCGCCCGCGGGAAGGAACCTTCCCCGCCCCGCGGCGACACCCCCCCGCGCGTCGAGAAGGCCAAGCCCCCCCGCCGGTCCCGCGCGCAGGGCGAAGTCTGGCGCGCCGGAAGCGGCGAGCCCCCCGCCCCCCGCCCCGCCGTCCCGTCCGAACGGAAGAACGCCTCCCGCCGGGGCGATTCCCGCCGCGGCGGCTCTTCCCGCCGCGACCGGGGCCGCGGCCGCCGCGAGGAGCAATCCGGCGAGCCCGCCTTCCGCGACCGCACCCCCTCCGAACGCGCCGCGGCCATCGCCGCGCACGAAGCCTGGGACCCCGCAAGCTGGCAGGTCGCCCCCTCCCCCGCCCGCCCCCGCGTTCTCGATTTCCCCCTCCCCTCCCCGCTCCGGCATGCGCTCTCGGACCTCGATTTCCGCTATTGCACGCCCATCCAGGAGCGCGCCATTCCCCTCGCCCTCGACGGCAACGACATCGCCGGGCGCGCCCAGACCGGCACCGGCAAGACCGCCGCGTTCCTCCTCGCGGTTTTCGCGCGTTTCCTCGAAAACCCGCCTCCCGCCAACCGCCGCAAGGCCCGCCCGCGCGCCCTCGTGATGGCGCCGACCCGCGAACTCGCCATGCAGATCGCCGAAGACGCGGAGGCGCTTGCGAAGTACACCCCCATCCGCATCGTCCCCCTCTACGGCGGGATGGACATGCCCGCCCAGCGCGCGGCCCTGCGCGAACGCGCCGTGGACCTCGTGGTCGCGACGCCGGGGCGCCTCCTCGACCTGCGCCAGCGGCAGGAAGTCGATCTCGACGACGTGGAAATCCTCGTCATCGACGAGGCCGACCGCATGCTCGACATGGGCTTCATCCCCGACATGGGCCGGATCATCTACGCCTGCCCGCCGCGCAACCGCCGCCAGACGATGCTCTTTTCCGCGACCCTCGACGCCCCCGTCATGCGCCTCGCCGAAAAGTGGATGCGCAAGCCCGAAATCGTCAACATCGAGCCGGAGCGCGTCGCCGCGGAAACCATCGACCAGAGGGTGTACATCGCCACGGCCGACCAGAAGTTCACCATCGTCTGCAACCTCCTCCGGCAGCTGGAACCGCACCGGACGATCATCTTCGGCAACCGCCGCGATTCGACGGACCGGCTGTGCGAAAACCTCCGCCACCAGGGGTTTTCGACGGAACTGCTCTCCGGCGCGGTGGACCAGAAGCGCCGCGTGCGGGTGCTGGAGGACTTCAAGGAGGGGAAGGTGCCGGTGCTGGTGGCGACGGACGTGGCGGGGCGGGGGTTGCACATCGACGACGTGGAGCTCATCGTCAACTTCAACATCCCCGACCAGGCGGAGGATTACGTCCACCGCATCGGCCGCACCGGCCGCGTCGGCAAGAAGGGGACGAGCGTGACGTTCGCCGACGAACTCGACAGCTACCGGATCCCGGACATCGAGGAATACATGCACCAGCCGCTCGTCTGCGTCCCGCCGCCGGAAGGAAGCTTGTTCCCGTTTTCATCACATCCTTCCGGAGTTCTCGGCCTCATATACTTGTATGCGACAACATGCTCGACTTCGTCTATGGACCAGTTGTCAGTCCAGACGTAATCCTTCGCACGCAGCTTTACATCGCTCTTTGAGGGAGGCAGTTTGATCTGCTGTCGGATCGCGCCGGTCGCT
>JAFSUH010000024.1 GCA_017445365.1 Kiritimatiellia bacterium | reverse complement strand
TGCGTGGCGGGGTGTCCACCCCGCCACGCGCGCGATTTGCGGCGCGGGCGGTCGGATCCGTTTTCCGGGGCCGCAAGCCGCGCGCGGCGCGGCAAGGCCCCGGCGGAACCCGGCGCGCGAAGCAACCGGGTTCGGGGTTCGTCCCCCGCTCGTTTTCCCTTGTCCCCGCTCCCCGATTCTGCTACTCTTTCCTCCTCGTGCGGCGCTTCGGCGCATGATCGACCCCAACCCGACGAATTCCATGAAACAGGGCAGACTCAAAACTCTTCTCGCAGCCGCGCTGTTCGCGACGGCGCTTTCCGTGTCCGCACAGTCTTCCGTCCTCGCCATTTTCGCCAAGGCCAGGGCTGCGGTCGACGAGGACGACAAGCTCAGCCTGTGCGGATTCTACACGGGCATGAGCGCGGCGGATGCGCGAACCCTGGCCGGCTACTACGGGCTCAAGGACGACGAATGGAGGATTGAAGGCGATCCGGTTTACATGATAGGCCTCACGCTCAAGGGCGTCCGTCGCGTGACGAAGGGCGGAAACACGTTTGACGAACTGGCACAGGCCGTTGCGAACCATGTCGGGAGCCTAAAACAGAACTGGGAAACCGGGGACTACAGTCGACACACCATTGACGGCATTTTCATCGGGATTTCCGAATCGTCCGGATTCGTTATGGTGGATATTGAATTGTCGCCTGCCGGCCAGGAGGCGCGCGAAAAACGCGAGGCCGCCGAACGCAAGGCCGCCGAACGCAAGGCGCGCGAAGAGCGCGAGGCGGCCGAACGCAAGGCGCGCGAAGAACGCGAGGCCGCCGAACGCAAGTTGAGCGAATACCGCGAGGCCTCCAAACGCAAGGCGACGGAAGAGGCTCGGCGGTCCGCGCTTGCCTGGAAGGGAAAAACCAAGACAGTTCCGATTTCGGGGTCTGTCGCCATCAAGCTCCGGTCCGTCCCCGGGAACCTTTGGTTCGGACAGTACGAGGTCACCCAAGCCGAGTGGGAGGCCGTCATGGGAGAGAATCCGTCGAGGTTCAAGAATCCGGACAATCCGGTGGAGAGGGTCTCGTGGGATGACTGCCAGGAGTTCTTGAAGAAACTCAACGCGCTTCCTTCCGTGAAGGAATCGGGGCTGACGTTCCGTTTGCCGCCCGAAGAGGAATGGAAGGCCGCCTGCCGTGCGGGTTCGACGGGTTCCTATTGTCTTCTTGCCGACGGAACGGAAATCGCGAAGGATACGCTCGGGCGGGTCGCATGGTTCGACGGCAACGCGGACAACAGGACGCATCCCGTCGGACAGAAGGAACCGAATGCGTTCGGACTCTACGACATGCACGGCAACGTGTGGGAGTGGACTTCGACCGAGGAAGGCGCGGACCGTGTCCGCCGCGGCGGCTGCTGGTACCTTTCGGCTTTGAGATGCAGGTCCTCCGACCGGAACGGGGACGCGCCTTCCAGCCGGTTCGACGATCTTGGCTTCCGCCTTTGCGCCGACGGCGGGGCTGATTAGCCTGCAAGTCCGCTCCGGTTTCGCGGCGCGCACGCCGCGAAACCAGGCGGGCGTTGTATCGCCGCGCAAACGCGGCTGTGCCGAAGGCGCGCCGGGCGGGATTCGTGAGCCGGGGATTCGGGTTTCGCCGGGTGGCGGGCCGCGCGTTCCAACCAATTGAAAAACAGAGTGTCCGACCGTAATAAATGTTTGCGGTCCGTATCAATCGCACCGTGGATCGTTTTCGATTCCACCGTGTGCAAAAGTTTGGCGGAAGAGGCGTCGGACAAGGACTCCGGGCAAGGGCGGCGAGAGGCTCACGGCAGAAGACAGCCCCGGCTTTCGGGGGTCCTTGCGCGGCGGGGCTTCGCCCGGCCGCGCG
>JAFSUH010000023.1 GCA_017445365.1 Kiritimatiellia bacterium | reverse complement strand
GTCGCGCGTGCGCGACATGTTCGAACAGGGCAAGAAATCCGCCCCCTGCATCATCTTCATCGACGAAATCGACGCGGTCGGCCGGTCCCGGTTCAGCGGCATCGGCGGCGGCCACGACGAACGCGAGCAGACCCTGAACGCGCTTCTGGTCGAAATGGACGGCTTCGACGCGCAGGAAGGCATCATCATCATCGCGGCCACCAACCGCCCCGACGTGCTCGACCCGGCGCTGCTGCGTCCCGGCCGCTTCGACCGGCAGATTACCGTGGACCTGCCCACGCTGGAAGGCCGCGTCGCGATTCTCAAAATCCACACCCGCAAGGTGAAGCTCGCCGACGACGTGAGCCTGCGCGACATCGCGCGCGGCACGCCGGGCTTCAGCGGCGCCGACTTGGCCAACCTCGTCAACGAGGCCGCGCTCGCCGCCGCCCGCCGCGACGCGGAGGCCGTCGGCGCGAAGGATCTGGAAGAAGCCCGCGACAAGGTGCTCTGGGGGCGGGAGCGGAAGAGCCGGAAGATGGACGAGAAGGACCGGAAGCTCACCGCGTACCACGAAGCGGGCCATGCGCTCTGCCTTGCCCTGAGCGAGGGGACGGAGCCGCTCCACAAGGTGACCATCATCCCGCGCGGGCAGGCGCTGGGCGCGACCTTCCAGCTGCCCGAAAAGGACCGCGTGAGCATGACGCGCACGCAGCTTTTGGGGAGCCTCGTCGGGACCATGGGCGGCCGCGCCGCGGAAAAGATCGTCTTCGGCGACGGGGAAGTGACGACGGGCGCTTCGCAGGACATCAAGCAGGCGACGCACACCGCCCGGATGATGGTGACGGCGTGGGGCATGAGCGACCTTCTGGGCCCGCAGTACTTCGGCAACCGCGAGGAGTTGCTCTTCCTCGGACGCGAGGTCTCGCGGAGCAACGAAATCTCGCAGGAAACCGCGAAACTCATCGACGACGAAGTCAAGCGCATCCTCGACAACGCCTACGCCAAGGCGCTGGCCCTCCTAGAAAAGGAGAAGGACAAGCTCACCCTGCTTGCGGAAACGCTGCTCGAAAAGGAAACGCTCTCGCACAAGGAAATCGACCAGCTGCTCAAGCACGGGCGGCTTCTGACCGCGGCGGAGGAAAAGGCGGAGGAGAAAGAGGCGGAGAAACCCGCGCCGGATGCCGAACCGACCCTCCCGGAGACTCCCGCCCCGGACGCTCCGCCGCCGCTTCCGCCTGCCGCCGAATAGCGCGGCCGGAAGCCGCAAGCTCCGAAACGCCGTTTTGCCAATGTTTGGCAAATTCGGCCCCATTTTGCCAAACATTGGCAAAACGGTTCAGGCGCGCCGGAGTGGGGGACGGTCGGGTCAGGGGCGCGGGGGACGGAGCTTTTTGAGCTCGTTGGCGGCCCATTGGGTCTGGGAGGCGATGCCGAGGAGGATTTGCAGGTCCTTCTCCGTCAGGGGGCCGCGCGAGAAAATCCGCCGGACGCCCAGCATCATGTGGCTCCTCGTCTCCGGCATCGTGAAGCCGATGTCGAAGAGCGCCTGGTCGTACTTCGCGAAAAACGCCTCCCGCATCCGGCTCGGCGCTTCCGGCGAACTCTCCTCCGGCGGCGTGAAATCCCCCGCGCGCACGAAAAGCTCGTATGCCACCACCAGCACCGCCTGGGCGAGGTTGAGCGACGCGTAGGCCGGGGACGAGGGAATCCGCACCAGTTGCGTGCAAAGCGCGATTTCCTCCCGGGAAAGCCCGTTGTCCTCGCTTCCGAACACCAGGGCCACCGGCGCGGCCGAGGCCGCTTCGAGCAACCGCGGCGCCCACTCCCGCGGGGTTTTCGCGTGGTCGCGGTACAGGCCCGTGCGCGCCGTCACCCCGGCCACGAGCGCGCAATCCGACACCGCGTCGGC
Source organism: Kiritimatiellia bacterium (assembly GCA_017445365.1). Lineage (GTDB taxonomy): Bacteria > Verrucomicrobiota > Kiritimatiellia > CAIQIC01 > Lenti-01 > RGIG3480. The sequence continues at coordinate 222 of JAFSUH010000023.1, read as the reverse complement.
CAGCACGGGAACGACCTTCCGGTTCCGGAGGATGTTGCCCGCGTGGCAGGCCATTTTCGCGGCTTCTTCCCAATCGACGGAATCGCGCGGGTTGACGAGCCACAAATCACCGAGGCCCATGTTCGCCATCGCGCGGCAGGCGCTTCCGATGTTGCCGCCGTAGATGCCGTTCACCAGCACCACGCGGATGTTGGAAAGGGGCGGGACGGTTTCGGCGCCGGG
>JAFSUH010000248.1 GCA_017445365.1 Kiritimatiellia bacterium | reverse complement strand
GGGGACCCGGCGGGCGCGGCGGCGCGCGAAGTCCGCGAAGAGGCGCTCGACCCGGCGGTGGTTTCCCCGCGCGGCCGCACGTGGGACCTCGCCGTCCCGGTCGCGGTGCTGGTGGTTGGCGGCATCGCCCTGATGCTCTACCTCGGCAACTACTGGGCGCCCCCCGCCGACGGCGCCGCCCCCGTCACCGTGTTCGGCGCCATCGGCGACACGCAGGCCGCGCTCGCGTTCGCGACCGCGTCGCTCCTCGGGCTCGTCGCCGCGTTCCTCCTCGCGATTCCGCGCCGCGTCCTGACGTACCGCGAATTTTTCGCGTGCGTGCCCGCCGGCATCCGCATGATGGTCCCGGCCCTGGTCATCCTCGCTTTGGCCTGGACGCTTTCGGCGATCTGCAACCGGCTGCTCGGCATCGACGAGTTCATCTCCGCGGCGGTGAAACGCGGCGCGGACGCGGGGGTGCTGCCGCTCGGGGCGCTGCCCGCGGTGCTCTTCGTCCTCGCGGGCACCATCGCGTTTTCGACGGGCACCTCGTGGGGGACGTTCGGCATTTTGATTCCGATCGCCGTCGCGGTCTGCGAGAAGGTGGATCCGTCGCTCAACGCGCTCGTGCTTTCGGCGATTCTCTCGGGCTCGGTGATGGGCGACCACTGCTCGCCGATTTCCGACACGACGATTCTTTCTTCGATCGGCGCGCAGTGCCGCCACATCGACCACGTGCGCACGCAACTGCCGTACGCGCTTCTGGTCGGCGCGGCGAGCGCGGCGGGGTATCTCGTCGCGGGGGCCACGCGCGCGCTTCCGTACGCGCTTTCCGCCGCGGCGACGAACGCGTTTTCCTTCGTCCTCCTCTTCGCCGCGCTCGCGGTCCTCGCCGGGCGCGGCGCCCGCGCCGCCGGGTAGGACTCCTCCGCCGCGCCGGGGAGGGATTTTGCCAATGTTCGGCAAAAACGGCCTGATTTTGCCGAACATTGGCAAAATGCCGCTTGGGGCGCCGGCAACGGGCCGGACGCCCCTCAGCGGAGGAGGTTCGTCGTCGCGCCGGGGCCGTAGGCCGCGGCGATGCGCGCGCGGAACGCGCCGAAGGTCCCGTCCAAAATGGATTGGCGCATTTCCTTCATCGTTTCCAAGTAGCGGAAGATGTTGTGCGTGGTCACGAGCCGCACGCCCAGGATTTCCCGCGCCTGCACCAGATGCCGGACGTAGGCGCGCGTGAACCGCTGGCACGCCGGGCACGCGCACCCCTCCTCCAGCGGCCGGTCGCTCAAGCGGTTCGCCGCGTTCTTGAGGTTGTACCGCCCCTCGCGCGTGAACACCGACCCGTGCCGCGAAAGGCGGGTCGGCATCACGCAGTCGAACATGTCCACGCCGCGCGCGACCGACTCGGACATCTGCCAGAACTGGCCGACGCCCATCAGGTACCGCGGGCGGTCTTCCGGCAGGAACGGCGCCGCCATCTCCACCCCCGGCAGGATCAGCTCTTCCGGTTCTCCCACGCTCACCCCGCCGATGGCGAACCCGTCGAAGCCCTCCATCGCGCAAACGGCTTCGGCGCACGCGCGGCGCAGGTCGGCATGCACGCCGCCCTGCACGATGCCGAAGCGCAACTGCCCTTCCGCCCGCGGCTCCCCGGCGCAGATTTCCGCCCACGCGATCGTCCGGGCGACCGCCTTTTCCGCCACGTCCTTCCCGCACGGGCACGGCGGGCACTCGTCGAAGGCCATCGCGATGTCGCTGGCGAGCAGCCGCTGCACCTTCATGCTTTCGCGCGGGCCCATGAAAAGTTCCGTCCCGTCCAGGTGCGAACGGAACCGCACGCCTTCGTCGGAAATCTTCCTCAAGTCGGAGAGCGAAAAGACCTGGAAGCCGCCGGAATCGGTCAGAATCGCGCGGTTCCACGACTCGAACGCGTGGAGCCCGCCCATCGCGGCAACGGCCTCCGCGCCGGGCCGCAGGGCCAAGTGGTACGTGTTCGCGAGGATGATGCGGCAATCCATCGCTTCCAGTTCCCACGGCGCGAGCGACTTGACGGTCGCCTGCGTGCCAACGGGCATGAAAACGGGGGTCTCGACAACCCCGTGCGCCGTCCAGAGGCGTCCCGCGCGCGCGCCGGTCGTTGCGTCGCGGGCGAGGATTTCGAAGGTCCCCGGCGGAGGCGGCGGGGCGGCGGGGGAGGGGACGGCGGAAGCGGCGGACATGGGGTCACTCCACGGGGGAAAAGAGGGCGGCGGTCTCGTCGGCGAGGTCCTTTTCGAGGAGGTACGGGGCGAGCGGCAGGCCCGCGTCCGCGGCCTCTTCGAGGGCGCGGCGCGCGATGGCGGGCGCTTCGTCGAAGCCGCCGGCGAGGCGCACGCAGGCGCTCCGGCAGAGCAACGCTTCGGCGCGGCGGGCGGGGTCGGCGGCGGCCGCGGCGCAATCCGCGAGGGAGGCGGCAAGCGTGGCGAGTTCGCTCCGGCCGGGGGTCGCGAGCGAAAGGGCGGCCTGCGCGCGGAGCAGGAGGATGTCGGCGCTTTCCGGGTGCTTTTCGGCGAGGCCGCGCGCGAGGAAAAGCGCCTTCGCGGGCGCACCGTTGGCGAGGAAGTGGCGGGCGATGGCGTAGCGGGCGGGCTCGTTGGCGGGGAACTCGCGGAGGGCCACCGCGTACAGGCGGATGCGCTCGGCGGGGTCGGCGGCGTCCTCGGCGCGCGCGTTGATCCGTTCCACGTCCGGCGGCAGGGGCGCGGCGGTGAAATCCACCGCGCGCGCGGAGAGCGCGAGCGCGCAGAAAACGGGAAGCAGGACCGGGCAGGGGAAACGCATGGGGTTCCTCCCATCCTACTCCGCGGGACCGGACATCGGCAAGGGGGCGTTTGCCGCTTGCCGCGCAAAACGGAAACGGCCGCGCTCTTGCGCGGCCGTCCCACGAAATTTGTCCGAACTTCTTCCTTCCGAACTTCTTTCCGAACTTCTTCCTTCTTACTTCTTCCTTCTTACTTCTTTCCTTCTTGCTTCTTTCCTTCTTGCTTCTTTCCTTCTTGCTTCTTT